>CACESO010000026.1 GCA_902562205.1 uncultured Pelagibacteraceae bacterium | reverse complement strand
TTTTAGCTGCAAGTATGAAGTCACTTTCAGCTAGACCATTTATTGCATGAGTGAATATCTTTATCTTTGCATATCCCCAACCAAACCAAATATCAGGATGATGACCTTCGCTTTCTGCAATACTTCCAACTTTGTTAACAAATTCTTGGCTTTCAAGAAAATTTTTAAATTTGAATTCTTTAATTAAATAATAGTTTTTACTTTCATCAGGTTTTACATCCCAACCATCGACTTTTTTAAGATACTTATGTATCTCATCAATTTTAAAACTTGGGATTCCGCCCTCACAAGGAATACATTTCTTTTCTGATAAATCACTCATAATTAATTTTAAGGTTTAGCGTAACAGTTATTTCCTCTCCAACTCCAGTCTACAACTTTGTTTTCTGTGGAGATTGTGAAAGTAGTAGTACAATTCAAATTTATCATCGTACCTGGACTTCCGTATGTTGTTGAATTAATTGTTCCGAATGGGCCAATTGATCCGGTCGTTGTTTGTGAACCAGGCATATAAACTTGGCCACCTCTAACAAAAGTTAACATTTTTTCACCATTATCTTTTACATAAACATTTGATGGTGGACCCCATTTGCTCACTAAGCTGTCAGCACTCGAACCCATCCAACTATCTAAAAGTTTACTATAACCTGCAGTAGTTGCACAAGATAATAGGAAAAAGACAGGTATTATAAATAAAAATTTTCTCATAACAAATATGGAGCGGGCAATGGGACTTGAACCCACGACCTTCTCGTTGGCAACGAGACGCTCTACCACTGAGCTATGCCCGCCTATTTAATTACTTGAAGTTAAAGGCTTTTTAAAAATTAAGCAAGCGACAAATTGATTAGTCTAAATAAAGAATTCTTTAAGCTTTGGTATAGAAATTTTCTAAACTCTTTGCTACAATTTATTTATGAACAACGAAACAAAACTACCAAAAAAAATACCTGTCTTTCCTTTATCAAATTTCATATTTTTCCCAAATACGAGTGCTCCTCTGAATATTTTTGAACCAAGATATATTCAAATGATAGATGATAGTATGAAGAGTGACAGAATTATTGGAATGATACAGCCAAAAAAATCTGGAGATACAAAAAAACCTGATCTATTTAAAATTGGATGTATGGGAAAAATTACAAGTTTTAATGAGACTGATGATGGTAGGTATATAGTTATCTTAAATGGTTTAATAAGATTTAAAATAATCAATGAAATTGAAAGTGATAAATCATATAGAATGTGTGAAGTTGATCATAAAGATTTTGAACAAGACCTTAGTGAGAAAAAGGAACCTATTAAATTTTCAGATTTGAGACTTATCTTTGATAATTTAAGATCATTATTTGAAAAGCAGGGTTATTTGATTAATTGGAAAGAATTCGAAAAACAAGGCTTAAGTCAAACAATTAATACTTTAGCGATGGCTTCACCTTTTACGCTTGAAGAAAAACAAATGCTCCTAGAAACAAAGAATCTTAATTATAGAAAAGAAAAATTAGAACAAATAATTAACACATATCTTAAAGATAACTTTAGTAATAAAACTATTCAGTAATTAAAAATTAAATCCCTTATTTGCAAATTTCTCTGAAATTTTCTTTAAGAAAAAACTGTTATCTAAAGTCTCTGAAATTTTTTTGTTATCTAGTATTTTAAATCTGTTTTCTTTTTCAAAAAAATTGTGGAGAAAATCGATACCATACGCAAAAAAGAAATTATTATGTTTCCTGTCTTTTTCAAAAGCTATGATAGCAGTTGATAGCTCTAAACCTAGATCTATATTCTTTTGAATTTGATCAGTTAAAGATTTTATATCTCTTACTGTCATGTTAAATCCCTGCCCTGCTAAAGGATGGACTTTATGAAGAGTGTCTCCAAAGGATAAAATATTTTTATAAGTATATTTTTTTGATAAAAAGAAATTTAACTTAAATTTATCTACATTAAAAAATTTTTTAATTTTATAAAATTTGTTATATTTTTTAACAAGCTCTTTAAATTCATTTTCATTTATATCTAGCTTATCGGTTACCGAATAAACTAGGGAAGTTTTCGAATTAGAAATTGGTA
>CACESO010000025.1 GCA_902562205.1 uncultured Pelagibacteraceae bacterium | reverse complement strand
AAGAATTTGCGATCTCATATCCTTGTTTACCACTAGATCTATTGGTGATAAATCTTACAGGATCAATCAATTCTTGAGTAGGTCCAGCAGTAACTATCGCTTTTAATTTTTTGTTTTTACTTATTTGTTTAAAATAAATTTCAAGTTGATTAATAATTTCATCAACTTCTAACATCTTTCCTTCTCCAAATTCACCACACGCCATATCACCAATTTCTGGTCCTAAAATTCTATAACCATAACTCTTTAAGGCACTTATGCTCTGTTTACTTGATGCGTGTTCCCACATTCTAACGTTCATTGCAGGGCACAAAAAAACCTTTTTGTCTGATGCCTTAATTACAGTGCTTGCTAAATCATCTGAAAAACCATTTGAAATTTTTGTAAGAAAATTTGAAGAGGCCGGAGCTACAAGTATTAAATCAGACCATCTTGAGAGAGATATATGATCCATTTCACTTTCATTCTCCACTGAAAATAAATCTGTATAAACTTTATTCTTTGATAATGAGGTAATTGATAAAGGAGTTACAAATTCTTTACCACTTTTAGTTAAAATTGTTTTAATTTCACAATTGAGCTTTGATAACTTTCTTGTTAGATCTAATGTTTTATAAGCGGCAATTCCACCTGTTATTATAATCAATATTTTTTTATTTTCTAAAAATTTCATACAGAATTAAAATACTATGACACCTAAAAAGACAAGTACTAATAATCCAATTATACTTTGATTTCTAATTGATTTCATCTCATTTTTTTTATCATTAAAAGAGGAAAAAGAATTTGTATTTTGGGGTATCTGACCACTTGCTAAAAATGCTAAAGCCTGATTTGCATTATCCATTATCTTAGGTAACTCAGGAATTCTTTTTATTACCTCAGATGAATCTTTCAAAGTATCCATCATATTCTTTACAGGATCTTTAGTCTCTTTTAGCCAGCTCTCTAAGACAGGTCTAGAGGTCTCCCATATATTATTATTTGGATCTAAATTCCTTGCAACACCCTCTACTACAACCATTGTTTTTTGTAAAAGTAGTAATTGTGGTTGAGTTTGCATATTAAATTTTTCTGTAATATCAAATAATTGTTTTAATAATTTTCCACCCGATATGTCTTTAACACTCTGACCAAATATTGGCTCTCCAATAGATCTTAAGGCTTGAGCTAATTCCTCTACAGATGTGCCTTTTGGTACTAATCCAGCTAACAAATGTACCTCAGCTACTTTTTTGTAATCTCTACGTACAAATCCGTATAAAATTTCTGCTAAGTATCTTCTACTCAATTTATCTATTCTTCCCATTATACCAAAATCTATTGGAACTATTTGGGAAGACTCATTAATAAAAATATTTCCTTGGTGCATGTCAGCATGAAAAAATCCATCACGGACTGCATGTCTTAAAAAATGTTGAATTAAATTTGTAGCTATTTTAGAGGTCTCAATATTTTTTTCTTTGAGTAAATCCTTTTCTCTTATCGATACCCCATCCACCCAATCTAAGGTAAGAACACTTTCGCTTGTAAAATTCCAATATATTTTAGGGACAAAAAATCCTAAATCATTTTTGGTATTTTCAGCATACTCATTTGCAGCTGCAGCTTCAAATCTTAAGTCCATTTCGTGATTTGTTATTTCTTTGAAAAGAAAGACAACTTCAATGAGTTTAAGTCTTTTTGTTTTACTGATTAAACTTTCAACTATATATGCCAATAACATAATGGCATCTATCTCATCATTAAAAATTTTCTTAATGTTTGGTCTTAAAACTTTTATTGCAACATTTTTGATTATATTATCCTCTTTAATTTTGGCTTTATGGACTTGGGCTATCGAAGCAGCTGCTATAGGTTCTGATAAGTCAATTATATCATCAAAATTAGACTGACCTAAATTTTCTATTATAATTTTTTCCGCCTCTTTTTTTGAAAAAGGAGGCAATTTATCTTGAAGAGACTCAAGTTCTTTAGACAATTTTTCACCGATTATATCTGGGCGTGTGGCTAAGAATTGACCAAGTTTTATAAAAGTAGTTCCCATTTCTTGAATTGATTCACTCAAGTTTTCTTTACCCTTACTTTTCGTGTTATTTGAACTTGAAAATGAAAAAGCTAACAAATTAAAAAATAATTTAATGAATACTGGTATTTTATGAGTTTCCGAAACTATGTTTATTATATTAGATTTGCCAATTTTTCTTCCAATTTTGAAAAGTATAAAGAATTTATTAAAAATCATATTTTCCAACCTGTATGTAAAGATACAATACCGCCAGACAAGTTTTTATAACTGGCATTGTAGAAATTTTTACTTTTGATTAAATCGAGTAATTCTTCTTGATTAACAAATTCATCAATACTTTGAACCAAGTATTCATAAGGCGCACTTTTTCCAACTACTAATTTTCCTATTAATGGTATTAGTTTTGAATACTGTTTGTAAATGAAATCTAAATTTTGATTTTGAATTTTTGAAAACTCAAGGCAGAAAAATCTACCTCCTTTTTTCAAAACCCTATAAGCTTCCGAGATAGTTGAGTTTAAATTCTTTGTGTTTCTTAAACCAAAACTAATTGTATAATAATCAAAGGTTTCATTTGGTGCATCAATTTTTTCAGCTCTTGAAACCTTCCAGTTAATATTCTTGTAATTTGATAACCTTTTTTTTCCTTCGTCCAACATTTTTTTATTAAAATCGACGCATAATATTTTTGATTTATTGGATGTATTATCAGCAAATAATTTAGCAATATCTCCAGTACCACATGCAACATCAATTAAAGTACTCTCTGGATATGGATTCATTTGTCTGATGAGTTCTCTTTTCCACTGTCTGTGGATACCCAGAGACATAAAATCATTCATGAGGTCATACTTATTATAAACGTTATCAAAAACCTTTTTTACAAGACCTCTTTTTTTTTGTAGATTTTG
>CACESO010000024.1 GCA_902562205.1 uncultured Pelagibacteraceae bacterium | reverse complement strand
ATGATTTAAACGAAGATAAATCGGTATCTGGAATTTTAGTTCAACTTCCTTTACCAAAACATATCAATAAAAAAAAAGTAATAGAGTCAATTAGCCCTAGCAAAGACGTTGATGGTTTTCACCCAATGAATGTGGGAAATTTGTCCTCTGGTTATGAAAGTTCAGTGCCTTGCACACCTCTTGGATGTTATCTTCTTATAAAAGAAATTGAACCTAATTTAAGTGGTAAAAAAGCAGTAATCATAGGTAGATCCAATTTGAACGGAAAACCAATGGCGCAATTACTTTTAAAAGAAAATTGTACTGTTACAATAACTCATTCTAAAACAAAAAATTTAAAGTCAGAATGTCTATTAGCAGACATCATAATTGCAGCTGTGGGTATCCCCAAATTGGTTAAAGGTGATTGGGTAAAGAAAGACTCAATAATAATTGATGTAGGTATTAACAAAATTGATAAAGGAATTGTAGGAGATGTAGATTTTGATCAAGTTTCTAAAAGGGCAAAAGCATTAACACCTGTTCCAGGAGGTGTTGGCCCAATGACGATTGCTTGTTTGATAAAAAATACAATTGACTGTTTCAAAAGAATTAATTCAAATTAAATAAATTTAATATAACTTTATTAAATTCTAAACCTGCCTTTTTTGTATTAAATAACTTTTCTTCAGCGGCTTTTCTGTATTTACTTTTCAATTCACCGATATCATCTCTATTTGCATAGTTTACGGCTAGATCAACATAATTTGGAATGTTCTCGGCTATTGGTGGATCCTTTATCTCCATTTGCTTATATGCGCCTAACACCAATCTTGATTTAATATGCTCAGTCGGAAGTGTTACAGATGGTGTTCCGAAAAGCATGGACTCAAAAAAAGAATTCCCTGCGCCATAATAGATAGGATCGAGCAGTACAGAGGCCTTACCAAGATGAAGAAGATAATCATGATAATTTAGAGGATCTAGAAAAATAATTCTTTTAGAGTCGTATTTTTCACTGCCACTTAATCGATTTATTAATTTCTTATACCAGACTTTATTTTTATCTTTAATAAAGTAAACGAGAGCTTTTTTGTCTCTGTGAAGTATGTCGAAAATTATTTGATCAAAATCGGGATGAAGCTTAAATAAAGTTTGTGGACAAGAATAAATATTTTTTCTCTTAAGATCATTCTCAGAGAGTTTTTTTTTACAGACTGGTTTTGAATAAATCATTGGCAAATGCTCAATTAAAAGTAGTTTTTCAGAATAGTGTTTTTGAGTGTTGTCATTTACACAGTTTTTTGAAATTAAGTAATAGTCTATAGATTTACTGCCCGTTGTTTCTGGATGCCCGAAAGTAGTAATTTGATATTTTGCCAATCTAATTAAGGCAAGGTAATAAAATTCTATGGACATTCCAATATCAGGATAAAAAATTATATCGAGTTCAAAATCTTTAATTACATTTATTTTCTCAGAGAGTTTTACTGGAAGTGTTTCATTTTTTAAAACACCTTCTTTCTCTTTTTCCTTAAATTCATTAAATATGTCACCCGGGTGAGTTTTCTGAGAATGGAAAATAAATGTTTCAAATTTAGTTCTATCGAGACTAAAGATAAGATCTTTATAAAGTTTTCCAATTGTATGGTCAGTAAAAAATTCAGATATTATTCCAATTCTAATTTTTTCTTCAATCTCTCTGTTGGCATGTGTTTCTTGATTTAAAACTTTGTACAATTTTTTAAATGCCTGCACATTTTTTTTGTTTAAATCAAGGTTGTCCCAATCACTGTATGATAGGTCAACATGAGGAGGAACTATTATTTGATCTTTGTCATAATCAAAATATTTTTGAAAATTTACATTTAGTATTTTTTCAATTTCCTCCTCTATTTTTTGCCTATATTTTTTAATTTCTTCTTTGTTAAATGGAATTTTTGGGAAAAATAAATTTTTTTGTATTTCCCATTTTTCATTTATTAAATTTTTTTTTAAACCTTCATTTACAACTGAAATTGCCTCTTCTAGCTTGTCCTGATCTTTTAAAGTTGAAGCTAAAATTTGATATACAAAAGGTTCATCCGGCTTGATATCAATAATTTTTCTTAAACATTTTTCTGCTTTTTCAAATTCTTTCAAGTAAACATAGCAGTGAGCTAAGTTTCTTAATATAGATAAATTATTTGGATAATTTTTTATAAGTTTTTCAAAAAGTCCTGCAGATTTTCCATAGTCTCTTTTTTGTAAATGACTGTAAGCTATTTTAAAAAATTCATCTGCAGAATATTTCTTCACAATATTTAAAAGAATATATTATTTTTGTAAAAATGGTATTTTAATAATCTAGATTAAGTTAATTTTGATCTTCCACCATCCACACCTATTATTTGACCTGTTATCCAAGAACTTTCATCGGTTAATAAAAACTTCGCCATTGCTGCAGCATCTTTACCTTCACCAATTCTTTTCATAGGATGTGCTTTAGCTATACCTTCAGCGATTAATTTATTTTTCAACATTGGTTCAGCAATTTTTGACTTAGTTAAGCTAGGCGCTATGCAATTAACTCTTATGTTTGGAGCGAATTCAGCTGCTAAAGAAACTGTAAGACCCTCTAAAGCACCTTTAACCGAAGCAATAATACTATGATTTGTAAAACCTCTTCTGACCGCAACCGTCGAAAATATTACAACAGAGCCCTTATTTTTTTTTAGACTTTCTTGGAAATTTTTAATTGTTTCCACAATAGGATAAAAGTTTAAATCAAAACATTTTTGAAAATCTTCTTTTTTTACCATTCTCAATGGTTTTAAATCAATTGAACCTACACAATATGCAATACCTTTAATTTCGTCATTCGCAAATTGACTTCTTAAGTCTTCAATTTTTTTGGAATCAAGCACATCAACAACAGTAAATTTACAACCTGTCTCTGAAGAAATACTTTTTAAACTTTCTTCGCTTCTTCCAATAAGCTGAACATCCTTGTTATTTTCAGCCATCATTTTTGATAAATTTGAGCCGATAGAACCTGTCGCACCAAATATTAAATATTTTCCTGACATATCATATAATAGTATTTATAAACAAATTATGAAATTGTTTATTACACTTGGAAATCAACTATTTCCATTAAAATACTTAAGCCGCTTCAAAAATGACCATCTTTTTTTTATGGCAGAAGACCATGGCTTATGTACTTATGAAAAGCACC
>CACESO010000023.1 GCA_902562205.1 uncultured Pelagibacteraceae bacterium | reverse complement strand
CTAATTTTATTAAATACTTCAGCTTCATACTTTTGACCAAGAAAATAGACATGTAAAAATAAAAAGATCGCCGACAAAACTCCAAATATCAAGAATATATTTGTTCTTTTAATTTGAAATATTCTGTTTAAAATATTGTTATAAAAGGACCAATATATGACCATTAAAAATACACTTAAAAACATAAGTGGTTTAAAGACAAATTTTATTGGGTGGCGCTTTACTATATTGCTTATAGAGGTCTCACCATAGATCAATGGATTAACTGACTTAGATGTCCCTAAAGCAAAATTACTATTTGCTAAATATTCAAAATAACTTGGAAATATCTTATAAAGGTAATAGTTTTTACTATTTAAAATACAATTTTCATTTAACTGATCGCTTATCGTGTACTTGTTCATATATTTTTCTTGATTATCTAATTGTTTCACATCATCATTACTTAATTTAATTAATCCGTCCTTTGAAAATTTATTTCCTATTATTAAATACTTATTACATTGGTCAAGTTTTGTCATTTTTTTGAAATTAGAGCAAAATAAATCTTCCTTTGAGCATAAAAGTTCAAAGGTCGATCCTGGTTCAACTGTTTTAAATGGAACTATAAAATCATGATAATATTTATATGAAACCAAATAATTGTGAACTAACAAAGAACCGATTAAGCCAATTAAAGGCACTATAAATAGTAATAAAGCTGTATTTCTTAAATAACGAATATTTTTATGGATAAGCATTATTTAAAAATTTATTTTTTTTTATTTTTTTTTCTTGCTCTTCTTTTTTTAGAACCCATTTTTCTACGGCCTCTGTGCTTCTTTGGATATCCCATTTTATACCTCTATTATTATTTTGTTGACTTATTTATGGGATATAGCATTGTCCCCGTAAGTATTCAATTTTTTTATGGGCTATTCTTTTAAAACATTTTTAAAGCATACTGCAAAAGATTTTCATAATCAGTCCGTGAATCCTCCCGTCGTTAGGGCATCAACTATTATCTTTAAATCCATGCAAGATATAAGAAGAACTCAAAAGAAAAATATTAAAGACCCAACTGGGGGACACTATGATTATGGAAGACAAGGAACATCAACTACACATGTTCTTTCAAAAATTTTAACAAAATTGGAAGAGTCTTATCATGTTTTTCTAGCACCAACTGGTTTTGGCTCTGTTTTTTTAGCAATATTCAGTGTTGTAAGACCTGGGGATGAAATAATAGTCGCTGACCCTGTTTACAGTCCTACACGATTGTTAACTAAAGATTATTTAAAAGAATTTAATATTAATACGAAATTTTATAATCCTCATGACCTAAATTCGATCAAAAAAAATATAAGTAAAAAAACAAAACTTATATTTGTTGAGTGTCCTGGTAGTAATTCCTTTGAGTTTCAAGACCTATCAAAAATAATTTCTATAGCAAAAAAAAATAAGATTTTTACAGCAATCGATAATACGTGGGGAACACCATATTTTCTTAAGCCAATAAAGTTAGGTTTCGACATGTCCATTGTCTCGGCTACCAAATATTATTCTGGACACTCTGATGTAATGGGTGGCAGTTTAGCAGTAAACAAAAAAGTATTCAAAAAGGTCCAATTAGCTGAAAAAATTACAGGACTTAGAATGGGGCCCGACGATGCTTATTTAGTAACTAGAGGTTTAAGAACTCTAGATGTGAGATTGGATAGGCATCAATTGAATGCTATGAAAGTTGCAAGTTTTTTGTCTAAGCACAAAAAAATTAAACTTTTATATCCACTTAAAAAAGGTTCCTTAAACTACAGCCTTTGGAAAAAATATTATAAAGGAGCATCTGGTTTAATGGGTTTAAGAATTAAATCATCAAAAAAAAATGTGATAAAGTTTGTTAATTCTCTAAAATTATTTGGATATGGATATAGTTGGGGAGGTTTTGAAAGTTTGGCATTACATCAAGAAATTAAAGAACAAGGAGATAGATCTTACTTAAATTTATCAAAAAATGAGCATATAGTAAGATTACATATCGGATTAGAGGATCCAAAAGATTTGATTGAAGATTTAAGAAGATCTCTTAAATTCATCAAATGAGTTCAGAAAAATTTATTCAAAATAAACTAGCTTTAACGACATTGATTTGCGCATGTGTAGTAGTTTTAATGTCTTTGAGTGTAAGACAAGTTTTTGGAATGTTTTTCATTGACTTTAATAATGATTTAGGAATTTCAAACACCGAATTTGGTTTAGCTATAGGTATTCAAATGTTAGGTTGGGGACTATCTGGCCCAATTTTTGGAGTTCTGGCAGACAAATATGGAGGCCACAAATCAATTATCCTTGCATTTCTTTTTTACATTCTTGGAGTTTATTTTTTATATGCAGGTCCTAATACTGGGATTTACTTTCAAATTAGTTTAGGAGTTTTAATTGGTATTGGTTGCGGAGGCACAGCAATTAGTATCCCAATGTCAATTGTTGGTAAACACTTTCCATTATCTAATAGAACAATTGCAATGAGCATGGTTACAGCTGTAGGTTCTTTTGGTTATTTCCTTTCTCCACTTTTTACAAATTATTCCTTACAAAGTAATGGATGGGTAAATACCCTTTTTTATTTCATGATATTTTTATCTATAGGATTAATATTTGCTTATTTTGTTAGATCACCACAGTTAGATAAAACGAATGATGCTCACAATGATCAAGGATCTTTAGATGCTCTTAAAGAAGCATTTCGAAACAAAAGTTATGTTTTGTTGGTTTCAGGATTCTTCGTATGTGGTTTTCATATTACTTTAGTTGGAACTCATGTGCCAAAATATGTAGCAGACAGAGGTCTGGATGATTGGACTGCAGCGATGATTTTATCTTTAATAGGTTTTTTTAATATCATTGGTTCTTTGTTAAGTGGCTATTTATCTACAAAGATGAGTAAAAAAATTATCTTAAGTTCTATTTATTTTTTAAGAGGTGTCTCAATTTGTTTTTTTATTTTTTTGCCTCCAAGCACTATTTCATCAATAATATTTGGTGCTAGCTTTGGTTTTTTATGGTTATCCACTGTTCCAGCTACGAGTGGAATTGTAGCTCATATTTTTGGGACTAAGTATCTAGGCCTTTTATATGGTTTAGTTTTTTTAAGCCATCAATTTGGATCTTTTTTTGGAGCATATCTTGGAGGACTTTTCTATGACATATATGGCTCTTATAACTATGCGTGGTATTTAGCAATTGCATTATCTGTTTTTGCAGGCTTAATACACTTACCAATTAAAGAGCAAGCAATTGATAGATTACAAAAAGCATAAATCGAATTTTAGTCCTTATCTGGAGAAATTATATCAATCAGATAAACCCATGGTCATCTATAAATATAAAGATGGATATAAAATATTTA
>CACESO010000022.1 GCA_902562205.1 uncultured Pelagibacteraceae bacterium | reverse complement strand
AATATATCAAGAATAATACCGGCATTCCCAATAAAGCAGTAAGTATGAAGTAATTACTATAGCCCATTACATCAACCCATGCACCAGAATATCCTGCTATTAGTTTTGGTAAAAATAACATAATTGAGCTAAACAAAGCATATTGAGTCGCAGTAAATTTGACTGAGGTTAATCCAGATAGATAAATTACAAAAGCTGCCCCAGCAAATCCACTTGATATATTATCTGCTGTAATTACCATGATTAAATAATTAATATTGGCATCTACTTTTGCTAGCCAAGCGAATAGTAAGTTACTTAAAGATGCAATTAAAGCACCTAAAAATAAAGCTGTCATTGTGCCTTTTTTAGAAGCAAAATAGCCTCCTAATAAACCACCTAAGATAGTTGCAAATACCCCGAAGAATTTTGAGTAAGTAGCAATATCTTTTATTGAGTAGCCCTTCTCTAAATAAAATATATTTGCCATAACACCCATAACTACATCAGCAATTCTATATAGAGAAATAAGCATAAGGATAATTAAAGCAAATTTTCCGTATTTTTTAATAAAATTTGTTATTGGAGCAATATAACTTTCAGCTACCATGTTTTTTTCAATTATTTTTATTTTTGTCATCAATACCAACAAAGTGCCTGAGACCAAAAAGCAAAAAGTCAACTTTAAACAAGTTAGTACAAATATTAAAAAGTTATTATCTTTGACAGAAAAACTTATGTTTGAGTAGAGATAGATAAAGATAATGATAGTTAATAATATGGATAAAAAGAAAATCAAATGGTTATTTGTTTTCTTAAATATATTTTTTTTTACTTTTGGTTCATCTGAGGTTAGATTTGCAAATATACCAACCGACATAAATAAAGCCATTATGCAATAAACTTTTTGCCATACGATTTGGTCATAAGTATCTGAGCCAAAATAAGCAGCCAACCACAAACTTCCAGCACCACTAACGAGCATACCGATTCTATATCCTGCAATATACATTGAAGACAAATACCCCTGTTTTCTTTGAGAAACTGACTCAATTCTAAATGCATCAATTATAATATCTTGAGATGCACTAAAAAAAGCCAAAAGAACAATAAAAATTGCAGTTACTAATAGATTTTTTTGTGGATCGCTAAATGAAGTGAGCAATAAAGACAGAATAATTAAAATTTGAACTAATAAAAGCCAACTTCGTCTATGTCCAAATTTTTTAAAAATTGGTAAACTAAATTTATCTATTATTGGAGACCAAAGATATTTAAAAGCGTATGCGAAACCTGCCCAACTAAATAGAGTTATTGTACTTCTTTCTATACCAGCTTTAGATAACCAAACTGATAAAGTTGAGAATACTAACAATATAGGTAATCCAGAGGAGAAACCGAATAAAAGCATCTTTAATGACTTTTCTTTAAAGAAGTAATTAAAATTATTAGTCAATTAATTTCTCCAAAAAGATGGTAAGAATATTACTAAAATCGCAAAGATCTCTAAACGGCCTAAAATCATTCCAGCGGACAAAATCCATTTTGATACAGCTGGCAAATTTGCATAATTACTATTTGGCCCAATTTCGTTTCCAAGTCCGGGACCAACGTTTGAAATTGAAGACGCAGCTCCAGAAACTGCTGTAATAAAGTTTAAACCTGTAAGCGTTAAAAGGGCAGATATGACAAAGAAAATTATAATATAAAGATAAATAAATGATATAATTGAAGCGATTAATTTATCTTGAACTATATCGTTATTATATTTCAAATTTATAATTGCCCTGGGGTAAATTATTTTTAGTAATTGATTCTTTAAAAAAAAATAAAGCATATGCACTCTAAATACTTTAATACCGCAAGTGGTTGATCCTGCACAACCACCAATAAACATAAGCAACAAAAAAAATATCAAAGGAAAATTACCCCACTGATCGAATTCTTTAGTAACGTAACCAGTCCCAGTTAATATTGAAACAACATTAAAGATAATTGATCTTAATTGGATTTCAAAAATACTTTTATTTACGATAGCCAAATAAATAAAAAGTATAAGGATTGAAAAAAAAATTAGTTTAAAAAATAATTTTATTTGCTCGTCTTTAAATATTATTTTTTTATTACCTGATAAAATTTTAATATATGATATAAATGGAATACTACCTAAAATTATAAAAACTATAGAAACGTATTCAATTTTAGCACTTTCAAAAAATCCAATTGACTGGTTATAATTTGAGAAACCCCCAGTAGCAATAGTAGTCATAGAGTGCGTTAAGCTATCAAAAAAATTCATACCACAAACTTTATAGAAAAACGCACAAAGTAAGGTTAAAGAAAAATAAATAAGAACTAGCCTTAAAGAAATTTGTTTAGACTTGGGAAGTATTTTTTCAGAGCTGTCTCCACTTGAAATTTTCAAAAGTTGCATTCCCCCGATATTCATAATAGGCATTAAGGTTATCGCCATTACAATTATACCTATTCCACCAAGCCATTGGAGTATTGCCCTCCAACTTAAGATTGCCTTAGGGGTATCAGATAAATTGTTAATAATTGTAGCTCCAGTAGTTGTAATTCCAGACATACTTTCAAAAAAAGCATCGGTTATAGATAAATTCAAATCAGAAAATATAAACGGAATAGATCCAAATATCGCAACTCCAATCCATGACAATGCAGTGAGTAAGAAGGCTTGTTGAGTGCTTAAGCTTCTATTATGGTCGATATTAGCCAAAAAAAACAAAATACCAAATGTGATTGTAATTATAGACGATATTATAAACGTCGAATTAAATTCATTATAAATTAGTTGCACAGTTATTGGAACTAACATTGAAAAACCCAATACAATCAACAATACCCCTAAAGTAAAAAAAACTGTTTTATAATTGGACATTTAATTTAAACATTATTTTATGGAAAATAAATTTCAACATTATATGAATTTAAATATAAGCATAATATACAATAAACTCGATTTTTGATGAAAGAAATTAATAAACAAGACATTGAAAAGTCAAACTCATGGCCAATCGTTGAGGCAAAAAAAATTTTGAGAGACAGAAAGTCTTTCATAGAAAAAAAAGGGAAGATAGTTCTTCAAACTGGTTATGGTCCATCTGGATTGCCCCATATAGGAACTTTTGGTGAGGTAGCACGAACGTCTATGGTTGTAAATGCTTTAAATTTACTAACAGATTTACCTAAAGAAATTATTACATTCTCAGATGATATGGATGGTCTTAGAAAAGTTCCAGACAATGTGCCCAATAAAAAAATTTTGACTGATAATCTTCATAAACCTCTCACTGTTGTTCCAGATCCTTTTCAAAAGTTTGGTAGTTTCGGTGAACATAATAATGAAATGTTAAAAAAGTTTTTAGATCAATTCAATTTTAAATATAATTTTTTAAGCTCCACAAAGTTATATAAAAGTGGTTTTTTTAATGAGTCTCTGAAAAAGGTGCTGGAAAATTATGATGGGATAATGAACATAATAATTCCAACTCTTGGCAAAGAAAGACAAAAAACCTATAGTCCTTTCCTGCCAATATGTCCGAAAACTAATCAGGTTTTGGAAATTCCAGTTTTAGAAATAGACAAATCAAAATCGTCAATAATATTTGATAATAAAGGAGAAAAATTAAACGTAAGTATTCTTGATGGTAAATGCAAACTCCAATGGAAAGTAGATTGGGCAATGCGTTGGTATGCTTTAGATATTGATTTTGAGATGTATGGAAAAGATTTAATTGAAAGTGCAATCCTGTCAACAAAAATTGTGAAGCTCTTAGGTAAAAAAAATCCGTCTGGTTTTGCTTATGAATTATTCTTAGATGAAAAAGGAGAAAAAATTTCAAAGTCTAAAGGTAATGGTATTACAATTGAAGAATGGTTAAAATACGCATCTCCTGAAAGTCTATCTTTGTTTATGTATCAGAATCCAAAACGAGCAAAAAAACTTTATAAAGAAATTGTACCGAAAGCGGTTGATGAATATTTAGATTGTATAGAAAAAAGTAAAAATCAATCAAATAAGGAAATTTTATTGAACCCAGTTTGGCATGTTCATAACGGAAATATTCCAAAGGAAAACAAAGTTATGAGTTATTCAATGCTATTAAATTTAGTTGAGACAAGTAATGCTAATTCAAAAGATGTTTTGTGGAAATTTGTTGAGAGGTACACAAAAGACCTAAATAAAAAAGATTATCCAATATTTGATAAATTAATTGAGTATTCAATAACATATTTTAATGACATTGCTAAAAGCAATAAAAAATACAAAAATCCAAATAATGAGGAGAAAAAAGCATTACTTAATTTAATTAAGATGTTAGAGAATTCTCCGGATAAACT
>CACESO010000021.1 GCA_902562205.1 uncultured Pelagibacteraceae bacterium | reverse complement strand
AAGCAATCGAGCTAGGTGCTGAGTTTATAAAAGGTGAAGTAAAATCTTTATCAGAGATAAAGGCTAATACCATTGTATCAGCGGCTGGATGTTGGACAAAAGAATTGTTGGAAGATATTCCAGTTGAGCCACAAAAACACACTGTCTTTAGAGTGAAGTGTCCCAAACATATTCCCGAGATGCCTTTGACTGGAGACTTAACCACTGGAGTTTATTGGCGACCAGAGGGAAAAGAGTATCTTGCAGGATCTCCCAAATCTGTTTTTGATGCAAAAGATCTTGAACCTGCATGGGATGATTTTGAGGAATTAGTTTGGCCAGCTCTTGCTCAAAGGGTTCCAATATTTGAAGAATTAAAACTAACAGGTGGTTGGGCTGGATACTATGATTGCAATAGATTAGATAACAATGCTGTAGTTGGTAAGCACCCAAAGTTTGAAAATGTTTATTTGGCAACTGGGTTTACAGGAAGAGGGTTAATGCAAGCTCCAGGGATAGGTAGAGCATTAACAGAATTAATTACAACTGGAGCATATCAGTCTATTGATATCTCCAATATGGCAGTCGAAAGAGTTTTAGGAAAAGAGGCAAGACCTGAGCCTTACGTTCTTTAAGAGTTAAGTACCACAAAACGTTTGATATTTTTCATCACTTTTAGGTGGTGGAGACTGATATTTAGTTGAAACCTTTTGATTTGTGTATGGATTTTTCAGAGCTTGAAGCAAATCATTAAATGGTGTCAGATCATTATTTTCAGCTGATTTTAAAACATTTTCAACGTTATGATTTCGAGGAATTATTACAGGATTATTTAGTTCCATTAAATTTTTGCTATCTTTGGTTAGTCTTTTCAGCCATTTTATCTTCCAATTATCAAATTCTTCATTTTGATAACTTTTTTTATCATCTATTTCATGGTCCATTAAAAATAAAAAAGTGTTTGTGTAGTCTAATTCTTGCTTTTTCATAATCTCTAATAATTCAAAAATAATTAAATTATCTTTCTTATCGTCACCAATTAGACCTAACTTACTTTTCATCATATTAAACCATTTTTCCTCATAAATTTTATCGAATTTATCGATAAGTTCTGTTGCCATTTTTAAAGCATCATCTTTTTTTGGGTTAATCAAAGTTAGCAAACATTCAGCAAATCTAGCCAAATTCCATTTGGTGATAGCTGGCTGATTTCCATATGCATATCTTCCCATATGATCAATAGAACTGAAACAAGTGCCTAGATTATAACTATCCATATAAGCACACGGACCATAATCTATCGTTTCACCTGAAATCGCCATGTTATCAGTATTCATTACTCCGTGAATAAATCCTACACGCATCCAATTTACTACTAATTCAATCTGTTTATCAATTAATTTACTGAGTAAGTCGTAAGCATTATTTTTTGATTTTGCTATCTCAGGATAGTGTCTTTTAATTGTGTAATTTACTAAAGTATTGAGCTCATCTAAATTTTCTCTTGTTCTTATAAATTGAAAGGTTCCAACTCTTATATGACTTGATGCAACTCTTGTTAATATTGCACCCTGCAATGATTTTTCTCTAATCACATTTTCTCCAGTTTTCACAACTGCCAAACTTCTAGTCGTCGGTATGTTTAATGAGTACATTGCTTCACTAATTAAATATTCTCTTAACATTGGACCAAGTGCTGCTCTTCCATCTCCGCTTCTTGAAAAAGGTGTTTGACCTGAACCCTTAAACTGAACATCAAGTCTTTGATTACTTTTAGATATATGTTCGCCTAGCAAAACTGCACGACCATCACCCAACATTGTAAAATGACCAAACTGATGACCCGCATACGCTTGCGCTAAAGATTTAGATCCCTTTGGGAGCAAATTTCCAGAAAACATTTTTGCTAGCTGCTCATTATCTACATTAGAAAAATTCAAACCCATTTGATCAGCTAGATCATGATTAAAAATTACTAACTCTGGACGTTTTACTGGAACAGGAGAGATCTCATAGATAAAAGATTTTGGTAAATTTGAATATGAGTTATCAAAATTCCATCCAATTGTTTTTTCTTTATTCATCATTTCCAATTTTCTTTACATACAAACCCAAAACTCCATTAAAGATTGAAACAGCAATTATAATTGATTGACCCTTTAAAGTGTAAAAATCAAAAGTTGGGTAAAAACCTATAGCAACACTTAAGAAAAGATAAGTTAAAATAAAAGGTCTTAAAAATTTCTTTATTCTCAATTTTTATTTTTTCTTATATTTTGCGGCCTCCTCAGAACCACTTGTTGCTGAACCTTTGCTGTAAGAGTGTGCACCCATTCCAGCCAATTGGCCATCTTTTACAATAAGGTATTGATCTCTAATTGGTTTTTTATCGAAGAAGCACTCTAATATTTCTCTTACACCATCAGCATATCTTGCTTGAGCAGAAAGTGACGTTCCAGACGTGTGTGGAGTCATTCCATGATTTGGCATTGATCTCCATACATGGTCATTTGGAGCGGGTTGCGGGAACCATACATCTCCAGCATATCCACTTAATTGACCAGATTTTAATGCATCTGCTATATCGTTTTTGTTACAAATTTTTCCTCTGGCAGTATTAACTATGTAGGCGCCTTTTTTCATTTTACTTATCATTTTTTTATCAAATAAGTTTTCAGTTTCAGGGTGTAATGGACAGTTAATAGTAACTACGTCACAAACTTTCACCATTGACTCTACAGATTCATGAAAAGTTAAATTTAATTCTTTTTCTACACTGTCAGGCAATTTATGTCTGTCAAAGTAATGTAAATGTACATCAAAAGGTTTCATTTTTCTTAAAGCATCAAGACCTATTCTTCCAGCAGCAACTGTACCAATATGCATTCCTTCGACATCATAACTTCTATGAACAGCATCAGCTATATTCCATCCACCTTCATTAACGATTCTATGTTGATTATGATAATCTCTAACCATTGATACAATCATCATTACAATATGTTCAGCTACAGATCTTGAGTTACAAAAAGTAACTTCAACAACATCAATTTTATTATCCATTGCAGCTTGCAAGTCCACGTGATCAGATCCTATACCAGCAGTAATTGCCATTTTTAAATTTTTTGCTTTAGCTATTCTCTCTTTAGTTAAGTAATACGGAAAAAATGGTTGAGAAATTACGATGTCTGCATCAACAATGTGCTTGTCTGCTTCACATCCATTACCATCTTTACTATTAGTAACAACAAATTCATGACCATTGCTCTCTAAAAACTTTCTAAGTCCCAGCTCTCCTGATACACATCCAAGTAATTGACCAGGCGTAAAGTCTCTTCCTTTCGGAGAAGGCAATGTCATTCCGTCGGGATATTTTTCAAGTTTTGGTAAGTCGCTCAATGGATATGATTTTGGCATCCCACCTTTTGGGTCATCATATAAAATACATAAAATTTTCATTTTTTTCTCCTGTTAATTTATAAAAGCAATTATCTTGAATTTATAAGAAAGACTGTAGCACAATAATTAAGTGTCTAGCAAATAAATAGTGTTTATTTTGGATAGTTTTTTTTGAGTATAAATTTGTTTAATACAACCCCAAAAATTATAATAATCACAGACCCGGTGATCACAGGGCTAAGTAAGTAATCAAATGAGGCAGATCCTATTATAACAATTATCGGATTACCTCCAGCTGGTGGATGGGTGACGTTTAACATGATCATAAAAAAAACTCCAAGACCAACTGATATGGGAATTAAAATGTACTCTGGCAAAGGAATAAATGTTAAAGCAATTACTCCTACAGTAGCAGTTACTAGATGACCAAAAAAAATATTTTTGGGATGTGCGAAGGGGCTTTCCGGATAACCATATAACAATACCATTGTTGAACCAAACGAAGCAACCAGAAATAATCCATAATCAGTCTTATAAGTTAGCAGTGTTAATGCACCGATTGTAATAGCTGAAAAAAGACCAGCTATAGAGTTGTTGATAATTTTTTTAGTTTCCATTAGTTAGGCCTTTCTTTAAAGCATTGAAAGGTAGAAGTATACACTCTTTTCTACTAATATTTTTTGAGCTTATTAATTCCTTATATCCTTTTAAATTGTCGGGTAAGTCACCTTTGTTTTTAAAAAATTCATTAGCACAATCACAAACTTCAATCATTTCCTCAATTTTTTTTCCATTTGAATTACTTGATAACAAATTTGCAGAAGCTTGGCAGTAAACACAATTTTTACCTTGATATGAAACTTTGGTAATTTTTCCTTTATTTATCTTAAAAAATAATTGGATCTCATCTCCGCATAGGGGATTTTTAGCTTTAGAGTTGTGTGTAAAATCTGATAATTTTTTTTGAGATTTCGTATCAGAGGCCAGTCTTAAAATTTTAAGGTCCATCATGATAGTATATGAAATTGGCTTAAATTTGCTAGTTGATAAGTTATCCAACTCAATTCGGACAAAA
>CACESO010000020.1 GCA_902562205.1 uncultured Pelagibacteraceae bacterium | reverse complement strand
AATGAGATAAAGTTTGTAAGAGACTTTTTCAAATTTGTATCAAAAATATCTATTAATAAAATTAGTGAAATCAAAAAATACAATCCACCAATCCATTGAGTAGAAGATCTCCACAAAATTAAACTTTGGTTAAGTTGTTTTAAATTTTCAAATACTGTAAAGCCAGTAGAAGTAAAGCCTGAGACTGATTCAAAGTATGCATCATATAAACTCAAATTATTTAATATTAAATAATAAGGTATTGCTAATAATATTGGTATTATAAAATAACCAGTAATAACTGTTAAGATTTTTTCAAATATAGATGTTTTTTTTAAATTTTTTTTTTTGAAAAGGACTAAAGAACCAAAAAAAAGAGTAATTAAAAAAACGAAAAAAAAGCTTCCTATATCTAAAAATAGATCAAAATAATAACAATAAATAATATTTAAAAAAGATAAAAATGATATGAATAAAGAAAATATTCCAAGATATAGCTGCGAAAAATTTAACATCTAAATTGAGCTAATTCTAAATAAGTTCTCAACGACTGGTAATTGATCTCTTTTTGCTAAAAAAACAACTATATCTTTTTTTTTGAAAATAAATTTCGAAGATGGAATAATTATATCATTCTTTCTTAAGACTGCTCCAATTCTAATATTCTCTGGCAAATTTGAATTTTTAAGTTCTTTATTAATAAGTTCAGATGAGTCAATTATTTCTGCTTCAATTACCTCATAATCACCATTCGAAATACTATAAGCGGTTTCAATGGTCCCTTTATGAACGTGTTTAAGGATACTTGAAACTGTGTTCATACGTGGATCGATTAAATCGTCAATTTTTAATGAAGACTGAAGTATTGAATAATTTGGCTTATTTATTAGAGCCATGGTTCTTTTGTCTTTTGAAAATTTTTCAACTAAAACGCTGACCATCAAATTATCTTCATCATCATTTGTTAAAGCTAAAACGGTTTCAGAATCGTCTATATTTGCCTCCTTAAGAACATCTTCTTCTAAACCATTTCCATTAATTACTAACGAGTTATTAAGTTCGTTTGCTATGTATTCAGCTCTTTCTTTATTTTTTTCAATAATCTTAATTCTTGCGGACTCACGGGATTTTTCTAAATTTTTAGCTAAATTGAAACCTATATTTCCACCACCAATAATTAAAAACTTATTAGAAATTTTTTCATTATGTCCAAATGCATCTAGTGTTAATTGCATTTGAGATGAGTTGATTATTACATAGGCCTTGTCATCCAGTTTTAAAACATCATTTTTTTTTAAAATTATAAATTTCTCATCACGGACTACACCAAGAATATTAGCCTCTAGTTTTGGAAATTTTTTTGTTATTTTGTTCAACTCAATATTAATCAATGGGCATTTTTCATTAACATCAATTTCAAGCAAACGTATCTTGTTATCAGCAAAAGGTACGTTATCGATCGCTCCTGGTGCCTCCAACTTTCTCTGAATAGACTTAGCAATTTCTACCTCTGGGGAAATTATTACATCAATGGGTAGATTTTCTTTATTATAAACTAGAGAAAATTTAGGATTTAAGTAATCTTGGGACCGAATTCTTGCAATTTTTTTTCCAATTTTAAAAATTGAGAAGGCGATTTGACAAATTAACATATTGATCTCATCATTTCTTGTAACAGCAATTATCATGTCTGCATCTTCAGCATTTGCTTTTTCAAGTACTGACGGATATGTGGCTTTGCCAACTATTGATTTAACGTCCAAATCTTCATTAATTTTTTGAATATCTTCGCTAGATTGATCGATAACAGTGATTGAATGATCTTGTTCACTAAGAAGTTTCGCTATGGTATAACCTACTCTACCTGCCCCGCAAATTATTATATTCATTAATTTAAGTCCTTAACGCCTAAACCTTTAAGTTTTCTGTGAAGAGCAGATCTTTCCATTCCTACAAACTTTGCAGTTTTTGATATATTTCCACCAAATTTTTTCAATTGAGTAGTCAAATATTCTTTCTCAAAGTTTTCTCGAGCTTCTTTTAATGGTACTGATAGATTATTACTTTTAAATGTTTCTATACCACCTTGTTTTATAGACTCTTTTATAATCGTCTTAATTTTGTTTTGATCATTATTTGATAAAATAGCAATTCTTTCTATTAAATTTCTTAGCTCTCTTACATTTCCGGGCCAAAAATGATTCATTAAGTAAGAGTCCTCCTTGTCAATATTGAGATTTTTGAGATTATAAGCTCTTGAAATAGTTTTAGAAAAATAATCAATTAAAAGAGGTATATCACTTACCCTATTACTTAATGGCTCGATATTAATTTGAAAAACATTCAATCGATGAAATAGATCTTCCCTAAAATTCCCAAGTTGAGTTTCATTATTAATATTTTTACTGGATGTACAAATAATTCTTACGTTTACTTTAATATCATGGTTACTATTAATCCTTCTAAATTTTTGGTCAATTAAAACGCGTAATATTTTTGATTGGGTTTCGAGAGGTATTTCAGAAATTTCATCTATTAAAAGAGTTCCTCCGGAGGCCTTTTCAAGTGAACCGTATGTAATAGAACCGTTTTCTTTTTCTTCACCAAAAAGTTCTAACTCATATTTTTTTACATCTAATAATGCACCATTTAAGATGATAAATGGACCTTTGTTTCTTTTAGAAAGTTTATGAATTTTTCTAGCAATTAATTCTTTACCAGAGCCTGTTGGTCCATATATAAATATTCTACTTTCCGAATTAGAAAGCTTTTCTATTTGTTCTCTTATTTTTTCAATATTTTGACTATTTCCTATTAAGTCAAATGAGTGAAATAGTTTAGTTTCGAGAATCTTGTTTTCATTTTTCAATTTAAAGTTTTCTACAGCTCTTTTGACAAAATTCATTAATCTTTCTTCATCAAAAGGTTTTTCTAAGAATTCAAATGCCCCGGATTTAAGAGATTTAATAGCCATTTCAATATTAGCATGACCTGAAATAATTATAACTGGAACATCTTTATTTTTATTTTTAATATGACTTAAAAGTTCAATTCCGTCATTATCACCTTTATCTAGTTTTACATCTATAATCGCAACGTCAGGTAATTTTTTATCGATTTCATTTAACGCCTGGTTATAATTTGCTGCGACTCTAGTTTCATATCCAGCATCAGAAATTAAATCTTTAAGGATATTTCTAATATCTGGATTATCATCAATTATTAATATTTCAGTTGACATATTTAGGTAACAAAATTTTTATTTTAGCTCCTTCTTTTTTCGGGATAAATTCAATAAATCCATTATGGTCACTTAAAATTTTTTCTACTATAGATAGACCTAAACCACTACCATCTTTTTTTGTGGTAAAATAAGGTTTTGAGAATATTTTAAGGTCATTGTTTGTAAAACCCATTCCATTATCTTGTACTTCAATATTTATATAGTCATTAATTAATGTAATTTCTACATCGATTTTCTTTTGAAAATTACCCATTTTTTCATGTTTCTCTTTAAGACTTTCAATTGAATTTTTAAACAAGTTAATAAAAACCCTATTTAGTTGTTCATTATCGCTGTTAACAAAGTAATTTATTTCTGAATGAAAATTAATTACAATATCTTTGTCATTAGTTTTCATTAAGTTAATTGTGTCTTTAATAATTTTGTTCAGCTCATTTTTTTTGAAAATAGGTTTTGGCATCCTCGCAAAATCAGAAAATTCATTTACAAGTTTTTCAATAAGTTTTATTTGTTTGTTAATTGTTTTAATTTTCTCTAAAAAAGAATCTCTGTTTTTTTCATCAAACAATTCAGAATATTTTTTTTTAAGACTGTCTATTATCAGTTGAATAGGTGTGAGAGGATTCTTTATTTCATGTGCAATTTTCCTTGCAACACTTTCCCATGCTTCATGTCTTTCATTGGCTATCAGTTTGTTTTGTTGATATTTTAATCTATCAATCATTTGATTAAAATTTTTATTTAAAACCTCTAGCTCTTTATCAGTTTTGATTTCTGGAACTTTTGAATTTAGGTTACCCTTACCAATATTTGTTGAAGCAGATATTAGATTATTAATAGATAAAAAAAATCTTGATGAAAATCTTATTGCTATAGAAATTGATAAAAATAAAAGAAGAGTAACTATAATTATATAGATGATAGCAAATGAAAATTTAATACCTGTCCTTTTATCCTGTACTGTATAATAAAAGTCCAAGGCCTCACTCGACTCTGTTAAGTATTGCGAAATTTTTGGGTCTAAGTATTTTATTATATAGATATAAGTATTTTCAAAATTAGTTAATTTCATTAACGCGGCAGAAGTATTTTTGTAGGCATTTAATATTTTTAGCGGTCTATCATCATTTAGCACCATCTTTAATTGTTCTTTGGAGGGTGGTAAATATCGAATTTTATTTTTATCAGTCGACATTATTAATTTACCAGAGTCATTAATTAGAAAAATTGCATCTAATTTTCTTACTATTTTTTGTGAATTTAAATAATTTTCAAACATTTGTTTATTTTCATTATAAATAGAAACATTTTTATTCAAATCAAAAGCAGCTAAAACAATATCTGACTCTACTTTGTTTCTCACAGTGTTCACATAATTAACAGCTAATTGATAAGAATTACTTACAGCAGTAGTAATTTTCTTATCAAAATACTTTTCAAGTGCAAAAGAAAATAAAAATAGTGAAAAAACTGATATTAAAATAGATGGTATCAATGTAAATAAAGAAAAGAAAGTTATGTATTTTCTATTAGCCCTCGATCCCTCTATAACAATTTCATTCCTTATAGAA
>CACESO010000019.1 GCA_902562205.1 uncultured Pelagibacteraceae bacterium | reverse complement strand
AGACTCTTGAACTTTTAAAATGTAAGTTTATTCTCATTCGTCAAAATCCACCATTTAATCTTGAGTATATCTCAACAACTTATATTTTAGACTCGATAAAAACTAAGGTTAAAATAATAAATGATCCAACATCTATTAGGAACATTTCTGAAAAGTTATACTCGTCTAAATATCAAAAATATATGCCTAACACTTTATTTACTCAAAATATTAATGAAATTAAGACTTTTTTTAAAAAAAACAAAAAGGTTATCTTAAAACCTATTCATGGTTACAGTGGAAATGATATTCATTTATTAACCAGATTTAAATCAAATCTAGTTAAAAGATTTATTAAAAAAAATGGTCATATTATGTGTCAAAAATTTCTTCCAAAAATAAATAAAGGAGACAAAAGAGTTTTTGTTATAAACGGGAAATTATGTGGTGTTATTTCAAGAATTCCAAAAAAAGGATCATTTTTAAGCAATATGAGTAAGGGTGCGAAAGTAATCAATACAAAATTAACTAAAGTAGAAAAGCAAATTTCAAATTTAATTGCTAAAGATTTAAAAAAAGAAAACATTTTTTTTGCTGGGATTGACTTGATTGATCAAAAGCTTAACGGTGATATAAATGTTACATCTCCCACAGGAATAAAAACTTACTATGATCTATCAGGTAAAAATCTAGCAAAAACTTTTTGGAAAGAACTTAAAGCATGAATAGTTTAACTGATCAAAAAAAAGGGTCTTTAATGGCTTTTGTGGCTGTGATGTTTATAACACCAGACTCTTTATTTATCAGACTATCTGATGTTGAGACTTGGAGTTTGGTTTTTTATAGAGGCATCATACCGTTTGTTTTAGTTTTTATTGGGATGCTCTTAATTTACAGATTAAAATTTTTTAATTTATTAAGATCAAATGGCTATTATGGTTTTGCCTACGTTTTAACTTTTTCAGTTACCAACATTGCTTTTGTTGTTTCAATTCAAAATACAAATGTTGCTAATACTTTGATAATGATTGCTACAGCACCAATGTTATCTGCCATTCTTGGGTCATTTTTCCTAAAAGAAAATCCCGATAAAAAAACCTGGGTAGCAATTTTTATAACTTTTTTTGCTGCACTGTATATTTTTTACGACTCAATTAAGTTAGGAAATTTTTTTGGTGATATTTTAGGATTTGTTGCTGCTATGGGTCTAGCAGTGGGTGCTGTTATAATTAGATCAGCAAAGAAACTAAACCTGGTTCCCTCTGCAGTTGTTGGAAAGTTAATCATAGCTCTTTTTGCAATGCTTTTTGTAAAAGATTATTCTCTGAATAATAACGATATTTATATTGTTCCATTAATGTGTGTAATGTGTGTGGCTATACCATTCGTTCTTGTTACTATAGCACCTAGATTTATAACAGCAGCAGAGGTAAACTTATTTTTCTTGTTGGAAACTATAATAGGTCCGATTTGGGTCTGGCTCATTATTAAAGAGCAGCCTACACCTGAAACAATAGTAGGGGGTGCTATAATTGTATTAACGATAGCTACCCACTCTTTCTTAAAATTGAAAAAGTCATAAGTTCGTCATAATAATTTCTTGATTTAGTCTCAAATCAGAAATAATAAGCTGCCAGTTTATGAATAAAGTATTTAAAAATTCTTGGGCATTATTTTTGGGTATGAGTACAATCATGCTTGCCTATGGTTATCAAAATGCTTTATTAGGAGTTAGAGCAGTTATTGAAGAATTTAGCCTTGCCTCAACTGGATTTATGATGTCTGGCTATTTTGTAGGTTACTTTATAGGTGCCAGAACTGTTCCTTTAGTTATATCAGGTGTAGGTCATATAAGAGTATTTGCTGCTTTTGCATCTGTAGCATCACTTGCAATACTAGTTCACTCAGTTTTTGTAAATCCCCTTACTTGGTTCTTGTTAAGAGTGATTACAGGATACTCAATGGTTTCAATCTATACAATTGCTGAGAGTTGGTTGAACGATAGATCAAGTAATAAAAATAGAGGTAAAGTTTTGTCTATTTATATGATTATTTTATATGGATCTATGGGAACGGGAATGTTTTTATTAAATTTTAGTAGTCCTGAGAATTTTCAGCCTTTCATTTTAATATCTGTATTAATGTCATTGGCACTTCTACCAATTTTATTAACTAAAAGAAAGCCGCCAACTTTTAAGAAAATTAAAAGTATGAGTTTAAAAGAATTATATTCATCATCACCTCTTGGAATGGTGAGCTCTGTTCTTTACGGAACAATTCAATCAGCACTGTTTACCTTATTAGCAGTTTATGCAGCTGCAATGAATTTTAGTATATTTGATATATCTTTAGTTACTTTTATGTTGGCAATTTCAGGTGCAATCTCTCAATATCCTGTGGGCTACATTTCAGATAAATTTGATAGAAGAAAAGTTATTATTTATTCAACTTTCGGAGCTGCATTATTTGCTTTCTTTGCAATCTTTTCAGTTGGCACAATGTATTTACCAGATGGTCTGGGGTCTTCAAAGTTTTGGTTTTATACTTTTTTAATAGCCTTTTCAGTATGTAGCTTACCAATGTTTTCTTTGATACTTGCACATACCAATGACTTTATAACTAGAGACAAGTTTGTTGCTGCAGGAGCAGGTTTACAATTTGCTTTTGGTTTGGGTGCGATAAGCGGACCTTTTTTATGTTCTTTGTTAATGGGTTTAGTTGGGAACAACGGATTTTTTGTATTTCTTATTATATTCCACTGTATAATTGGTGTTTTTGCGGTTTATAGAATGAAAATAAGACCATCAGAGGAAAATCCTGACTCACAGTTCGTTGCTGTTCCTACGACGATTACTCCTGTTGGAATGGAGTTAAACCCGACAACGGAGCCCATTGAGGAGCCAGAAAAAATCAAATAATTAATTCTATTAACAGTTGTAACTCAAATTAGACAATAAAGAAAATTTAATCTTGTTGAATTTAATTTTATTTGCTTAAATGCGCATCAAAAAAATGCCTAAAAGAAGAAAAAGAAAAAAAATTGAACACGGTGCGTTTTCAAAGCTCGCAAGTTTTACTTCGAGTGCGTTAAAAGAATACAAACATAAACAAAAACTTAAGCAACAACAGTTAGAAAAAGATTTAAAGAAACAGGAATTTAGTAAACTTAGTTTAGAAAAAAAAGAATTAAAAGCTAAAGAAGATAATTTTAGAAAACAGGAGGAAAAATTACAGATAAAATTTGAAAATTTAAAGCTAAAAGAAAGAGAATTGGAATTAAAAGACAATGAATTAAAAACTAAAGAAAATTCATTAAAAGAAAAAGAATTAAATTTAAAATTTAAAGGGGAAGAGCAAAAAAATAAAGAGACGGATCTTAAAAAGAAAGAAAAAGAGCTTCAAATTAGATCTGAAGAACAAAATCGTAAAGATGTTGATCTAAAAGTAAGAGAAGATGAGCAAAGACAAAAAGAATTAAAAGAGACAAGACGAAAAAGAAGAGAACAAAAATTAAGGGATGAAAAAGAACAAGAGAAAAGAAATCTTGAGGCGCTTAAATTAAGAGAGTGGGAAGAAAAATTTGATCGTGAACAAAAAGCAAGAGAAGAGCAAGAGAAATTAAAAGAAGAAAAATTGAGAATGAGAGAGAGTAATAGAAAAAGTAATAACGCAGACTACTCTAATAACAGTGAAGAGGTCACTCAGCAATTAGAGGCTCTCGATGTTGAAAATTCTTCTAAGAACTAATTATTGTTTCGGGAAATAATCTTTTAAGTCCCCTTCCCTGTATACATCTGCAGTGCAACAATGAAGACCACCGCCAAAAGCATATGCATCTCTCATCTCCACTGGAACAACCTCAAGACCAAGTTTATCTAATTGATCAGCTTGGTAAACTTCACTTTTTTCTACACAAACTGTTTTTGGATCTAACACGAGCACATTCATTGAAAGCCAAACTGAAGAATAGCATAATGGAGGTGGAGTATTATGAGCTGGCTGAGCTGAGTCTAGTATTTTCCATCCATTATTCTCAAAAAGTTTCCGCTGTGAAGCTGGTAGCTTTCTCTGAGGATTATTTATAACTATACCCTCTGTAACAGGAGTAAAAGTAGCATCGATATGAATTGGATATGGATCTCCTGGAAAATTTACAGCATGCACCCTGTGGTTTTTGAAATGTCTTCTCAACCAATCAATTCCCTTTAAGTTTGTAGTAAAACCGTGTTGAACTATTAAATCCTTACCAAATCGTAATATATCTGCGGCATCAAATAATGGTTCTTCTTCTGTAGTAACAAAAAATTTTTTTTCAGTCCACTCTAGTCTTTTTTTTACACCTATCTTATCAGATAAATAATCCTTTCTATAATCTGCATCTGTTAGTCGAGGTTTTGGAGCTGACTCGTGTCTCATATTCTTATCTTGATCGTAATATTTTTTAAGTAAGGGTCTGTAATTTAAATATTCAAACCATCTACATCTATAACTCATCGTGGCTTCTAACATTTCGTTTCCAACTGTTAAAATTATATCTCTTGCAGGCATACAGCCAAACATACTCTCAACTTCCCAATCTGGTGTAGAAACTTTTTGATTATGATTTAAAGGAGTTGGTCTATCGACTTTGATACCTCTTTTTTCAAGTAAGGAAGCGAAGTCATTTAAAAGTTGATTAGCTTTATCAACTGTATCTTTAGTTCGAGGACCATATTGACCTTTCATATCTGAGTCTTCTGGAACTTTTGCATCTAAAGCTGGCTCTGGCGCTGGTATACAACATCCGTCTGCTCTTCCAACAATCACATGCTTAAGCGGATCCCACTCATTCCAACTGTTAACAATCTTCTTATTTGCCATTTAGTTTAATGCAATAAATCGTCTATTGTTTTTAATTATTAAACTATAATAAATTATTGAGATAAAAATTAAAAAG
>CACESO010000018.1 GCA_902562205.1 uncultured Pelagibacteraceae bacterium | reverse complement strand
ACTGTTTTTCTTTATTAGTTATTTTTTCAATTTTTTCAGATTTTTTTCTGAGAATTTCATCTGGAACCAGTATGATTTTTCTTTTGGCCATAACAAAGTTTATACTCTAACTGGTAAGATTTCAGAAAGGATTTCATTTCTTATAGGATCTATGTCCATTTGATTTAATGCATTTACTAAGAAATATAAAGTTTCTGAGCCAAGATTTTTAAGTTCATCTTCGCCAATTATTTCTATAATCCTTAACATTGCTAAACCTATTTCTCCGTCATTAATTAAAACCTGTATATCTATAGGCATAGTATTTTCATTAATTGTATAAAGATCACTGTATTCCTCATTAATTTCAATCCCATCAAATTTTAAAGACTCTATAACAATTACATCTTTTGTTATTAAATAATTTTTTTTACTTTTTTTGATTTTTTTCAAAAAATTATTTAGATCTTTTTCAGTCTTTTTCTTAGAGGTTTTTTCTTGTATAAAATAATTTATAATTTTTGATTGATGCAAAATTTTATTGTTATATTTGATTGTTTTATTTGGATTTTCTAACTTAGAATTTAAAACATAAAAGTTTGTTAAATCTGAACTTAAATCTTTTTCTTCAAATCTTTCCAAAATAAATCTTAATTCATCTTTAAAGGCATTTTCTAGACCGTCATCAGTAAAAGATAATTTTAAATCTTTAGAAAGTTTCGTTACCTTGTTAGGATCATCATTTAATAAAATACCTTGATACATCAAAGCTCTGGCTTTTATGTTTGATAAATTCTCTTTTTCTCTCTCTATATTAAGAAGTTGGTCAACAGAAAATTGAAATTTTTTATAAATATTAAGTAAATCTTTCTCATTATAGTTTCTCTCGTGCGTAGCTTTTTCTAATAACGAGATTTTTTCTTCGTCAGCAGTATCGATATCACTGGTTCTGTCTAGTAAGTTGTTAGATCTCAAATAAGTCCAAAATAGTTTTGAGGTTTTTTTTGTAGGCACATACTTAAAATCTTTTATTGTATTAAAAGAAAGATGTAAATTTAAAAGATTTTTATCTGACGAGGTATTATCATCTTTTGAAAGTCCCATTAATGAATTAAATTTTTTCTCGAAAAAAGGATCTGAATAACCAGACTCTTTTTCTAAATCAAAACGCATCATGGCAAGATCGTTTTGCTTACTATGTATCAAACAATATATTGAAAAGTTTTTCAAATAATTATCATCAAAATTTTTATTTAACTTTTTAAATAAGTTGCATGCTTCTTTTGTTTCTGCCTTTGATAAATATTCATTTAAAACGAATTTTATTAAGTTTTCATTTGATATTATATCTAGATTTTTAGTTACGTAATCAATTATTAAATCAAGATCTCCATTTTTAATTAACCATTCTGCTTTTAAATCAAAAAATTTTTTTTTATCAAAATTATTCTTTGGCGGAAAAGTATTAGTTAGAAGAATTTTTTTATAAATGTTACTAGCATCGTCAGAAAGATTCATGGAGTTTATTTTTTTTTTAAGTTCATATATTTTTTTTCCATCTGATTTTGCCCACATGTCCAAATTAAAACCATATTTCCCTGGGTCATATATCCCAACGACTAAATCTTTTTTGTCAGTAAAATTTTCTGCCGAAACTTTAACATCATCTGTGATACCGGCATTAATTTTAATTTTTTTATTTTCAGTTTCGCTTGATGAACTTTCAATTACCACATTTTCTTCGTTATCTTTTTCTTTTTTCTCAAGACTCCAAATATCTGTAGGCTCGTTACCAAAAGCAAATTTAGAGAATGATATTAAAATTAAAAAAATTATGAAAAAATTATTTAACAATTTTTAGATTTTCTTGAGGGATTTTTTTTTCAATTAACTGATTTGGTGAGGGGAAATTTATTTTACTTACTAGGACTAAAATTCCAAAAATGATTACCAAAATCACAACTACTTTTATTATGATTTTTAGTGGATTTATAGAGCTGCCAATGCTTGTCTTTTTATAAAATTGCATATACTTTTTATTAAATTCAAATTAAGACATATTTGTGTTTTTTCAACTTAGAAAATTATGAAATTAAAAAAAAAAATTGTTTTAATAGGCATGATGGGATCAGGAAAATCAACAATTGGTGTATTATTGTCAAAAAAAATGAATATTAAATTCATCGACGTAGATAGTAAAATTGAGATAATTGAAAAACAAAAAATTAGCCAAATTTTTAAACTAAAGGGAGAAAAGTATTTTAGAGCTATAGAAGTTAAAACAATTTTATCACTTCTAGACTCTAGAGAAAAAGAATTTGTTTTATCTTTAGGGGGCGGTTCGTTTCTAGATGAAAAAGTTAGAAAAAATGTTAAAAATAATTCAATATCATTTTGGTTAAATTGGAAGCCTTCAACAATAATCAAAAGAATTAAGAAATCATCAAAAAGACCACTTATTCAAGGATTAGATGATAAAGAAATTGAAAAAATGATGTTGGATAGAAATAAATATTATGCCAAATCAAATTTTAAAATAGATTGTGAAAATCATAAAAAAAACGAAATTGTAGATAAAATAATTTTAATATTGAGAAAAAATGAAATTAAAAGTTAAAACTAATATAAATAATTACTCAGTAATTATTGGGAAAAATCTTATCTCAAAAATAAACAGAATATTTTTAAATGAAAAAATTTATTCACGAAAATTTTTGCTTGTTTACGACAGTAAAGTACCGTCTAAAATGATTAAATCTATTTTAAGTAGATTTAACAAAAAAAGAATAGAAAAGAAAAAAATTATTTTTAATGAAAAAAGTAAAAATTTAAAAACTGTTTCTTCTATTGTAAAAATTCTTGAAAATAACAATTTCAGTAGAAATGATTGTTTAATTTCTGTTGGAGGTGGTATTTGTGGAGATGTATGCGGGTTCGCATCAAGTATTTTTAAAAGAGGTTTGAATTTTATTAACGTGCCCACGACTTTATTAAGTCAAGTCGACTCAGCAATCGGTGGAAAAACAGGTATTAATTCCTTGTCGGGAAAAAACATGATAGGATCTTTTTATCAACCTTCATTAGTTATTTCAGATATAGACTTTTTAAAAAGTTTACCTAGAAAAGAAATGATATGTGGATACGCTGAAATTCTTAAACATTCTCTTATAAACAATAAGGTATTTTTCAAATTTTTAAAAAGAAACTTTATTAAGATTTTAAATCATAATCATAAATTTTTAGAGACAGCAATTTATAAAAGTTGTTCAATTAAAAAAGAGGTGGTTGAAAAAGATGAGAAGGAAAAAAACATTAGAAAAGTTCTTAATCTAGGCCATACTTTTGCACACGCTTATGAGACAACAATTGGATATAACAAAGGACTAAATCATGGTGAAGCTGTTTTATTAGGAATTATGTCAGCTGTTGAGTTTGGCCGTCAAAAAAAAATTTTAAAAAAGAGCGATTATGAGGAAATTATTGATCACTTAAAAAAATTAAATTATTATAATTTAAATAAATATTTCAAATCTAAGGACATATCAAAAATAATTTTTTATATGAAACAAGACAAAAAGAATAAAGATAGCAAAATAAACTTAATTCTCTTAAAAGGTATTGCAAAACCTGTTATAAACAAATCGTTTAAAGAAAATAATATCAAATTATTTTTGAAAAATTTAATTTATCGATAATTGAATAGAGTGAATATAGTTTTTTAATTCATTTTCTAAAATTTTATAAATTCTTTTTGTCGAGTCAATTTTTTTTTTTGATCTAAGCTCCTCAGAGATAATTGTAATTTTGATATGAAATTTGTTTGGGGAATTATTTATATGTTTCTTATGTAAAAAAGATTTGTCCTCTACATTTATTTTTTGTAAAGTAATTTCTTCCATAATTTTTTCTTTCACCACTTCAATTAATTTATTTATTTCCATAAAATGTATTATAATTATACTATAATGAAAATTATTTGCGACTGGAATAACTGTAATAAAGTTGGAGAATACAAGGCTCCAATTGAAAAAGATAATAGCAAAGATTTTAGGTATCTTTGTTTAGAACATATAAAAGAATTTAACAAAAATTGGAATTACTTTGCTAACATGACAGATAGTCAAATTAATGAATTTATTAAATCTGACATGACTTGGCACAAACCAACTCAAAATTTTAGTGGACAAGACAACTTTTTTAAAATTTTATGGAATAATACTCTTAAGGAGAATTTAGACGGAATTAATCATGACGATATTAGAGCTTCCAAATTGCGACAATTCAACTTTTCGGATGATGATATAAAAGCTTTCAACATTTTGAGTTTAAATATAGGCGCAGAATGGACCATTATAAGAAATAAGTTTAAAAAACTTGTCAAACGATTTCACCCTGATAAAAACTCTGGGAATAAGAAATACGAAGAAAAATTAAAGATAATAACATTGGCTTATACACAACTAAAAAGGTCTTATAAAAAATGAATGAAAACATAAATACGGTACCAGATATAAAAATTTCAGTGAAGCAAACTTTTGGAATTGATTCAAATCTTGAGATAGATGCGTTCTCAAAAAAAAATGAATATGTTCCAGAAATAGATAAAAACTATAAATTTGATAAAGATACTACGCTTGCGATATTGTCTGGTTTCTCTTTCAATAAGAGGGTATTAGTTCAAGGATATCATGGTACAGGTAAATCTACTCACATTGAACAAGTTGCGGCAAGATTAAATTGGCCCTGCATAAGAGTGAATTTAGACAGTCATATAAGTAGAATTGATTTAATTGGAAAAGATGCGATTACAATTAAAGATGGGAAACAAATAACAGAATTCCAAGAGGGTATTTTACCTTGGTCTATACAGAATCCTATAGCATTAGTTTTTGATGAGTACGATGCTGGTAGACCTGACGTTATGTTTGTAATTCAAAGGGTTTTAGAGGCAGAAGGTAATTTTACTCTTCTTGATAAAAATAAAGTTTTAAAACAACATAAATACTTTAGATTGTTTGCAACCTCAAACACTGTTGGACTGGGTGATACTACCGGATTATATCACGGCACTCAGCAAATAAACCAAGGTCAAATGGACAGATGGAATATAGTTACATCTCTTAATTATTTAAGTTTGGAAAGAGAGATGGAAATAATACTTGCTAAGAATAAATCTTATAATAATTCTAAAGGTAAAGAAGAAATTGCCAATATGATAAAAGTCGCCTCCCTCACTAGAAAGGGGTTTGTATCTGGTGACATTTCAACAGTAATGAGTCCACGAACAGTCATGCATTGGGCTGAAAATAACCTTATATTTAAGGATCTCGGATATTCATTTAGAGTAACTTTTTTGAATAAATGTGATGAAATAGAGAAAAATATTATTGCTGAATATTATCAAAGGTGTTTTGGTGACGATTTGCCAGAAGCGGTTATTAATAAGCAACCAAATGAGTAAAAAAGAGGAATTCTTTAAAGATAGATTTAAACAAGCATTAGACTCAACATATAAAGTTATTTCAGAAGAGTTACAAAATTTAAGTAAAAAAGAAAATCCAAAAGACATCGAGGATTATAAAATTTCAAGTTTATATTCTAGAGAAGATTACATAAAATTTCGTGCCTTAACCGACTCCAATGCATTGAAAAAAAAGTTTTCAGATAAAAATATTTTTAATAAAAATTTTCCGAAAAATCAATCATACAAATCATTCTATGAAATTTCAGAAAAAAT
>CACESO010000017.1 GCA_902562205.1 uncultured Pelagibacteraceae bacterium | reverse complement strand
GAACTTCTCTAGTTCTTATCTCTTTTACAGATGAGACATTTTTATTAAAATCCTGCCAAAATTGATCTAATACACTTAGCCAATTTTCTTTTCCTGAGGTTATGTCATCTAATTGATCCTCTAATTTTGCAGTAAAGTCATAATCAACATATTTTGCAAAAAGTTTTGCAAGAAAGGCAGATAAAAGTTTTCCTCTATCAGTTGGGAAAAATCTTTTATTAACAACATCTGCATAACCTCTATTGGCAATTACTGAAATAATACTTGCGTAAGTAGAAGGACGACCAATACCTAATTCCTCTAATTTTTTAACTAAACTAGCCTCAGAATATCTTGGGGGTGGTTGAGTAAAATGTTGTTCATCAATAAAATCAGATAAATTCACTTCTCCTTTTTCTACTTTGGGTAAAATATTTTCATCATTGTTATCATCATCTAAATTAATTACCTTCATGAAACCATCAAACACTATCGTTGAACCTGATGACTTAAAGATATGTTCATTATTATTTGATTCAATAATAATTGTTTTTCTATCAAATTTTGCTGGCGTCATTTGTGAAGATAGAGCTCTTGACCAAATCAAGTTATATAATTTATTTTGATCTGAGCTTAAATATTTTTTCATTTTTTCAGGTGTATTGCTTATTTCTGTTGGTCTTATAGCTTCATGAGCCTCTTGCGCATTTTTTGCTTTTTTACCCGAATAATTAATTGGTTCATCAGGTAAATAATCATTACCAAAGTTATCACTTATAAAGTTTCTAAAAACTGGCAAAGCTTCTTTAGAAATATTGGTACCATCTGTTCGCATGTAAGTGATTAATCCTTTAGTTTCACCTTCAATTTCAATACCCTGATACAGCCTTTGAGCAATTTGCATTGTTCTTGAGGCACCAAAACCAAGCTTACTTGAAGCTGACTGTTGTAATGTTGAAGTTGTAAAAGGTCCAGAAGGATTTCTAGAATATATTTTTGATGTAATATCTGTAATTTTATATTTATCGTTTTTTATTTTTTCTATTGCTTGATTAATATCGTTTTTATTTTTGAAACTAAATTTTTCAATTTTTTTATTATTAATTTGAAAAATATTTGATGTTATTAAATTTCCATCATTTGTTTTAAAATTTAGTTTTAAAGACCAAAATTCCTCAGGTTTAAAAATTTCGATTTCATGTTCTCTTTCTGTTAAAAGTCTCAGAGCAACAGATTGTACTCTACCCGCTGATTTAGATCCTGGGAGTTTAGTCCAAAGTATGGGAGAAATATTAAAGCCCACTAAATAATCCAAGGCACGTCTTGCCATGTAAGCATTTACAAGATCAGATTCTATTTCTCTTGGATTTTCTATTCCATTAGTGACTGCCTTTTTAGTTATTTCATTAAAAACAACTCTTTCAATTTTTTTGTCCTTAAGTAATTTTTTTTCATTTAAAAATTCTTTAACATGCCATGCAATTGCTTCACCTTCTCTGTCAGGGTCTGTAGCAAGTATTATTTTTTTAGAATCTTTTGCTACATCAGAAATTTCTTTTAAATATTTTTTAGAAAAACTATCAATTTCCCAAATCATCTTAAATTCATTTTCGGGATCTACTGAGCCATTCTTAGAGGGAAGATCTCTAATATGTCCATAGCTAGCAAGGACAGTATAATCATTTCCTAGATATTTATTTATTGTTTTTGCTTTAGCGGGACTTTCAACAATTACTAGATTCATGTAAACAAAAAATCACAAATAAGATTGATAGTCAAATTAATAAATTTTTGATTTAGATTCTGTATTATTTCTCAAGCGTTTTATATTTTCTCTATGAGTGAAAAAAATCAAAATGAACATCATAAAGTAAAAATAGTAGTCAGAATTAGAATTATAAAAAAAGTGAAAAATTGGAATTGTTAAACTTGCAAGCAAAGAGCTTAATGATGAAAATTTAAAGAGTATAAAAACAGAAATCCAAACGACTCCAAAGATTAAAGCAGTAACAATATCTAAGCAAAAAAGAATTCCAAGATAAGATGCAACACCTTTACCACCTTTAAATTTTAACCAAATAGGGAAGACGTGACCTATAAAAATTGACAATGCAGATATATATAAATAATCGTTCATGAAAAATTTTATATATAAAATTGGAAGAACAGCTTTTAATATATCGAGAACTAAAGTTGAGTAACCTAAAATTTTGTTACCAGCTCTTAATACATTTGTTGCACCAATATTACCAGATCCTATTTCACGGATATCCTTTTTTAAAAAAATTTTAGTTAAAAGTAATCCAAAGGGTATGGATCCAAATAAATAACTTACTAGTATAATTAAAAATAATTCAAAATTTAACATTTATATAGTTCTACTCCTTTAATATATGTATTAAGCACTTTACCTTGAAGTTTTTTATCCTCGATGCATGTATTTTTAGATTTACTGATCATATTTTCTTTTTTTACTATCCAAGGTTTAAATAAATCGACTATACAAAAGTCAGCATCATTTCCTATAGATAAACTTCCCTTATCTATCTTTAATATTTTTGCAGGACTACTTGTTAAACACTTAATTATTTTAGATAGTTTTAAAGACTCATTGTGAAATAACTCTAACGCAAGAGATAATAAAGTTTCTATACCTGATGCTCCAGTTGCAGCTTGTGAGAACGTTAATCTTTTTGACTCTTCATCTTCAGGTTTGTGATCTGAAACTATGACTTCAATTAAATCTTGATTAATACCTTTTATTAATGAAAGCCTATCATCCTCTGTTCGAAGTGGTGGAGAAAGTTTTAAAAAAGTTCTAAAATCTCCAATATCATTTTCATTGAGTGATAAATTGTTAATAGAAACTCCAGTTGTAAAATTTACGTTATCTTTACTACGTTTGATTACTTCCAAAGATTTTGCTGAAGATATTTGTGAAATATGATATCTGCAATTATAATCCTGAAGTAAACTTAAGTCTCTTTCAATAATTATTTTCTCTGCATAATCTGGTATTCCGTGTAGACCCAATTTAGTAGCGATAATCCCATCATTAACCTGACCGTTTTTTGCTAATTCGAAATCTTCAGCATGTTGTATGATTAAAGAGTTCAAATCGTAAGCAGATTTCATTATTCTAGACATTACTCTTGTGTTTTGAATTGTTTTTATTCCATCTGTGAAACCAATTATTCCTTTTTTTTGTAAAAGGCCGAACTCATTCATATTATTACCTTCAAGATTTTTAGTTAAGGTAGCAGTTGGATATATATTTATTTTTGATTTATCTCGTCCTCTCCTTTTTAAAAAATCAACCATGGAAACGTTATCAATAACAGGTGAAGTATTTGGCATTGTGACAACAGATGTGACCCCACCTGCTAGTGCGGCATTACTTAATGTTTTAAAATTCTCTTTATACTCAAAGCCTGGCTCCCCAACAAAAACCCTCATATCGATTAAGCCGGGAAATATATATTTTTCTTTGAGATCTATGAATTTTTCACGTGAGGGAATATTATTTTTATTTACTTTTTTTCCTATTGCCTCTATTTTTCCATTCTCATTAATAATTAACCCCCCAAATTCTTCTATAGAATTTGCTGGATCAACTATGTTTGCATTTAGAAAATATTGTTTCTTCATTTTTCACAAAAAATTTTTAAACAGGCCATTCTTACAGCAACACCTAACTCAACCTGTTCTTTGATTACACTTTTATTTATATCGTCAGCAAGTTTTGTATCAATTTCAATACCTCTATTCATTGGTCCAGGATGCATAATTATTGCATCTTTCTTTGCTTTTTCTAGTTTGTCAGGAGTTAAGCCATAATACTCATAATACTCTCTATTTGATGACAAAAACGAACTACTCATCCTCTCATTTTGTAACCTTAACATCATAACTATATCACAATCTTTCACACCTTCTTTCATATTTGAAAATGTTTTAACTCCAAATTTTTCAATATCTTTTGGCATGAGATTTGTTGGGGCAACTATATTTACCTCAGCACCTAACATGTTTAATAAAAAAATATTTGATCTAGCTACTCTTGAGTGTAAAATGTCTCCACAAATAGCAATTCGCAAACCTTCGATTTTTTTCTTTTTTTCGATTATTGTAAGCGCATCAAGTAAAGCTTGTGTTGGATGTTCACGTCTACCATCACCAGCATTTAAAACTGAACAATTTACTTTCTGTGAAAGAAGATTTGACGCACCACTATCTTGATGTCTTACTACAATTATATCTGGATGCATTGCATTTAGTGTCATTGCAGTGTCGATTAATGTTTCACCTTTTTTAATAGCAGAATTAGTTATATTCATCGACATCACATCTGCACCAAGTCTCTTTCCAGCTAGTTCAAAAGAACTTTGAGTTCTCGTCGAAGGTTCAAAAAAAAGATTTATTTGAGTTTTTCCTCTAAGAATATCTAACTTTTTGTTTTTACTTTTATTAAGTGAAATAAATTTCTTTGCTTCATCTAAGATAAGTTTTACATCTGAAATAGAAAGGTCTTGGATACCTAGTAGGTGTTTTTGAGAAATTTTAATAGCGTTATTGTTTATAGCCATTAAAACCAACTCTATAGCTTTAAAGCATTGATATTGCAAGCTTAATTATTTAAGAATTCAATCGCTCCCTGCAATATAAACGTTGCTGCATTTTCATCTATTTTTTGAACTCTTTTAGATACATTAATGTCTAATTGACTTGATATCTTAAAGGCACCGACAGTTGATAATCTCTCATCCCATAAAGCCACAGGTGTATTTGTTTTACTCTCAATTATCTTAGCTTTATCTAAAGCTGATTGAGAAGAGGGGCCTTTGCTTCCATCCATATTCAATGGATTTCCTACAACAATAGCCTTTATATTTTCTTGATCAATTATTTCTAATAGTTCAGCAATAAAATTTTCATGATCAACATATTCTATAGTTTTAAAAGGAGTCGCTATAGTTCGTTTATGATCACAAATTGAAACACCAATTCTCTTTTTTCCAAGATCTAAACCAATTAACCTTGCGTTTTTATCAATTTTAGACTTGAGTTCCTTTAAAGTGATCATATTGTTTTTTTCTTATATAATGATATTTTTCCTTTAAATTTAATTATCATATGAGCATAGATCTTAAAACAATTAAACATATAGCAAAATTATCAAGAATTTCCATAGATGATAAAAAAGCAAAAGAACTTGAAAAAGATCTAAATTCTATTTTTGAATTTATCGAAGCGTTAAATAAAGTCGATACTAAAAAAGTTGACCCACTGACATCAATTGCAGAAACATCGTTGAAATTAAGAGGCGATGAGGTCAAAACAAAAAATATAAGAGAACAAATCTTAAAAAATTCACCAGACGAAAATAAAGATTTTTTTGTCGTACCAAAGGTTGTAGAATGAGTGATATAATAAATCTTACTTTATCAACTTTAATTGATAAAATTAAAAATAAAGAATTATCTTCTCAAGAAATTACAAAAGCATATATTGCTAGAGCTGAAAAATCGAAAGATTTGAATACATACATCACTACCGATTTTGAAAATGCAATTGAAAAAGCTAAAAAATTTGACGAAAAAGGAAACTTTGATTACAAACTCCCTGGAGTACCTCTTGCAGTTAAAGATCTTTTTTGTACCAATAATCTAAAGACAACAGCTGGAAGTAAAATACTTTCAAATTTTATTCCTAGTTACGAGTCCACTGTAACCCAGCATTTATGGGATGAAGGGGCTATTTTACTTGGAAAACTTAATTGTGATGAATTTGCAATGGGTTCATCAAATGAAACTAGTTTCTTCGGAAATGTTGAAAGTCCAGTTGGTAAAAAAGTTGTGCCAGGCGGGTCATCAGGTGGATCAGCTTCAGCGCTTGCAGCGAAATTGACACCAGCAACTATTGGAACTGATACTGGAGGTTCTATAAGACAACCAGCATCTTTTACTGGCACCGTGGGTTTGAAACCAACATATGGCAGTTGTTCTCGATATGGTATTGTTGCATTTGCTTCTTCATTAGATCAAGCAGGACCAATGACCCAGGATGTGTCAGACTCAGCATTAATATTAGATATTATAAGTAAGTACGATACAAAAGATTCAACTTCAGTAAATTTTAAGAGAGGTGATTATTTCAAATCTTTAAGTTGCAATATTAAAGGAAAAAAAATTGGTATTCCAAAAGAATACAGAGTCGATGGAATGCCTAAGGAGATTGAAAATTTGTGGCAAGATGGAATTACTTTATTAAAAAAATTAGGAGCAAAAATTATTGATATATCTTTACCTCACACTAAGTACGCATTGCCTGCTTATTATATAGTTGCACCAGCTGAAGCATCTTCTAACCTAGCTAGGTATGATGGAGTAAAGTACGGATATCGTTCTGAGGGAGAAAATTTGATCAGTATGTATGAAAACACAAGATCAGAGGGTTTTGGTGATGAAGTAAAAAGAAGAATAATGATTGGAACATATGTTTTGTCATCTGGTTATTATGATGCTTATTATTTAAAAGCACAAAAAATTAGAAGATTAATCAAAAATGATTTTGATGAAGCTTATAAATCTGTAGATGCAATTTTGACTCCTTCCACACCTAGTTCAGCCTTCAAGATTGGTGACAAAACAGATGATCCTGTATCAATGTATCTGAATGATATCTTTACAGTACCAGTCAATTTGTCAGGATTGCCAGCTATATCTATTCCAGCAGGTAAAGATAAAAATAATTATCCTTTAGGCTTACAACTAATAGGCAAGGCATTTGAAGAGCAGAACTTATTAGATATTTCATATTCAATGGAAAAAGAATTAAGTTTTAAAAACAATTTGCAGGATTGGTGGATTAAATGAGTAAAAATAAAGAATATTTAATAAAGAGAGGTAACTCAGAATACGAAGTTATAATTGGTTTAGAAGTTCATGCTCAAGTTCTTTCAAAATCGAAACTATTTTCTGATTCTCCTACAAACTTTGGTGCTGAACCAAATACCCAAGTAAGTTTGGTAGATGCTGCATTTCCTGGAATGCTACCAGTAATAAATGAATTTTGTATCAAGCAAGCAGTTAAAACGGGCATAGGTCTCA
>CACESO010000016.1 GCA_902562205.1 uncultured Pelagibacteraceae bacterium | reverse complement strand
TTGAAAATTTACTAATCATATGGTCTGCGTTTGTTATTTTATTATCAATTACTTTTTGTAAGTGGTTTAAAAAAACTGTTTCGTTATTTCCCTTTTTATTTAAAATATCTCTATTTTCTAAACCTTTTCTCGACAAATTAAGTAAGATGGAAGACCAATAGTATAGATCTTTACCCATTAATTGTGTATTAAACCCTTTTTTTGGAGCCTCCAAATAAGCGTTAATTATTTTGTCCTTATCCCATTTGGAAACTAATTCGTGAACTTCATCTAAATTTCCGTAAAGCATACCTATGTTAAAAGCGGGTCCTGCACACAAACATTCCCAGCCACATGAGTCCATAGATCTTATTTCAATATATTTTTTAAGTCTATTCTCAGTGAAAATTGTACTCAAATGAATTGCTAAATCTTCTTGCGTTGGAAGTCTATTGTCAATCTCATCGATTTCTCCTTCCATAAAATCTTTAAAAATATATTTTCTACCGGAAATATACTGACCATTATGTTTTAAAAATAATATTGGAAAATTTATTACAAAATCTGCATACTTTTCGAAATTTAAATTTTCTAAAAATAATTTGGGTAATCCAGCTCTTGAAGTACTTTGCCAAACTTTAGATCTATAAGATAAATAATTGCTATTTTTTTTTTCAACAATTGAAGAATTGGCAAACAGAGAGATTGCAATAGGGACTATAGAATTAACTATCTTAAACTTTTTAACAAAATCTTCCTCAGAATTAAAATCTATATTAAGTTGAGTTCCACATGTTCGATACATCATATCTAAACTTAACTCGCCACCTAAAGGCATATCTTGTGTCATTAGTTTATATCTTTGTTTTGGATTATTGGGAATTTCTTTTAATTTTGATATAGGATCAAATCCTGCGCTAACTATGTTCATATTTAATTTTTTTGTTACTTGTTTGAGTTCAAATAAATAATTTTGTGACTCTGCGCATGCTTCATGCATATTATTTAACTTATCACCAGATAACTCAATTTGATTCCCTGGTTCTAAAGTAATATTTCTTCCACCTTTATTTAAAGCGACAATATTTTCTTTCTCAAAAACAGGATTCCACCCAAATTCCATTAGAGCTGAAAACATTTCTTTGATCTTTAAATAGTCAATTCTTTTGTTGTTATTTTTATTGAATAAAAACTTTTCATGCTCTACACCAATCTTAAAATTTCTAGTATTTTTTATTCCAGACTTAAAATATTCAATAATTTCTTTTTTTTTGACAAACATTTTTTTTGAAAACAAAGTTTTTTAAAGTGAAGAATATGGTTTTCTAGCAAATATTCTTTTCACCATCGGTGCAAATTCCTCTAAACTCATACTTTTGTATTCTGGATCAAAAGAACATTGATCATATTTTTCACAAAAATTTATTGTATCTTGATAATACTTGTGATCTTTATATTTTTCTCTTTTAAATCTGTCAGCTCCAAGATGATGCGCATAATAATACATTTGAAATTCACCATGTTTTTCAATTATCCAATGAGTTTTTTCAGATACATAAGGCTTTAATACTGATGCCGCATACTCTGAGTGGTTTAAAGGAGCTAATTCATCTCCAATATCATGCAGCAAACATGCAACAACCATTTCTTCACTTTCATTATTTCTAAAAGCTCTCGTAGCACTCTGCAAGGAATGCTCTAATCTCGTGATTTTATAACCTTCTAAAGTCGTTGTCATTCTGGACAAAAAATTAAGTATTCTGTCAGCTGTCTCACCAACATATTCTTTTTCTAATTTATCTAAAAAAAGATAGTCCTCTTTGGAACCGTTTTTCATTTCTGTAAAATTTACTTTTTTCATATTTAATTATTAGACTTTGTACTTAATAAAGACAACTGTGTCACTTTATTATCACCTAAGTCATCAATCAATTTTACAGGATAATCACCTGTAAAATAGTGATCGGTTAACTGCGGGTATGTGGAATTTCTTTTCTCATAACCCATTGCTCTATACAAACCATCAACACTTAAAAATTTAAGGGATTTTGCATCTATATATTTGCAAATCTCTTCATTAGTTTTGTTAGCTGCTAAAAGCTCTTTTTTTGTGGGTGTGTCAACACCGTAAAAGTCTGGGAATCTAATTTCAGGTGATGCAATTCTTACATGCACTTCCTTTGCTCCAAAATCATATAGCATCTTTACTATTTTATGAGACGTAGTACCTCTTACCAAAGAGTCATCAACCAAGACAATTTTTTTGTTTTTGATTGTAGATTTATTCGCATTTAACTTTAATCTAACTCCAAGACTTCTTATCTTTTGAGCTGGTTCAATAAAAGTTCTTCCCACATAATGATTTCTTATTAAACCGAGATCAAAATTAATTTTTTCATGTTGGCTATAACCGATAGCTGCAGCATTCCCTGAGTCTGGGACAGGAACTACTAAATCAGCATCAATACTGGTTTCCTTCGCAAGCTCTACACCAAAATTTTTTCTATACTCATAAGCACATTTTCCATTTAAAATACTATCTGGTCTTGAAAAATAGATATACTCAAAAACACATGGTCTAATTTTTTTTAATGGAAATGGTTTTAAACTAATAAGTTTTTTATTTTCAACATAAACAATTTCACCATTTTCTACATCTCTGACATACTTAGCTCCTATGATATCTAAAGCACAGGTTTCGGAAGCAAAAACATAAGAGTCTTTAAGTTTTCCTATTACTAAAGGTCTTATCCCAAAAGGATCTCTTACTCCAATAAGCAAATCTCTTGCTAATAATACAAGAGCATAACCCCCTTGTATTTGAAATAAAGCATCAATAATTTTATCTATAACTTTTCCTCTCTTTGACCTTGCAATTAATTGGACAATTGTTTCAGTATCAGATGTAGTATAAAAAATTGCTCCATCTTCAACTAATTTTTTTCTAAGTGTTATTGCATTTGTAAGATTACCGTTATGAGCTACTCCTATTCCCCCAGTATTAGTATCTGCGTAAAAAGGTTGAATATTTCTTAGTGTAGTTCCTCCAGTAGTACTGTATCTATTATGAGCAATAGCAAAACTACCTGGTAGAGATTTTAAAACTTCTTCTTTATTAAAATTATCACCGACTAATCCAAACCTCTTTTCTGAATGATATTTCTTTCCATCAAAGGTAACAACTCCGCAACCCTCTTGTCCCCTATGTTGTAAAGCATGTAAACCAAGCGTAGAAAGTGTTGAAGCATCTTGGTTGTCGCTTATACCAAAGACACCACATTCTTCTTTTAGTTTTGGATTAAAGTTCTTGAACTTTCTCTTTAGTATCTTGATAATTTTCTTCATTTGGGAATTCTTTTATTAAATAATTGCTTCCTTTGAGAACATAAGGAAAGCTTATTGATTGGTCAAGATTTATTGGCCACTTATTATGATTATATATGATGTCTATTGTTGCAAAAATACATACTGAAATAACATACGCTCTTAAAAATCCAAAAAAGAATCCGAATATTTTATCTAAAGTACCAATTCCTGAATAACTTACTGCTTTACTGATTCCTTTATTAACCATTAACACAATAAATAAAACAATTATAAAAATGCTTAAACCAAGCACAATATCTAAAACATATTCGTTATCCAAAATTCCCTCTACAAAAGGTTTGGCTTTTGGAAATAAGTAAAGAGCAACAACGTATGAAAACAACCACTTACTAGCTGACAAAACACTTAAAACAAAACCTTTTGAGGAACATTTGATTAAAGATAATATCGTTAAGGCAAGATATATAAGGTCAAACAATTGAAATTTATCAAAAAAAATCAAAAACTGATCAAGCATTTAATCTTTTTTCAAATGGCCGTATGTATAAAATTAAACTAGGCAATAAAGTAAGTACTAGTATCATTGCTAAGAACATTGCAATCCCAGTAAAAACACCAAAATAAATTGTAGGAATGAAATTTGAAAGAACAAGTATTGAAAAACCAAAGATAATAGTAATTGATGTGTTTAAAATTGCTACGCCCACAGTAGAGTGGCATAATCGTATTGATTCCTCATAATTATTATTTTTTTCATATTCCTCTTGGAAACGGTAGATATAGTGAATGCTGTTATCAACAGCGATGCCTATCGTTATAGCGGCTATAGTTATTGTCATCATATCAAGTGGGATACCCAAAATTCCTATTAAGCCTAAAATTGAAAATGCAGCAATGAAATTTGGAATAACACCAATTAAAGAAATTTTTAAATTTCTAAATAAAACCAAGAACATTGCCATTATACCACACATGACGAGGCCCAAAGTTAATATTTGAGATTTAAATAAACTTTGTAAAAGATTATTAAATAAAATTAAAACACCACCGAGTTTGAATTCCTCTTTAGTTAAACCAATTTTATTCTGCATATCAAAATTAATTTTCTTAATTAAATCATTTCTTCTCAAATCTTTGGAAGAATCTTTTATTCTTAAACTTATTCTTGCCTCATCATCTTTAATTGAAATGTAAGGATCTATGATTTCATTTTTAACGGTTTCAGGGATTTTACTGTATAAAACTCCCATTTCTAGAGTACCCAATTCTTTATTGTTGTTTAATTTTGTTGCTACTTGAATGATTGACGAAAAAGATAGAACCTTACCGACATGTTCTGTGTTTTCTAAATAATTATGTACCTTATTTATTTTGTCGATCTTGTCTTTTGTAAACCAATATTTACTTTCATCACCATCTTCCTCATCCCAGTCTTTGAACTCATCATCATCTTCAATGGTTTCGTCATTATTTTTTCCAGAAAACCTCAAAATAATTTCTAAAGGTGTTGTGCCACCAAGTTTTTCATCAATTAACTTCATACCTTGATAGATTTCAGTATCTTTACTGAAATAATTAATGAAACTATTTTCAACTTTTAATTTTGATATCCCAAAAATACTAAAAATTATAAAAAAAATTGAGATGATAAATACTAAATTTGTTTTTTCTATTGAAAGCTTAGAAAGTGGATTAGTTAAAAAAGATAAAGATTTTTCATGAATATTTATCTCTTTTGAATAAAAAATTCCAAGCAAAGCAGGAAGTAATGTGAACGTAATTAAAAATGAAGTTATCAATCCAAAAGTCATCATCCATCCGAAATCAATAATCGGTTTAATGCCACTAAAAATCAAAGATAGGAAAGCACAAATTGTTGTTAGTACTGTATAAAGTATGGGCCAAACCATTTTAGATGTTGCGATTTTTAAAATTTCGTAATTATTTTGATCTGAATGAGCTTTAGTTAGCTGAATATATCTTGTGCTTATGTGAATGTTCATAGCCATTGTGAGTATCAACATCATAGCTATAAAATTTGATGATATAACAGTCACTTTCCAGTTCATTAAACCCAAAAATCCAATCATTATTATTACTGCAAAAAAACAACTGGAGATTGGAATTATAATCCAAAGAACTTTTCTAAAAACAAACCATAGAGTAACTATAATAAAAGCAAAAACACCGATACCAAAGACAATTATATCCTTTTTAATAAATGTCATCATGTCATCAGCAATCATCGGTATGCCTCCTAAATGAATTCTTCCAATTTCTTTAAAAGAGTCAATTACTTCTCTTATTTCTTTAATATTTTCATGGTTTTCAGATTTTAGTTTATCTTTGTATTCCTCAAATTCTTTTTCATTATCAAATGCAGATGACTCTAAAACTTTTTTTCTTTTTAAATTAACTATAATACCTGTGGTCGTTGCATCTTCGCTTATCACCAGATTTTTAAAAACTGGACTATTTAAAATTTCATTAAATGCTCGGTCTTTATCTATATTTTCGTCTTTCAAAGTTCTAAAATTTTTAATACGATCCATAAGTGGTTCATCAGAACTTTCAAGCAAAGGTACATCTAATATTGTAACGACACTATGAACCCAATCCAGACTCTGTATTTTGTATTTTAAACTTAGGATATTGTTAATTGAGCTCTCAGAAGTTAAAGCTTCTTTTGGTGTAAAGGTAAGTACTAAAAAATCCTTAGATTTATATCTTTGATTAATCTCTTTAAGATATTCTAAATCTGGATCTCCTTCTATAAGTAAAGTTTCTGACGATGCATCCAGTCTAAAATCTTTAGTATTAATCAAAAAAAAAGAGGTAACTAAAATTAATATTAAAAAAACTATACGCGGATTTTTTAAAACTAATGATTGGTATATATTTGTAAACATTACTAAATATATATCTTATATTTAATTATTTGTAGCATCATTAAATTTGGTAAACATTTCCTCAAATTCTAATATGATTTTGCCGGTAGGACCATGTCTTTGTTTACCAATTATTAATTCTGCTAAATGCGAAATTTCATTCATTTTGGCCTGCCATTCTGCATGTTCGACTGTGGCTGGTCTAGGCTCTTTATTTTTTAGATAGTAACCCTCTCTGTAGACAAACATTACAACGTCTGCATCTTGTTCAATAGATCCAGACTCTCTTAAATCAGATAATAAAGGTTTTTTATCATCTCTTGTTTCAACTGCTCTTGATAATTGTGATAGAGCCAGAACAGGCACTGCAAGTTCTTTTGCAAGTGCTTTAAGTCCTTGTGTAATTTCAGAAATCTCTTGAACTCGTCCTTCTTTAAAATTTGAGGCTCTCATTAATTGAATATAATCAACTACAACCATGTCTAAACCGTAAAGTCTTTTAATTCTTCTAGCTCTATTAGATAGCGCTGCAATGGTGATTGCTGGTGTTTCATCTATGTAAAGTGGCAATTCTGAAATATTTTTTGATGTTTCTAAAAATTGCTCAAATTGCTCTTCAGATATTTTTCCTCTTCTAATATCATTTGATTTAATTCTTGATTGCTCAGCTAAAATTCTTGTCGATAATTGTTCAGAAGACATTTCAAGAGAAAAAAACGCTACACAAGACTTTTTATTTGTTTTTTGAATATTCGTTGCAGCGTTAAAAGCAATATTAGTTGCTAAAGCAGTTTTACCCATAGCAGGTCTTCCAGCAATAATTACTAAATCAGATTTATGTAAACCACCTAATCGGTCATCGAGATCCCGTAAGCCTGTAGGGACACCCACAATCCCTTCTTCATTTTTATATGCGCTAGAGGCCATATCGATTGTTTGTCTTACAGCTTCATCAAATTTAATTATATTAGAATTAAAAGAGCCTTTTTCAGCAAGATCGTAAAGTATTTTTTCTGAGTTCTCTATTATAGATTTTCCATTTATGTTTATATCTTTAAGTTTTGCTGTATCAATAATGTTTTCAGAAATTTTAATAAGCTCTCTTCGTACGAACATATCATAAATAATTTTTGAATATTCTATAGCTTGTCTGGATGATGTAGAAAATTTTGTTATTTTGATTAAATATTCAGGTACGTTTAAATCATCATTTTCGTTCTCAAAATAATTTTTAAGAGTTATAGGATTTGCTAATAGTCCTTTGTAAATTAAATTTTGAATAGACCCAAATATTTTCTGATGAAGTGGATCAAAAAAATTTTTATCAGATATAATACCAGTGATTTCATCAAAAATTTCATTTTGGGTTAAGATAGACCCTATAACCGATTGTTCAGCCTCAATATTATTTGGAAGTTCTTTGAAGTTGTTTTGAATGAGATTTAAACTTTTGTTCACTCCTAATTGTACATTTTTGCAAGATAAAAGACAGTTTAATTATACTATGGGGAAAAAAATGTATAAATTATTTGATGCTATCCTCAGAAATAACTTTTATTTTTATTTCTGCCTGTACCTCAGAATGAAGATTAATTTTCACTTTAAAAGTACCTAAAGATTTAATTTCATTTAAAGGTTGTATTAGTGAAGGTTTTACATCAATTTTATCTAATTCATTTATAATCTTAGAAATCTCAGTAGGCTTAATCGATCCATAAAGATCTTTATTTTCTGTAGTAAGTTTTTTTACCTCATAAGTTTTATTCTTTAAGGTTTCGTATATCTGTTTAGCATTTTTTTCTTTTCCTGATCTTTCTTATTAAGCTCAGTCTTTATTTTTTCGACTTCTTTAATATTTTCCTTTGAGGCGTACAAAGCCTTTTTATTTGAAATAAGATAATTTCTAGCAAAACCTCTTTTAACATCTATTATTTCCCCAATAGATCCAATTTTAGCTAAATTTTCTAACAATATAACTTTCATAATTTAGATTAATGCTAAGTTTCTGGCCCTCTTAATTGATAATGATAGCTCCCTTTGTTTTTTCTGAGAAACATTTGTAATTCTTGAAGGAAGAATTTTACCATTTTCTGAAACAAACCTTTTTAATAATTTAATATTTTTATAGTCAACTTTTGGAGCATTTTTAACT
>CACESO010000015.1 GCA_902562205.1 uncultured Pelagibacteraceae bacterium | reverse complement strand
CATCAAAAATTAATCTTTCTAAAAAATTCCCCTTTTTGTTAATATTATTTGGATTATGAAGTTCTAATACCGCTTTTTTCCAAGAAATATTATTAAATTTTTTTAGAATTTCTTTATCTAGCCATTCATCTAAACTTGGTATATTTTTTAGTACTTCTTGAACGATTTTGTTGTAAAGTTTGTTATTAAGGCCTTCAGTTAAACTATAATTTTTATCAATTTTTTTAACAGAATTAGGATTCTCAGATAAATGAGTAGGGTTTGTAATTTGATATTTCTTATTATAATAACCAATCTTACCACTGATAGTTACTTTTGCGTTTAGCGGCAGTATTTTTCTAATATATCCCTCATAACTATTAAAAAAGACGCAATCTAGCTTTCCAGTTTCATCTTCACATATTACTTTGTTAGGCAAGTTTCTGATACGTGGAAAGTTATATTTTTTTACAACAACCGTTACGGTTTGTATTTTTCCTACTTGCAATTCATTAATTGGATAAACATTTGATCTATCCACAAAATCTCTAGGCAAATTCCACAGAAGATCAAATATTGTGTTAATATTCTTTTTTCGAAATAATTTTCCTATTTTAGTTCCTATACCTTTTATGGTACTTATATCGGACAGTAAATATTCATATGAAGACATAGTTTAGTTATAATATCATGACTCTTAATAAAGAAGATCTTAAAAATAAAATTATATACAGGGCTTCCTATAGAGGAACAAAAGAAATGGATATACTGATGACAGCTTTTGTAAAATCGTTAATTAACGATTTGGATGAGAATTTTCTAAAAACTCTAGACTCATTTGTTGATATGGATGATGAAACACTGATTTCTATTAAAAAGAAAGAATCATTAATCGATTATAAAGATGAAAAAATTTTACACATTATTGATAAATTTCAAAAATTTACGTAGTGGCGGAGAGACTGGGATTCGAACCCAGGAAAGAGTTGCCCCTTTGCCGGTTTTCAAGACCGGTGCTTTCAACCGCTCAGCCATCTCTCCGTGAGCTAGTTTTTATAAGTATAATATTAAAATTCAAGAATTAAATGGGGTTATTTCATCAATAATGGAATATAAATTTCCTTTTTTATGAACTTAAAAGAATTTAATAAAGGAATTTTATGTAGTAGCTTAGGATCGTTTTGGTGGGGTGCTATTGGAGTAATCTATTTTAGTTATTTTTCTTTTATTGGTTATATAGAACTAGTAATCCATAGATGTATTTGGACTGCAGTCATGCTTATTATAACTACTCAATTTTTTTCAAAATGGAATATTTTTTTCAAAATTTTAAAAAATAAAAAAAATCTTTTAGTACTTTTTTTCTCTGGATTATTAATATTTATTAATTGGGCAGTTTGGATCTACGCTGTATCAAATGACCAAATCATTGATGCATCTTTTGGATATTTTATAATGCCAATTGTAAGTGTTTTATGTGGAAATTTTTTTTTTAGAGAAAAAATAAGTTTTAAAAGTAAAATATCTATTTTTCTTGTTTGTATTGCTATTTTAATACTACTCAGAAATTTTAATGATGTTCCTTGGGTTGGTCTTATAGTGGCTTTCTCGTGGGCTTTTTATAATGTACTAAGAAAATTAATAAATGTCGATACAGACATTGGTCTATTAATAGAGAGTTTGTACATACTGCCCATGTCTTTAATTGTTTTCTATTTTATTTTTAAAAATGGTCAAAACGATTTTTCTTTAGAAAATTTAAATTTAATGTTTATGCTTTTATTAGCAGGACCAATGACAGTAATTCCTTTATTTCTTTATGTTAGAGGAGTTGAACTTTCTGGTTTAGGGCCTAGTGGAATGATATTCTATATTACACCGACTCTTCAGTTCCTTTTGGGTTATTTTTACTATAATGAGCTTTTTTCTTATGAAAAATTCTTTAGTTTTACTATTATATGGATTGCTGTAATAATTTATTTAAAAGATTTATATGAAAAATACTAACCTCATTCTTTTAATACTAATCTCTCTTATAAATTTTAAAACCGTTGTTGCAGATGAATCATTTGACCAATGGTTGAACAACTTCAAGATCAGAGCTGTTAAATCTGGAGTAAGCAAAGAAACAGTTGATCTTGTAATGGATAAAGCAATTTTTTTACCCAAGGTCATTGAATACGATAGATACCAGCCTGAGTTTTATGAAGATACCAAAACTTATGTTGGGAAGAGATCAAATAAAAAAAAGGTAGTTAAGGGGAAAAGAATATATAAAAAGAATTCTAAACTTATAGAAAAGGTTGATCAAGAATTTTTAGTAGAAAAAGAACTTTTACTTGCTCTAATGGGTATTGAGACAAACTTTGGTACTTATCTTGGTAAAATGGATATAATATCATCCCTTGCAACTTTAAGCTATGATAAGAGAAGAAGTGAATTTTTTTCTAAAGAACTAATTACAGCATTAAGATTAATTGATAATAAAAAAATCAATAAAGATATCTTATATGGATCTTGGGCTGGTGCATTCGGAAATTTTCAGTTTATGCCATCAACGATTTCCAATTATGCAATTGATTATAATCAAAATAGTGTAATTGAGCTTAAAAATGTTGAAGACTCATTTGCCTCTGCAGCTAATTATATGAAAAAAATAGGTTGGAAAAAGAACAACCATTGTTTTTATCGTGTTGAATTAAAGGATAATATTCCTTCTAAATTTTTAAATTCATCAGCCAGAAATATCAAACATAAAAAAAATTTTAGATTTTACAAAAAATTTATTAAGAATGATCTATCTGACATTGTAAATGATAAAGAAAAAGTCGCTATAATTACACCAGATGTAGATATTATTCCTGGAAGTCAAACTCTTAATCCAGCCTATATTGTTTTCTCTAATTATGAAAAAATTTTAAAGTGGAATAGGTCATTAAGATTTGCTTTAGCTGTTTGCACTTTGAAGGAAAAATTTAAAGATGAATTATAAAAATTTATTGTTGATTTTGCTTTTTTTGACAAGTTGTACAGTTCAAAGTACTCAATATAGTGAAAATATATTTTCAAATAGAGGTTTTGTTCTTTTGTACGATGAATCTTTAATTGAAAAAAAATTACTAAGGAAACCCCTTGATGATAGGAGCCTTGAGATAGTACATAATACTTTGTCAAAAGGAACAAAAGTGAGAATTATAAATCTTTTAAATAACAAAAGCACAAATGCGATAGTAAAAACAAAAAATAAAAATCTCTTTTTTTATAATTCAATTTTTTCAAAAAGAATTTTTAATGAACTCGATATCTCACTTAAAGAACCATATGTTGAAATTAGTAAAATTAGAGAAAATAAAACATTTATTGCCAAAAAATCAAAAACGTTTGATGAAGAAAAAAAAGTTGCTAATAAAGCTCCAGTTAAGTCAATAAGTATAAATGAAATTGGAACACCTAAGTCAAAAGAATTAGATGATAGAAGATCTTTTAATTATTCAATAAAAATCACGGAGTTTTATTTTTTAAAAAATGCTAAAGAGTTAAAAAAAAGAATCAAAAATGAGACTACACTTAAAAATATCAATGTAATTTCAATAAATGACACTAAGCACCAAGTATTATTGGGCCCTTATTCTAATATTAATACTCTACAATCAGCTTATAATAGTATAAATAATTTAAATTTTGAAAATATTGAATTAATTAGAAATGATTAAAAAATTTATTATAATTTTTAATTTACTTTTTGCTTTTTTAGCTGCGCCCTCTAAGGCAAACTTTGATATAAATGCTAGAACTGCTATTTTGCAAGATTTTCTATCTGGGGAAATACTTTTTGAAAAAGAAGTAGATAGCGTTATTTATCCGGCCTCAATGACAAAAATTATGACATCAATTGTGGTGTTTGATTTATTAAAAAGTGGAGATCTTTCTCTCGATGATAAGGTTATGGTATCTGAAAACGCTTGGAGACTATCTCAATCTGGATATTCATCTATGTTTATTATGGTAGGAGACGAAGTAAGTGTAGAAAATTTATTAAAAGGAATAATTGTTGCATCAGGTAACGATGCTTGCGTTGCATTAGCTGAGGGTGTTGCGGGCAGCGAGGAGGAATTTGCAATATTAATGAATGCTAAAGCATCTGAAATCGGAATGATCAACACAAATTTTTCAAATTCTTCAGGCATTAATGATCCTGATAATTATTCTACAGTTAAGGATATTTTAATAATGTCTAACTATCTTATCAAAAATTATCCTGTTTATTATGAATATTTTAAGGAGAAAGAATTTACATGGGATAGAACTGGTGGAGATCCAATTACACAAGGTAATAGAAATCCTCTTCTTTATAAAAATTTAGGAGCTGATGGAATTAAAACTGGTTATTTAGCAGTTGAAAAATATTCTTTAGCAAGCTCAGTACAAAGAGGAGAAAGAAGACTTATTGCTGTAGGTAGCGGATTTGAAACTAAAAATGAAAGATCTAGACAATCGACCAGATTATTAACTTGGGGCTTGACAAATTTTGATACAGTCGAAATTGCAAAAAAAGATGAGAATTTTATTGACTTAGATGTTTGGCTTGGAAAAAAAGATATTGTTGGTGGTTATGTAAAAGAAGATATCTATAAAACTTTTCCAAAAGCCAGGAAAAAATTCTTGTCAGCAATTGTTGAATATAATGGTCCTATTAAAGCACCTATTAAAAAAGACCAGGAAATTGGCTTATTAAAGATTTCTTACAAAGGGGATTTAATTGATGAGTACCCAGTTTATGCGGTTGAAAAAGTTAAAAGAGTCAACATTTTCTCTAGAATAATTCACTCTATAAATTATTTGATATGGGGCGATGTATAATAAAGTCATTGTTTTCGAAGGTATTGATGGATCGGGAAAAAGTTTTCATTTAAATGCTACATCAAATTATTTAAAAAAGAAAAAAATCAAGCATATTAAACTTAGAGAACCAGGTGGATCTAAAAATTCAGAAAAATTAAGAAAATTGTTGTTATCAAATAAATCTGACTTTGAAAAAAAAACTGATTTACTTATATATTTGTCTGCTAGATCTGAAAATTTTTATAAAATAATTAAACCTAATCTAAAAAAAAAAATAATCCTGATTGATAGATTTGTTGACTCTACGATTGCATATCAACACTATGGTTTTGGCATAAGTAGAAATATTATTGATTCCTTAAATAGATTTATATTAGGAAACTTTAAGGTAGATTTTACATTTCTACATATTGTTAAAAAAAAAGATATTCGCAAAAAGATTAAGTCTAAAAAAAATAGATACGACAAATTTAATAAAAATTTTTATCTTAAAGCACAAAATGGTTTTTTAAAATTATCAAATAAGAAAAAAAATTATCTAAAGATCTACTCTAATGAGACAAAAGATAGAAATAAAGAAATTATACAAAAAAAATTAAATTCTTTGATTAAAATAAAATGACACCTTTAACCCAAATTAAATTACTATCCTTTAAGGACAATTTTAAAGAGTTGGTTAACCTTTCATTGAGAAATAAATTACCAAATAAATTGATTTTCTCTGGTAAAAGAGGGATAGGTAAATCCACTTTTGCTTTTCATTTAATAAACTACTTATTCTCACAGGATGAAGAGGGCAGTTATAATCTTGAAAATAATGAGATCAATATTTATAACAAATCTTATAAGCTTGTTTTAAACAATACACATCCAAATTTACTTTTAATAGACAGTGCTGATAAAAAATTTATAGAAGTTTCAAAAATAAGAGAAATATTAAATTTTTCGTCAAAAACTTCTTTTTCAAATAAAAAAAAAATTGTGCTTATAAATAATGTTGAAAAAATGAATACTAATGCCTCAAATGCTTTACTAAAGATTTTGGAAGAACCATCAACAAATTTATTTTTTATCCTAATTCACAATTCCCAAAAAAAGTTAATCAGCACCATAAATTCAAGATGTATTAAGTTTAATTTTTTTTATAACAGAATCTGAAAAAGAAATAATTATTAATAATGTAATAGACGGCAATTTTTATGAAGATCTATCGTCTGATTTTAAGATTAGATATCTTTCACCAAAGTTTTATATTGATTTATATGATTTTATAAAGAAAGAAAAAATTGAATTAAATGATTTGGATATTAATTCTTTGTTAAATTATATATTTAATAAACGAAATTATCTTAAGGACGAATTTGTAATTGAAAATTTACAAATCCTTATTGAAATATACTTCTATAATAAGATTATTTCACGGAACAATTTTGAAAATCACTATAAATCATTTAAACAAACGATGAATAAAATTAACAATATGAATAAGTTTAATTTAGATAAAGACTCATCTTTGTTAGAAATTAAAAATATAATTGTAAATGAAAGATAATTTTTATATCACCACACCAATTTATTATCCTTCAGCAAAACCTCACATGGGGCATGCTTACTCAAGTATAGTAGCTGATTTTTTTGCACGACTTAAAAGAATTCAAGGCCATAAAGTTTTTTTTTTAACTGGAACTGATGAACATGGCCAAAAAATACAAAGAGCCGCTGAAAAATCTAATAAAGATCCTTTAGAGTTTTGTGACGAAATAAGTAAGACTTTTAGAAATTTATCTTCATTACTTAATCTATCGAACGATGATTTTATAAGAACTACAGAAAAAAGACATGCATCAGCTGTAACTAATCTTTGGAACATTTTAGAAAAAAAAAAGGAAATATATCTTTCAAAATATTCAGGTTGGTATTCTGTTTCTGATGAAGCTTTTTATAACGAAGATGAAATCGAAGATCTAGAAGGAAAAAAAATATCCAAATTGTCTGGATCACCAGTAGAGTGGGTCGAAGAAGAGTCTTATTTTTTCAAACTATCTAAATGGCAAGAACCACTTTTAAAATTTTATTCAGAAAATCCAAAATTTATATTACCAGAGAGCCGAAAAAATGAGGTAATTAGTTTTGTGAAAAGTGGATTAAAAGATTTATCCGTTAGCAGGAAATCTTTTTCTTGGGGGATTAAAGTTCCATCAAATGAAGATCATGTAATATACGTATGGCTGGATGCTTTAACAAATTATCTTTCTGCTTTAAATTATCCTAAAGAGACAGAGAGATTATATAAAGACTTTTGGCCCGCTAAGATTCATATTATAGGAAAAGATATTTTGAGATTTCATGCAGTGTATTGGCCGGCCTTTTTATTAGCTGCAGGTATTAAACCTCCGCAGAGAGTATACGGTCATGGATGGATACTTTCAGGTGATGAAAAAATGTCAAAGTCTAAAGGTAATATTTTAGATCCTATTGAAATAATTGATCTCTATGGATTAGATGCATTGAGGTACTATTTGCTTAAAGAGGTATCTTTTGGAAATGATGGAAATATTTCTAAGGAAAAATTAGAAAGTTGTATAAATAGTGATTTAGCGAATAACTACGGTAATTTGTGTCAAAGAGTTATTTTGTTTTGTGAAAAAAATCTTGGACTTAAAGTTCCAGAATATAATTTTACGAATGAAGATCTCAAAATTCTTAATGATTTTAAAGAAAATAGAGAAAATATAGAAAAACAAATTAATGATCAAAACATTAATTACTATGTTGAGTATGTTGTAAATCAATTATTTAAAGCTAATAAATATTTCAATGATCAAGCACCTTGGACTAAAAAAGATGATAGTCTGAGATTAAACACAATTGTGTTTGTATCTCTTGAATTGATTAGAAAAATTTCAATTTTACTATATCCAATCATTCCTAATACTTCTTTAAAAGTCCTGAATATTTTCTCTATTAAGGAAAAAGACATAAAATTTGACACAATAAGTAATAATGAATATTTAAAAGATAAAAAAGAAATTATAAAGTTAGGTATCTTGTTTGAAAAAATAAAAAAATGATAGATTCACATTGCCATTTAGACCGAGAACCACTTATATCTAACTTAAGTCAGGTCCTGACTAGAGCAAAAGATGTAGGTCTTGAAAAATTATTAACTATTTGTACTACTAGTAGCGGATATAATGATATTCTTGATATTGTTTCTAAAGATCCAATGATCTATGGAACTTTCGGTATTCACCCGCACGAAACAAAAAATTATTTAATCGAAAAAGATGAGATTGTAAAAAAAGTTAGGATGGACAGTAAGATTATTGGTGTTGGAGAGACCGGTTTAGATTTTTACTATAATAATAGTGATAAAGATACACAATTAAAGAGTTTTCAAAATCATATTGAAGCTGCAATAAATTTAAAAATACCTCTAATTATTCATTCAAGAAATGCAGAGAATGAAACTTACGATATCCTTAAAAAGAATTATCAGAAAAATTTAAAAATCCTTATGCATTGTTTCACTGGATCAACTGATTTTGCTTTAAATTTAGTTCCATTAAACGCCTATTTTTCTGCAAGTGGCATAATTACCTTCAAAAAGTCAGTAGAGCTACAGGAAACTTTCAAAAAAATTCCTGAAGATAAACTTTTGATAGAAACAGACAGTCCTTTTTTATCACCAGAGCCAAATAGAGGTAAAAAAAATGAACCTTCATTCATCAAATTTACTGCACAAAAACTTGCTAATCTTAGAGGTATTGGGTTAGATAAGCTGATATTGCTTACCACTAATAATTTTAATACTTTATTTTCTAAATAATTCATGAGATTTACAATTTTAGGATGTGGAAGTTCAATGGGAGTACCAAGACCTGATGGTAATTTTGGAAATTGCAATCCTAACAACAAAAAAAATATAAGAACAAGATGTTCGGCAGTAATTCAGGGTAAGTCTTTAAATATAATCATAGACACCTCTCCAGATATGAGGCAACAATTAATAAATAACAAAATCACTAATATTGATAAAGTTCTATTTTCTCATATGCATGCTGATCAAACTCATGGAATAAATGATTTAAGAGTTTTCTATTTAAAAAATAGGAAACCTGTCGATATATATGCAGATTTACCAACACAGAAATATC
>CACESO010000014.1 GCA_902562205.1 uncultured Pelagibacteraceae bacterium | reverse complement strand
ATTCTAATAAAAAAGTTATCTAAAAACAAAAGTACATCTAGTAGAGTAATTGTGTAAATGCCAGATAATATTATTTTTATGGGTACTTCGAAATTTGCTGTTCCCATACTTGAAAAGATAAGTGAGAGTAAACTAAATATTTCTGTTGTTTACACACAACCGCCAAAAAAATCTAGCAGAGGAATGAAAATTCAAAAAACTCCAATTCATATTAAATCTGAATTACTTGGCTTACCAATTAGAACTCCGAGCAGTCTTAAAGATAATATTGATGAGTATAATTTTATAAAAAGAATAAACCCCATAATTGTTATAGTAATTTCATATGGTCAAATTATACCTAAGGAACTTTTTGAACTTTCCAAAAATGGTTTTTTAAATATTCATGCGTCTATCTTGCCCAAATTTAGGGGCGCCGCACCAATACAGAGAGCAATAATGAGCCAGGATATTGAAACGGGAATTAGTTTTATGAAAATTAATGAACATTTAGATGCTGGTCCTGTTCTTGAAACTTATAAAATTAAAATTGACTTAGATTTAAATGCAACTGAGCTTGAAGAAAAATTATCTCAACTAGCAGCCTTAAAAATTATTGAAAACATAGATAGTATTATAAGTGGTAAAGCGAATTTTAAAGAACAAGACCATTCCAAGGCAACATATGCTGAAAAAATAAATAAAGCAGAGGGGAAGATATTTTGGAGTGATAGTGCCAAAAAAATCATTGGAAAAATAAATGGTCTGCACCCTAATCCAGGGGCGTATTTTATGTTTAAAGGAGATAGATATAAAATATTAAAAGCTGAAATTGGAAATGGATCAGGACCTAACGGTGAAGTTCTTAATGACAAACTTGAAATTGCATGTTCAAATAATGAAAGCATAAAGGTTATTGAGATTCAAAAAGAGGGAAAAAAAATTCAAGAAATAAATGAATTTTTGAATGGTTCAAAAATAAGTAAAGGCTGCATCCTTAATGAATAGATATCAAATTCTTATTGAATATGTTGGAACTAATCATAATGGATGGCAAGTACAGAGAAAAGGGAAAACAATCCAAGGGAGAATTCAAAACACTATTTCTAAAATTTTTAAGGAAAAGGTAAATATAATAGGATCAGGCAGAACTGATTCCGGAGTACATGCTTTAGAACAATCAGCTCATTTTGATACAAGTACAAAAATAAAAGATAATTACAAATTTTTAAAATCAATTAATCATTTTTTATCAAGATACGGCATTAGTATTCTAGACTTAAAAAAAAGGAAGCTTACTTTTCACGCTCGATATTCTGCTAAAGCGAGGGTATATAAATATGTTATTTTAAATCGTAAATCTGGATCTGTGTTAAAAAATAAAAGGTGTTGGCACATAATTAAGAAACTAAATCTAGCAATGATGAAAAAAGGAGCAAAAAAATTAATAGGTACAAAAGATTTTTCAACATTTAGATCATCAAGTTGTTCTGCGAAAACTCCAGTAAGAACAATTAAATCAATAAAATTTTTAACTAAAAAAGACATTATTGAGATTGAGATAAAAGCTCAGTCATTCCTTCAAAATCAAGTAAGATCGATGATTGGTTGTTTGAAGTATATTGGTGAGGGTAAGTGGAGTATTCAAAAATTTGAAAAAATAATAAAATCTAAAAAAAGAATTAATTGTGCACCTCCTGCTCCAGCAGAGGGACTATATTTGACTAGAGTGATTTATTAGTTTTTTTTTTACTAATAGCGAATTTTTTATTTATCCTAAACCTTGAACCTGCTCTTACAATATATCCACAACAATTTTTTGCACCACATTTACATGGGAACTGTTTATAGTCTTTATCAAATCCAAAACCATAGTCGCAAGTGAGTTCTTCCCCTTTTTTAATATCTCTTATTGCTGATACCCAGACCTTATAACCTTTTCCCTCATAGTCACAATTATTATTACATGAATGATTAATCAAACCTGCAGTATTCCAATGAAAATCTCCATCTAAGGTATATTTATTATTAAGTGTGAATAAATAGATTGGTTTATTATTGTCAAATTTTGCTGACTCTTCTACTTCTTTATTTGTAATGATTTTTCCAATATAATTGATTATTTTTGTTCCTTCTTTAATATCTTTAGTTGCATATAAACCTCGCTTATTGTCTATTCTAGACTTTTTGATCTTATACAATGTCATTAGTTATTTTCTTCGAGAGCATTTACATGATTAAATGCACTATCTGCAAGGGCCTTAAGGTCGTACCCTCCTTCTAAAACTGATATAACTTTTCCATTAGTAAATTTGTTTGTAGCTTTAAGAGTTCTTTTTGTAATCTCATAAAAATCCTCAGATTTTAACTCAAACTGTGCTAGAGGGTCAGCAATATTTGCGTCAAAGCCCATGCTCAAGATTAAAAATTCAGGTTTAAATTCAACTAATTTATCCAAAACTCTATCCAAAGCATTCATATATTTTTCGGATGTAGTCCCAGCAGGAAGAGGCACATTGAAAATATTATTATGTTTACCTTTGTCTTTTTCACTTCCAGTGCCCGGATAAAATGGATATTGATGTGTAGATAAGTATAAAACATTTTTATTATCGAAAAAAATATCTTGCGTTCCGTTTCCATGATGGACATCAGGATCGAAAATTGCAATTTTTTTATATTTATACTTTTCCATGAGATAATGAGCAGCAACCGCACAATTATTATATATACAAAAACCCATTGCTTTATTTTTTTCTGCATGGTGACCAGGAGGTCTCACTGCACAAAAAGCATTTCTAAATTTTTTCTGTTCAATGCCGTCTATTGCTTTAATTACTGATCCTACCGCATCTATTGTAGCATCTTTACTTCCAGGCGAAATTATAGTGTCGCCATCTAAAAATTTTAATCCTTGATTAGGAAAATTTTTTTTAACCATATCAACATAATTTTCATTATGTACTTTTTTAAGTATTTTGTGATCAAAACTTGTTGGTTTATCCCATATTAAATTTTTATTTTTTTTTAATCTTTCAGTTATTGCTGTAACTCTTTTAGGTTGTTCAGGATGACCATCACCAGTTAAATGATACACAGACGTTTTTGAGGATATTATTGCTGTTTTCACGAAAAATATTTATCTAAAATATTAGCATAAATCTTTGTTAATTTTTTTAGATCATTTAAAGATACTGCCTCATCACGTTTATGCATAGTTCGACCTACAAGACCAAATTCTAAACATGGAGAAATATTTTTAATAAATCTAGCATCAGAAGTCCCACCAGTTGTTGAAAGTTTCGGCTTCATTTTTGTAATTTTCTTAATTACATTTTGAATCATCCCAGTGATTTTGTTGGGTTGAGTCAAAAAAGCTTCTCCTGAAACTCTGTAATCTATTTTAAATTTACATTTGTTCTTTTTGCAAATTTTATCAAAAATTTTATTAAGTTTTCGTTTTATTGAGCCTGAAGTATGTTTATTATTAAATCTTATATTAAAAGTTGCTTCAGCAGCTTTTGGAATAACATTATCAGCGTTATTATTTATATTTATTTTAGTTACTTCTAAATTTGTTGGTTGAAAGTGTTTATTACCTTTATCAAATTTTAATTTTTTTATTTCATTAAGAATTTCAACTAATGTGGTTGCTGGGTTATTCCCTCTATGTGGATAAGCTACATGAGTCATTTCGCCTATTATTTTGAGCGCTCCAGTTATGCTTCCTCTTCGACCAATTTTTATCATTTCTCCCAAAGTATTGGGATTTGTTGGTTCACCAACCAAACAAAAATTAATTTTTTCCTTTCTCTTTTTTAAATAATCTACAACTTTCTTTGTACCGTTTACTGCATCTCCCTCTTCATCACCTGTTATTAAAAGACTAATTGAACCATTAAAACTTTTATTATTATTTAAAAAAATACTCACTGCTGAAACAAAAGCAGCCACTGAGCCTTTCATATCATTTGCACCTCTGCCAATTAAATGACCTTTCTTGATAGAGGGTCTGAAAGGATTTACAGTCCAGTCTTTTATGTTTCCAGGGGGCACAACATCTAAATGACCGGCAAAACAAAAATTAGGTCCTTTACTTCCTAACCTGGCATATAAATTTTTTACTGGTTGAAAATTTTTTTCTTTAAAATTTAGAATTTTAGTCTTGAAACCCATTTTTTTTAGTTTTTTTTCTAAGAATCTCATAACACCAGCGTCTTTAGGTGTTATTGATGGGAATTTAATTAGCTCTTTAGCTAATTTTAATTCATTTATTTTTTGCATAATTAGTCTCTTAAAAGGTCGTTAATTGATGTCTTTGACCTCGTCTTTGCGTCTACAGTTTTTATTATATGAACAGCATAAAGATCTTTATGAGTGCCAGGCACCATAACTGAATAAGGTGGAACACGACCTTTTGTGATCTCGCCATTTGATCTGTTAACAATTTTTGTACTTTGACCAATGTAACATCCCATTGAAAGAACACTACCCTCTCCAACTATAACACCTTCTACAACTTCTGACATTGCTCCAACAAAGACATTGTCCTCAATTATAGTTGGAAGTGCTTGCGCGGGTTCTAAAACTCCACCAATTCCTGATCCAGCAGATATATGACAATTCTCTCCAATTTGACAACAACTTCCAGCTCTACTAAATGTATCCATCATTGTATTTGCCCCGATGTATGCACCTATGTTTACATAACAAGGCATAAGCACAGCATTTTTACCAATGAAAGAACCTGGTCTTACTGGACTATTTGGTGTCATTCGAAATCCAGCAGCCTCATGTTGTTCCTTTGTCCAATTAGCTGTTTTGCCTTTTAATAAGTGAGCTTTATCGTACCAGCTACTATATGGTCCACTTAAATTATCCATCGGGTAAATTCTAAAACTTAGCATGATTGCTTTTTTAAGATGTTGGTGAGTTTTCCATTCTCCATTAATCTTTTCTGCTACACGAGACTTACCACTATCCAAATCTTTGATTACTTGATTTATTGCATCCTTTAAAGATTGATCTGAGTTCTGATTTACTTGGTCTTTTTTTTCCCAAGCATCATTAATTATTTTTTCTAAAGACATAATTTATTTACTTTTTAATAACCTTATTTCTTTAAGAAATAAAGATAGATTTTCGATTTTATGAGAAATATAATCTTTATCAGAGTCTATTTTTCCAAAATGCTCATCATTCATTAACCAAACAGTTGTACAGCCTCTCTCAAAGCCAATACTTAAATTTTTAGCTATATCTTCAATATAAATTGTTTCTTTGGGGTTAATACTAAATTTTTTAACCATTAAATCAAAGGTCTGAGCTTCTGGTTTGGGAACATATCCAGCATCCTTTATATCGAAAATTTTTTCTTTTCCAAAAAGGTCATAAACACCTAATCGTGTTAAAATATTTTGAGCATGTTCTGCGCTGCCATTTGTAAAAATAAATTTTTCCATATTTAAGTTCTCTAGCTCATTTCTCATTATTTTGTCCTCTTTCATGAATGAAATATCTATATCGTGTACATATTTAAGAAACTCATCTCCAATTACATTATGATGTAACATAAGACCATTTAAACTTGTATTGTATTTGTAAAAATAATTTATTTGAAGTTCTTTTGCCTTTTTTTCATCTAATCCAAGTTTTTCCTGAATAAAAAGAGTCATTCTTTTTGATACAAGACCAAAGACTTTTTCTAAAGGATAACCATTGTGAGAACCATAGCAAACCCCGTCAAGGTCCAAAAGAAGATATTTCATTTCTTTTAAACTTTTCATTTTCTTATTAATGTTCCTGATCCTTTATCGGAAAATAATTCAAACAAAACTGAACGAGGTTTACGACCATCAATTATACCAACTGCAGTTACATCATTTTTTACAGCATCAAGACAAGTATTAATTTTTGGTATCATACCTTCAGTAATTGTTTTATCCTCTATCATTTCGATTATTTTTGAAGAATTGATTTCCGAAATAAGTTTTTTCTCTCTGTTCAAAACACCCTCTACATTTGTCATTAAAAGTAGTCTTCTTGATTTAAGAGATTTTGCAACTGCTCCAGCCGCATGATCTCCATTAATATTATATGTCTGTTTATTTTCTCCTAATCCCAAGGGAGAAATAATAGGAATTATATTATTTTTTAGTTTTTCAAAAATAGTCTCTGTATTAATTTTATTAGGAACTCCCACAAAACCAAGTTCCTTTTGTTCAGGAACAATTTCTATAACATTGTCTTTTTTTGTATGCAGTGAGGTCGCCTGGGACCCAATTTTTTTTAGAGAATTTACAATATCTTCATTAAAGTCAATAAGCACTGTCTCAACGACATTTATAATTTTTTCATCAGTAACTCTAAGACCTCTTATAAATTTGGACTCAATATTTTGTTTAGATAACTCTCTTTTTATTCTTGGTCCTCCTCCGTGCACAACAACTACTTGCAAACCAAGCTTGCTAAGTACACTTAAATCTTTAATAAAATTATCAAAAATTTTTCTATCAATGAATACATTTCCCCCATACTTAATAACTATTATTTCTTTTTTGTATTTCTCAACATATTTCAAAACTTCTTCGACTGGTGGTCCATCTGTAGGTAAAATCTTTTTTAAATCCATTATTGGGAGGTTTTTACAGTAGTTCTCTTCATAATGACGTACTGTTGAGCCATTGTAAGAATATTGTTGGCCGTCCAATACAGAACTAATCCCGAAGGGAAAGGTGCAAGTATTACAGTTAAAAAAACGGGAAAAAACATAAAAATTTTTTTTTGTATATCATCTTGAGGAGCTGGATTAAGTTTCTGTTGTGCCCACATTGTTAAGCCCATCAGAACTGGTAACCCACCTATGATTAAAAATTCAGGGGGCGCCCATGGTATTAGTCCAAATAAATTGAAAATTGAGGTTGGGTCCTTCTCAGACAGATCTTTTATCCATCCAAAAAAAGGCTGATGTCTCATTTCAATTGTTACAAACAACATTTTATATATTGCGAAAAAAAAAGGTATAGAAATTAAAATTGGCACACAACCACTTACAGGATTAACTCCTTCTTTTTTATAAAGTTGCATTATTGCCTGCTGAAGTTTCATCTTATCATCTTTATGAACTTCTTTAAGACGAGCCATCTCGGGTTGTAAAATTTTCATACGACTCATCGATCTAAATGCATAATTATTGAGTGGAAAGAACACTAATCTTAAACAAACAGTTATTAATATAATTGCTACTCCATAATTTCCTGCAAGTTTAAAGAAGTAATCATTTAAAAAGAATAAAGGTTTTACAATCCAATAAAACCAACCCCAGTCAATGACAAGGTCAAATTTTGATAATCCTAATTTCTCATTATACTCATCAATTACATCTACTTCTTTTGCAGCAATAACAATATCAACTTTATTATTAATTTGCTTATTAGGTTGTGCTTCCAAAGCCTCAGTTTCTATGTAACTAATCTTAAATTTTTCACTATACTCAAAGTCTGCTCTAAAGTTTTTGTTCTTTTCTGGTATTAAGCTTGTAAGCCAATATTTATCAGTAATACCTAAAAAACCTTTTTCAGCATTGATCGAATATTTTTTGTCTATGACATCATCATAATCCTTTTCCACTAATTGGTCATTAAACACCCCAAGTGGTCCTTCATGTAAAATAAAAAAATTAACTATGTCTTTCGGAATATTTTTTCGAATAATTTGGCTATAAGGATAAAAATTATATATTTTGTTAGTATTATTTTTTATTTTTTGGTTAACAGTAAATAAAAATTTATTATCAATGCTAATAATCTTTTCAAAAGCGAGCCCTTGAGCATTTTTCCATATTAATTTAACGTCATTTCCTGGAGAAAGTTTTGTGTTTCCCTCTACTTTCCATTTTGATTTATTGTTTGGTAAATCAATGTTTTTGTTATTAGTAACCCAGCCTGTTTCTAGGTAATATGTATTAGAAGCGTTTCTTGGATTTAATAATACTACCTTTTTTGTACTCTCGAGTTTTTCATTGTAATTTTTAAAAAGTAAATCGTCTATAATTGCACCTTTTAAAGAAATTGAACCTTTAACGTTATCGTTCTCAAATATAATTCTTTTATCTTTATTTAAAGCCTCTTTTCTTGAAAGAAGGTTATTAGTTTCAGAATTTTCTATCTCTGGAGCATCCAAACTTTTAACTGAGTCTATTCTTTTTTGCTTAATTTTTTCTCGATCTTCTGGCGAAGGTGAAAAAAATAAAGCCCATAAAACAATTATTGCTGCACTAAGTGATATAGCTGCGATTATATTTTTATTTGAGTCCATTTTTAATTTTTATTTTTTTAACTGGTTCAAATCCTTCACCACCACCTAGGAATTTTATGGGATGACAACTTAAAACTCTTTTAGTACCTTTGAAAAAACCTTTAATCAAACCATACTCCTTTAAACACTCTATAAAATACTCCGAACAAGTTGGTAAATACCTACAGTTGTTACCCAGCAAAGGTGAGATTAGGTACTGATAAAACTTTATTATCTTGATAATTATCTTGGTTAAAATCTTCATTAACTTATTTTTTCAAAACTTTTTTGTAATGCCTCTTTAATTTCATCGTATTTTTCCTCTAAAACACTTTTTTTTGCAAGAACTAAATAAGAAAAGTTTAGATTTAATTTGGCTATTTTAATTATTGCATATGTCATATTTTTGAGCCTTCTTTTTATCTTATTTCTATCAACAGCTTTACCCATTTTCTTTTTTGCCACAAAGCTAATATTGAGACATGTATTTTTTTTATCAGGAATCTTTTTGAAAAAAATCGTTAGATACGAATTAGAAATTTTTTTTCCATTAAGGAGTTTTTTAAAGTCCTCATTTTTTGAGAGACTTTTGATCTTAATATTCATTAAACAGTAAGTTTTTTTCGACCCTTTTTTCTTCGTCTGGAAAGAAGTTTTTTTCCACCTTTTGTTTTCATTTTTGATCTAAATCCGTGGCGTCTTTTTCTAACGAGTTTACTAGGTTGATAAGTTCTTTTCATAAGATTTAAATTATGTAGTATTAAAAATTTAAGTACTTATAATGTAAAATCTATAATATGCAAACTATGAAAAACATAAAAATATGGTTAGGTTTAGCCTATATTATATTCTTGGGATTGTTTTTATACTTCTTGTTAACTTATATAAGTATTGAGGAGTTAACTTCATATACTTTTCTCAAATCAAATAGTGAGTATCTAATTAATTTTAAACAAAAT
>CACESO010000013.1 GCA_902562205.1 uncultured Pelagibacteraceae bacterium | reverse complement strand
ACATTACTCCTTTTGGTTTACCTGTCGTACCAGAGGTATAGATTATACAAGCTAATTCATTTCTTTTTATTTTATCGTTATAACTTTTATTAGTTAGATTTGTTTTTTTGAATATTTCTGAAAAGTTTTCAATTTGATTTGTAAATTCATCAATAGAAATTATTTTAATCTTGTCATTTAAAAATTTTTCTATTTTTTCATATTGTAATTTATTTGAAACTATACAAACCTTTGGTCCACAATCATTAATTATATATTCATAGTCTGAGTCTGAGTAAGTGGTAAATAATGGCACTGTTACACCTCCAGAATTCATTATTGCAATATCAGCAATTAACCATTGTGGTCTATTCTCAGACAATAATACACATCTGTCCCCAGGGGAAATATAGTCTTGTAGAAAAGTTGTTAAGCATTTAATTTTTAATGTTACTTCATTCCAATTTAACGAAGAGTTTTTATCTTTTGAACTTAATCCAAATAAAAAAGGAGGACCTTTTTTGTTTTTAATTTCATCGTATTTTTTGAAATAAAGTTCTACTAAACTATTTATGTTTTCTATTTTCATAAAATGGTGGGCAAAGAGAGAATCGAACTCTCACAGTATTGCTACTATTGGATTTTGAGTCCAACGCGTCTACCAGTTCCGCCATTCGCCCAATATTAATAATTTCATTTTTATAATTATAGTATAAAAACAATTTTAGTATGTTTAAAGAAATATATAGAAAATCAATTGAATTAGCAGGTCATAAAAAATCAAAATTTTTTCTAGGTTTTATCTCATTCATAGAAAGTTTTATATTTCCAATACCACCAGACGTTTTTATTATACCAATGACTATTGCTAAGAGAGCTCAGTGGATTAGAATTGCACTAATTGCTACCATTGGATCTGTTTTAGGAGCATGCCTTGGATATTTTATTGGTTACGTTTTTTTTAACGAGATTGGTGTAAAAATATTTGAATTATACGGTGTTGATAATGCTAATTTTTTAAAAGAGAAAATGTCCTCAGAAGGCGGAGTAATAGCTTGGGTAACTTTATTGGCTATTGCTGGTTTCACGCCTGTACCATTTAAATTACTCACTATTACAAGTGGATTTGTACACTTCAATTTTTTCTATTTTGTTATTGTATCTTTATTAACAAGAGGTTCTAGATTTTTTTTAATAGCATTTTTAATTGGAAATTTTGGACCTACTATGAAGAAAATAATTGAAAAAAAACTAGTTACAGTTTCAATAATAATATCTGTTATTTTAGTAATAGTTGTTTACTTTGTATATAATTTCTTAATTAAATTTACATCCTAGATGGTCTTAGAAAAAAAATTTAAGATATTTTATTTGTTTATTATATTGCTGTGTGTGACTTCGATATTTTACGCATTTTTTGTAGAATTTTTTTTGGGATATAAACCATGTATTTTATGCAAGTATCAAAGAGTGCCTTATACTCTTGGTTTGATAATTGGATTTTTTGGTTTTTTTAAACCTTCAAATACAAAAATATGCATCTATATATTTTTAACCTTTTTAATAAGCATGATATTATCTGGATACCATGTTGGTATTGAACAAGAATTATACCAGTCAATTTTTAATTGTTCAGACGATAATTTAAGTATTTTGGAAGAGGATAAATTGCTTGAAAGTTTAAGTGTTATAAATCCTGACTGTAGAAATGTAAATTTTGCTGTATTTGGAGTATCACTTGCGACTATAAATTTTGTATTATCATTTGTAATTTCCTCATTTTCTTATTATTTGTATTCACATGCTAAAAACTAATAAACAAAAATTAGAAGAATTCATTAGAGTTGATCACGCTGGGGAAAGAGGAGCGATCAAAATTTACGAAGGTCAGCTATTAGCATTGAATACGATAATTAAAGACGAGACCTTAAAAAAAAAGATTGAAGACATGAAAAAACACGAAGATGAACACTGTTCATTTTTTGAAAATGAGATTAAAAAAAGGAATATAAGTCCAACTAAATTTTTACCTTTATGGGACCTTTTAGGATTGGGTCTTGGGTTTGGAAGTACTATATTAGGAAAAAAGGCTGCCATGCTTTGCACTGCGTCTGTAGAGGAAGTAATTGATGAACATTACCTAAACCAAATTAACCAGATAAAAGACGATGAAAAGAAATTAAGAGAAAAAATTAAAAAATTCAGACAGGATGAAATTGATCATAAAGATATCGCATACGAAGAAGGAGCAACGAAAAAAGGTTTATACTCTGTTATGGACAAAGTAATAAAAACTGGATCAAGAATAGCAATCAATATTTCTGAAAAAATCTAGTTTAAGGCTCTAATTCTACATCCCAATATAGATAATCCATCCAACTTTTATGTAGAAAATTTGGAGGAAAATTCTTTCCATTTCTATGTAGATCTTCTGTTGATGGTTGATAAGGCATTTTGTTCAAAGTCATACCTGATTTTGAAAGTAGTCTTCCACCTTTTTTTACATTGCAAGATGAACATGCGGTTACTACGTTATCCCAATTAGTTTTTCCACCTTTTGATCTAGGTAATAAATGGTCAAAAGTTAATTCTTTGCTGCTTCCACAATACTGACAAGAAAATTTATCTCTTAAAAAAACATTGAACCTTGTAAAATTTGGATTTGACATTGGTTTAATGTAACTTTTTAATGCAATCACACTTGGGAGTTTCATGCTAAATGAAGGACTTCTAATAACTCTATCGTAATAACTTACTATAGACACTCTATTTAAAAAAACCGATTTAATGGAATCTTGCCAGCTCCATAATGATAGTGGATAATAACTTAATGGTCTGTAGTCTGCATTTAAAACAAGTGCAGGACATTTTTCTAAAGACATATTCTCACTATTTATCATCATAATTTTTATTAAGTTAACCTAAAAAATATTTTAATTCAATGGGTCAATTAACTAAACTAAGAATTTATATTAAATATTTTTTTTAAAAAAGTTAGGCCCAAACTAGACGCTTCAATTGGTATATTGTGACCACACCCTTTTAACATTTTCGTTGTTATATCAATTTTATTTCTCTCAAAAAAATCTTTTGCCTCTAACAAATTAACTGGTGGCACAATTTCATCTTGATCTCCATGGATTAATAATGTAGAAGGTTTCGATAAAATTCTACTATCTAAATCATTTCTGTTAATTATTTTTCCCGAAAATCCTATAATCCCTGCAAATTTTTCTTTCTCAGACAATCCAACGTTAATTGACATCATGCATCCTTGGCTAAAACCAGATAAACAAATGTTTGAGTTGTGCAAATTAAATTTAGTCTTTACTTCTTTTAAGAATTTTTTTAATATTTTCTCACTTTCTAAAGCTTTGTCAGTAATATATTTTTCATCTTCGGTGTTTAAGTCAAACCACTGATAACCCATAGGGTTAATTGAACATCTTTCAGGTCCATTTGGGCAAATAAAAAGAGTGTTTGGTAGAAATCTCTTCCAATTGATTGAAAGTGCAGCTATATCATTACCATCCCCACCATAACCATGTAATAAAATTACTGCATTATTGATATTTTCGCCTACGGGCTTAATCATCTTAGCATCTAGACAAAATGTCATTTAATAAAAAATTTTAATTTTTTTTCTTTAAATATGTAATAAATATAATTTATGATTTCAGAAATATTTGTCAAAGTAAGTGCAGTAATACTTTTAGTCTCTGTAGCGGTTGTATTGATATTAGGTATTGGTACTCTGTTTAAAGGTGGGGACACTAGCAAGAAATACTCCAATAAACTTATGCAGCTTAGGGTTCTGTTGCAGTTTGTAGCCATAATAGTCCTAGTTTGTTTAGCGTATTTTTTTAAAGATTAATCATAATTTAAAAGCCAGTTCACAAATTTAGGATCTTCAAAATTTATAGAACCTATAATTTTTGCAAATTCATAACCATCTTTATTGATCAAGATTGATGTTGGGATACCTCTTAAAGAAAATTTTTTAACTAGTTTTACATCAGAGTCATAAAATATTTCAAAAGTATCAATATTTACGTCTGAAAAAAACTTTTTGATCGAATTTTTATCCTCTTGACCAATATTAATTGGTAAAATTTTAAGATTTTTGAATTTTGAATTTTTCTGAAGATTTTGTAGAGATGGCATTTCGTCTTTGCATGGTTCACACCACGTAGCCCAAAAATTCAGAATAAGTAATTTGTTTTCATACTCAGACAATGAAACATCCTTATCTTTTTCATTTTTAAATGATATTTCGCTAATTTTTTTTTGATCTTCATAAATAACTAAATTTTTTAAACCATTTAATTCTTTTGAATTAACTGTATTTGGGATAAATAATACCACTAATAGGATAAAGAACTTTAAAGTTAATAATTTCATATAAAGTAGTATAGTTACATATCATGACTCAAAATAAAAACAATAATACAGTTTGGAATACAAGAATTAAAAAAAAAACTTCAAACATTTTTAAAAAAGTTGGATCCTCTATTGATATAGATAAAAGGTTGTATAAAGAAGATATATTAGCATCTGTTTCACATGCAGAAATGTTATACAAACAAAAGATTATAACTATTAAGATTAAGGATAAAATTTTATGGGGTTTGAAAAGAATTCAAAATGAAATTGAGAAAAAAAACTTTAAATTTGATGAAAATTTAGAAGACATTCACATGAATATAGAGAATAGACTTTTTGAACTTATTGGTAATGATGCAGGTTATTTACATTCAGCAAGATCTAGAAACGACCAAGTGGTTACAGATTTAAAACTATGGTTAAAAAAGTCTACAGGAGAGATCGATAGTTTATTATTAAAAGTAATAAAATCTTTGATAAAAATTTCGGAAAAAAATATTTTTACTATTATGCCAGGTTTTACTCATCTTAAAAATGCTCAACCAATTTCTTTAGCACATTATTTTTTATCAAATATTGAAATGTTTAAAAGAGATAGATTTAGATTTTCCTCCAATATGAAAAGTTTGAACCAAAATCCTTTGGGAGCTGGTGCTTTTTCTGGAACATCTTTTAATATTGATAGATGGTATACCACTAAAAAACTAAAATTTGAGGAACCAACAAATAACTCTTTAGATACAGTTTCTGATAGAGATTTTGTTTTAGATTTTTTGTACAGTTCATCTATATGCTCAATGCATATATCAAGAATTGCAGAAGAGTTAATAATTTGGAATTCAGATCAATTTAAATTCATTAACTTAAAAGACAATATTGTAACAGGCTCATCCATAATGCCACAAAAAAAGAATCCTGATACTTTGGAGTTTTTAAGAGGAAAAACTGGATCAATTTTTGGAAGTCTTTTTTCAATGTTAACAATTGTTAAAGGTTTACCAATATCTTATTTTAAAGACTTACAAGATGATAAAGATCTGGTTTTCAGATCTTTTGATAATTTGAAAAATTGTTTAATAATTTTTGATGAAGTAATAAATGGAGTAATTGTTAACAAGAAAGTGATGTTAGATGCTGCTAAAATAGGATTTACAACGGCAACCGATTTTGCTGATGCATTGGTTAAAAACATGAATTTTTCTTTTAGGGAAGCTTATTTGTTAACGGCAAAAGTTGTGAATTTTGCTGAAAAGAAAAATTTAGCCTTAAATGAAATTGGACATGAAGATTTAAAGAGGATTGTTCCAAAAATAAGTCCCGAAGTAATGAAAAATCTAGATTTAAGAAACTCTGTAAATTCAAAAAAATCATATGGTGGAACTTCTTTTGAAAACATAAAGAAAATGATAAGAAAACATAAAAAGGAGATAAAATGAAAAATATTTTTATTATTATCGTTTTAATTTTTTTATTAATTTCCTGTGGAAAAAAAGCGGATCCTGAATACAAAGGTTCAATTGGAACAAATAGTTTAATTCAAACATCGTAATGAATTATAAAAATAGTAAATTTTATGTTGAGAATATTCCTATAGGGAAACTAGCTCAATCATTTCAAACCCCTTTTTACTGTTATTCAAAATCAAGGCTAAATCTAAATATAAAAAACTTTAATAAAAACTTTGAAAAAACAAAACCATTAATATGTTTTTCTGTAAAATCTAATTCGAATTCAAAATTATTAAAGATAATAAAAGACAACGGATTGGGCGCTGATGTTGTCTCAATAGGCGAGCTCCAAAAAGTTTTAAAAGTAGGTTTTAAACCAAATAAAATTGTGTTTTCAGGAGTTGGAAAAACTACAAGTGAACTAGATTTTGCGATTAAAAAGAAAATTTTATTGATAAACATTGAGTCTGAGAGTGAACTAAAAAATATTATCAATTTAATTAAAAATAAAAAAACTGTAGTCAATGTAGGAATAAGATTAAACCCTAATGTTAACGCTCAAACTATAGGAAAAATTTCAACTGGCAGAATGCAAGATAAATTTGGATTAACTTTTAAAGATGCAATCAAAATTATCGATAAATATAAAAATTCAAATTCAATTAGATTTAAATGTCTAAGTGTTCACATTGGTAGCCAAATTTTAAGTAATGTGCCATATCAAAAAATGATACGCGTTGTAAATAATTTTCTAGAAAAAGTTTCAGTAAATTTTGAATATGTAGATTTTGGTGGCGGGATGGGTATTGATTATAGTTCAAATAAAAAAACTTTTGATTTTAAAAAGCTTGCTTTGGAAATTCATAAATTTTCAAAAAGGAATGAATGTAAAATTATTCTTGAACCAGGAAGATCTATAATAGGGGATACTGCTGTACTTATTTCTAAGGTTATCTATATAAAAGAAAGTCCAACCAAAGATTTTATAATTTTAGATGCTGGTATGAACGATCTAATTAGGCCAGCTTTATACAATGCAAAACACATGATTATACCTGCAATTAAATCGAGTAAAAAAAGTAAAAAAGAATATGATTTTGTTGGTCCAATTTGTGAAACTTCAGATAGGTTTTTGAAAATGAAAAAATTTCAAAAGTTAAATGAGGGGGAGATTGTTATTCTTAAAGATGTAGGAGCATATGGTTATGTATTGTCATCAAATTACAATGTACGACCAATGCCAAAAGAAGTTTTAGTTGATAAATCAAAAACTCAAATCATTAGTAAAAGGCAGTCCATTAAAGATCTTATTTAAATGATAAGAAATATAATATTTTTCCTTTTTTTTTATCTAGGGATTATCTTAATTTCAATTTTATTTATTCCGACACTTTTATTTCCAAAAAAAGGGGTTCAGTTTGGAGGTCGTTTAATGGGTATTTGGACTGGCATTTGTCTTAAACTTTTTTTAGGTGTTAATATCACAGTTAAAGGTTTAGAAAACATCCCTACAGAAAAAAAATACTTTGTTGTTTGTTCTCATCAATCTATGTTTGAAACATTCTATTTACAAACAATTTTTGAGTCATCGGTTTTTATTCTTAAAAAAGAACTGATGAAAATTCCTTTGTTTGGTTCTTATCTTAAGAAGATGGGATGCGTATCTATTGATAGAGATAAAATCTCTAAGGAAAATTTAGGTTTCACAGGATTAGTTGAAAAAGTTTTAAATGACAAAAGGAACACACTTATAATTTTTCCACAAGGTACAAGGAAAGATTATAAAGACAGATCAAAGTTTAAAAAGGGATTTGCAAGAATTTACAGTGACTTTCAAATAAATTGTCTTCCAATTGCGATTAATTCAGGAAAAACATGGCCAAAGTCCTCTTTATTAAAGAGTAAACAAATTATAACAGTCTCTATATTAAAATCCTTTGAGCCCGGTAAAGATGTTGAAAAGTTCTCTATGGAAGTTGAAAATTTAATTTATAAAGAATTAGATTTAATAAATTAAATTTAACCTTTCATCGGCATTATTACAAAAATACTGTCAAAATCACTAGGATCTTTTATTAACGCCGGTGATGCAGTATCATTAAAAAAAATTTCAATTTTTTCACCTTCTAACTCACTAGCAACATCTATCAAATATTTAGAATTGAAAGTTATATCTAAGTCATGTTCAAATTTTACAGAAACACTTTCATTTCCATCACCACTATGAGTATTATTTACTGATAGATCTAGTTTATCTTTTGATAATTTAATTTTTACTCCATCTTTTTTGTCTGTAGAAACAGACGCAACTCTGTCTACACTGCTTTTAAATAATTCTAGATCTGCTTCCATCCTTTTTTTATTATTTTTTGGAACAACTTGAGCATAATTAGGGAATTTCCCATCTATAACTTTTGAAATTAAAACACTGTTATCCATCGAAATTTTAATTTTTGTTTTTGAATTTGAAACTTTGATTTTTCCTTGGTTATTTTCTAATATTGAGCAAAGTTGAAAAATTGTTTTTTTTGGTAATATTATAGGTTCAAAGTTGATAGGTCTCTCAAGTCTCATTTTCGATATAGACATTCTGTGAGAATCTGTTGAAACAGCAGTCAAAAAGTTTTTGTCATCTCCACTAGTAAAATGTAAAAAAATACCACTTAAATAATGTCGAGTTTCATCATTTGAAATTGAAAACTTACATTTATTTAATAGCTTTAAAAAACTTTGCGAATCTAAACTAATTTCTTCAGCCTCAAAACCTTCTTCCATTAGTGGAAATTCCTGAGGATCAATGCAATTTAATTTGAATTTAGATTTTTCAGACTCTAGTTGCATCTTATTTTCTGATAAACTCTCTACGTTTATTTTTTTTCCTGAGCTGAATTTTCTGACTATATCGTACATTATGAGAGAGTTTGTGGTAGTTTTCCCTTCTTTTTCGATTTCAACACTTTGAATTCGATGGACAAAAATCATATCTAGATCTGTTGCGGTAATAATTAGTTCTTTACCACTTGCCTCTAAAAGAACATTAGACAAAATTGGCAGTGTGCTTCTTCTTTCAATTACATTTTGACAAAAACTTAATGACTCTTGGAGATCTTTCTGATTTACACTAAACTTCATTTTCTGATTTATACATTATCTGGTTTTTAAGATAATTTATTCCATTATTTATTTCGCTATTTTCTACCTTTAATTTCTCTATGGTTTTTACAGAGTGAATTATTGTTGTGTGATCTCTATTTGAAAATTCTCTACCTATTTCCGGTAAAGATTTTGATGTAAGTATTTTTGAGAGGTAGATTGCTACCTGCCTAGGTCTTACTAAATATCTTGATCTTCTTGAAGAAAGCATTTCATTCTTACTAATTTTGAAATATTTGCAAACTAACGTTTGAATATTATCTATAGATACTTTGGCTTCGTTAATGTTTAGGAGGTCTTTAAGTATTATCTTAGTTTCTGAAATATTTGGGACTCTTTCATATATCCTTGCAAATGAGGCGATTCTATTTAAGGCGCCAACCAATTCCCTTATACTGCTTCTAATTTCATAACTAATAAATTTAAGTATTTCCTCCGATATATTAATCTTTTCATTATAGTATAAATTGAGTTCATTAGTTTTTTCTTTCAGGATTTTATATCTTAATTCATACTCAGGATTTTGAATATCAACAACTAAACCTCCTGAAAACCTAGATTTAATTCTCTCTTGTATCCTTTTAAGCTTATTTGGAGGTCTATCTGCTGAAACTACTATTTGTGAACCTTTTTCAAGTAACGCATTAAAAGTATGGAAAAATTCTTCCTGCATTGCCTCTTTTCCATCCATGAATTGAATATCATCAATTATTAAAACGTTAGTATTTCTAAAATTATCTTTAAATCTCACCATTTCATTACTTTTTATTGATTTAACAAATTGGTACATAAATCTTTCTGCTGAGATAAATGTAACCTTGTTTTCAGATTTAAGTTTTAAACCAATAGCATTTAACAAATGAGTTTTTCCCATCCCTACACCTCCGTACAAATACAAAGGATTATAATGAGCTATATTTTCAGAGACCTTTTTTGATGCTTCAAAAGCTAGTTTATTACTTGTTCCAATGATGAAGTTATCAAAGGATTTATTTTGATCAATCCTATTGTATTGAAGAAAACTGTCTTTAATGAAAGAGATATTATCATCTTTTTTAATAATATTATTAACTGCTTTGTCTTTTTCATGCTCTTTATCTTCAATTCTAAATTCTATTCTAGAAATTTCCCTTATTTGTTTTTTAACAATTTTTAGAATTTCATCTAAATATCTTGATACAATCCAATCTCTAAGAAATCTTGTTGAAACTGAAACAATTAGATAATTGCTATGTTGTTCTTCGAAATATATCTTTTTTAGCCAGCTCTCATAAATTTCTGAACCAAATTTTGATTTCATTTCTTTTTGAATTTCTGTCCAT
>CACESO010000012.1 GCA_902562205.1 uncultured Pelagibacteraceae bacterium | reverse complement strand
GAACTTGGCTTTGGTGGTGAAGTAGGTATATCAACTAATAAATTACCACCTAGAGGCCCTGTTGGTTTAAATCAACTTGTATCTTATAAATATGAAGTAATGGGAAATGGCCAAATACGATCTTAAAAAAAAAGTTAGACTGGGTATTCTTGGCGGAACTTTCGATCCTGCTCATAAAGGGCATTTAAAAATTTCTAAAGTTGCTAAAAAATTATTCAAATTAGACAAGATTGTATGGGCTATTACAGAAAAAAACCCTTTTAAAAGTAAAAGTTTTTATAGCCTTAAAAAAAGAGTTCAAATTGCAAAGAGTTTAACAAAAAAAACAAAGTATGTGACTGTGGGTTTTTATGAAAAAAAAATTAAATCTAATAAGACGATTAAACTAATAAAATTTTTTAAAAAGAATCGCAGTAACGAAATTTTTTTTATAATGGGAGCTGATAATCTCATAAATTTTCATAAATGGAATAATTGGTCTAAAATTGGAAAGTTGGCAAAAATTTTAGTTTTTGATAGAAGTGGGTACAAGAAAAGATCAAAGGAATCAGTGGCTTATAAGAACTTAAAAAAAAGGGGTCTAAAATACATAAGTTTTAAGAAGGTTAATATTTCATCTTCTCAAATAAGAAATATTTGATAAGGTAAATAATTAATGGCCGAAAACTTAGATTTAAAAAAAATCATCATCAAAACACTCGATAATAACAAAGCTTTAGACATAGTATCAATAGATCTTAAAGATAAATCCTCAATAGCTGACTATATGATTGTTGCAAGTGGAACGTCTTCTAGACATATCCAGTCTCTTTCTGAACAAGTTTTGGAAAAGTTTAAAACTAATGGATTAAAAAATTGTAAAATTGAGGGAAAAGATAGTGCTGAGTGGAAACTAGTAGATGGAATAGACATCGTAGTTCATATTTTTAACCCAGAGAAAAGAAAGTTTTATGAATTAGAAAAAATTTGGTCTGAATTAATTCCAAAAGAGAAAGTTATTGTTTAATGAGAATAATTATTTTTACAATTATAATTTTTCATACGTTTACACTTGCATTTTCAAATAATGATAACATTTACGATAAAGTAGATTTATTTGGAGAAGTGCTTGATAAAGTCAACAAAGAATATGTTGAGGAGATAGATCAAGCTGAAGCAATGGATGCTGCAATCGATGGCGTCTTAAGATCGCTTGATCCATATTCTGCATATTTATCACCAGAGGATCTTAAACAAATGGAAACTGAAACAAGCGGTAAATTTGGAGGATTAGGAATTGAAGTCGGTATGGAAGCAGGTGTTGTAAAAGTAATTTCTCCAATAGATAATTCTCCAGCTGAACAAGCTGGTGTTAAAGCAGGTGATTACATAGTGAAAATAAATGACACACAGGTACAAGGAAAGACCTTGACGGAAGCCGTTGATTTAATGAGAGGGCCAGTTGGAAGTAGTATCGAAATTACAGTTAGAAGAGTTGGGAAAAAGAAATCATTAATATTTAATATCACAAGAGAAATTATTCAAATCGCATCAGTGAAATCAAAGACATATGATAAGAAAATTGGTTACTTAAGATTGACGTCATTTAATGAAAATAGTGGTAGTCAAATCAAAACTGAGATTAAAAAATTTAAAAGAGATAAAAAAATTGAAAGTTATATCCTTGACTTACGTAATAATCCTGGAGGATTATTATCCCAAGCAATTAAAATATCAGATTTTTTTCTTGAGGATGGAGAAATTGTATCGACCAAGGGCCGACAAAAAAGTGAAAATAGAAAATGGTTTGCAAGTGGTGGGGATTTAATAAATGGAAAAACTCTTGTAGTTTTAATTAATAAAGGGTCTGCGTCAGCATCAGAAATAGTTGCGGGAGCATTAAAGGATCACAAAAGAGCAGTTTTGGTTGGTGAAAGTACATATGGTAAAGGCTCTGTTCAATCTATAATTCCGCTTAAAAATGAGGGAGCAATAAGACTAACAATTTCAAAATATTATTTACCTTCAGGAAAATCAATTTCAGAGGTTGGTGTAGCTCCAGATATATCAATTGAAGAAGAGGAAAATGATTTTCGAATTGATACGGAAACCGATAATCAATTAAATTTTGCACGTAAACTTTTAGCAGGATAGATGCTCGATAAGTTTAAAAAGTTGCCACTTAGGAAAGGAGTGGGCATTGTTTTACTTAATCAAAATAACGAAGTTTTTGTAGCAAAAAGAATAGATAATCCAAACAATTATTGGCAAATGCCCCAGGGTGGAATTGATGAAAATGAGGACTATCTTCATGCTGCTACAAGAGAGTTAGAAGAAGAAACAAGTATAACAAACGTTAAATTAATTAAAGAGTTGGACGGTTTTCAAACTTATCTACTTCCTCAAAATCTCTTAGGAATTATATGGAAAGGAAAATACAAAGGTCAAATACAAAAGTGGTTTTGTATGAGATTTCTAGGTAGTGATAATGAAATAAATATAAAAACCAAAAAGCCTGAGTTCTTAGAGTGGAAATGGATAAACCTTGAAGATATTACGAAAAATGTAGTTGACTTCAAGTTAGACGTTTATAATGAAGTAAAAAAAAAAGTGCTGGATATTTTAAAATAAACTAGTTGAGTCTATTCAAAACATCAATTTTTTGATTTGCTATAAATCTTTTTTGATCGTCTAAATTTTCATCTTTTAAAGCTTCATTGGCCTCATTAATCATTGAGCTTAAATCGTCTTTTTTTATTTCTTTTATGTCGATAATTCTGCTGGTAAGGATTGATAAAGAATTTTCACTAAATTCAATAATTCCATCTTCAACATATAATTCTTTTACTTCATTGCCTGTAAAAACCTTGACTATTCCAGGTTTTAAAAATGAAATTATAGATATGTGATCTTTCAAAATACCCATATCACCTTCAAACGCAGGCACCACTACTTCAGATACATTATCTAAAGAAAGGAATAATTTTTCTGGATTAACAATTTCTAAGTTAAACGAATCAGACATTATGCAGCGGCTTCTTTCTCCATTTTTTTAGCTTTCTCAATGGCTTCTTCGATGGTACCAACCATATAAAATGCTGCCTCAGGAAGATGATCATATTCACCTTTACAAATTGCATCAAACCCTTTTATAGTTGAATCTAAATCTACTAATTTTCCAGGTGATCCAGTAAAAACCTCTGCAACAAAGAAAGGTTGAGATAAAAATCTCTGTATTTTTCTAGCTCTGGCTACAATTAATTTGTCCTCTTCGGATAGTTCATCCATTCCGAGAATTGCAATGATATCTTGTAAAGATTTGTAGGTCTGAAGCACTTTTTGTACTTCTCTAGCTACTCTATAATGTTCATCACCAACAATTCTTGGATCTAGTATTCTTGAAGTAGAGTCTAAAGGATCAACCGCAGGATAAATACCTATTTCTGCTATCTGTCTCGATAATACTGTTGTTGCATCTAAGTGAGCAAAAGATGTTGCTGGTGCAGGGTCAGTTAGATCATCTGCAGGCACATAAATCGCTTGCACTGAAGTAATTGAACCTTTATTTGTCGTCGTAATTCTCTCTTGTAAATTACCCATATCTGTAGCAAGAGTTGGTTGATATCCAACAGCTGAGGGTATCCTGCCTAATAATGCAGAAACTTCTGAACCAGCTTGCGTAAATCTAAAAATATTATCAACGAAAAATAATACGTCTTGGCCTTCTTGATCTCTAAAATATTCAGCGACAGTCAATCCAGTTAACGCGACCCTTGCTCTTGCTCCTGGAGGCTCATTCATTTGACCATAGACTAATGCAGCTTTTGAACCTTTGCCTTCTGGCTTAATTACGCCTGAGTCAATCATCTCATGATAAAGGTCGTTTCCTTCTCTAGTTCTTTCCCCTACACCTGCAAAAACCGAAAAGCCACCATGTGCTTTAGCAACGTTATTTATCAATTCCATAATTAAAACAGTCTTTCCAACGCCTGCGCCACCAAATAATCCAATTTTTCCACCTTTGGCATATGGCGCTAAAAGATCAATTACTTTAATACCTGTAACTAATATTTCAGTCTCTGTAGATTGATCATTAAATTCTGGGGCCGCTCTATGGATTGGCCAATTTTCTTTACTCTTAACATCACCTTTTTCATCAATAGGTTCACCAATAACATTTATAATTCTTCCCAAAGTTTCTGGTCCAACTGGTACTTTAATTGGTGCGCCTGTATCTATTACTTCGTCTCCCCTTTTAAGACCTTCTGTAGAATCCATAGCAATGGTTCTCACACTAGACTCTCCCAAATGTTGAGCTACTTCCAAGACTAACCTGTTCCCAGCATTTTTACATTCGAGTGCAGTTAAAATCTCAGGTAATTCTCCTTCAAAACTTACATCGACAACTGCTCCGATGATTTGAGTTATTTTTCCTTTCCTCATATTATAAACTTTCTGCTCCTGATATTATTTCAATTAATTCTTTTGTAATAGCTGCTTGACGACTTCTATTATATTCAATTGTGAGTTTCTCAACCATTTCCCCGGCATTTCTTGTCGCATTATCCATTGCGCTCATTCTAGATCCTTGTTCGCTAGCGGAATTTTCTAACATAGCTCTGAAAATTTGTGTTGAAATATTCTTTGGTAACAAGTTATTTAATATTTCATCCTCTTCGGGCTCAAACTCGTAATTCATAACGTCGTTTTTGTCGTCTGATTTCTCCGATTTTAATGGGATAATCTGTTGTTCTTGAGGTATTTGGGTAATAACATTTTTGAATTTGTTAAAGAAGATTGTACAAACATCAAATTCTCCCTTCTCAAATTTCTCAATTATCATTTTTCCTACTTTATCAGCGTCAAAGTAATTTACATTTTTAGATTCTTTGAAAGAAATATTCTCAATTATATACTCTTTATAAGCTCTTTTAAGTTGGTCAAATCCTTTTGATCCAACAGTTACTATCTTAAGCTCCTTACCACTATCTAATATTTTTTTGAAATAGGACTTGGCTTTTTTGGTAATGTTTGAATTAAAACCTCCACATAAACCTCTGTCAGAGGTCATTACCACACAGAGATGTACATTATCTTTACCTGAGCCTGCTAAAAGCCTCGGTGCATTTTCTCTATCATTAATGTTCCTAGACAAATTTAAGATTATATTATGCATCTTATCAGAATAAGGTCTGCCTTTTTCAGCGCTTTCCTGAGCTTTTCTAAGCTTTGCAGCTGCAACCATTTTCATTGCTTTTGTAATTTTTTGTGTAGATTTTACACTTGTTATTCTTTTTTTTAAATCGTCTAAACTAGCCATAATTATTTATCAAAATTTTTCTTTAAATCCAAAATAATACTCGTTAATTTTTTCTCATTTTCTTCTCCAAGTTTTCCTGATGAAATTATTGAATTTATCAAATCTGGTTGCTCAGATTTACATTTCTCAACTATATCTTTCTCAAATTTTGATATATCTTTTTGTTGTATATCATCTAAGTGACCTTTTACACCACAAAAGACAGAAATAACTTGCTCAGCTACTGTCATTGGAGAATATTGTTTTTGTTTCAATAATTCAGTTAATTTTGCTCCTCTATTTAAAAGTTTTTGAGTTGATGCATCTAAGTCAGATCCAAACTGTGCAAAAGCTGCCATCTCTCTATATTGAGCAAGTTCAAGTTTCATAGATCCAGAAACTTTTTTCATAGCTTTCGTTTGAGCGGAAGATCCTACTCTTGAAACTGATAAGCCAACATTAATTGCAGGTCTTATTCCTTGATTAAATAGTTCTGTCTCTAAAAATATTTGTCCATCAGTAATTGAGATTACGTTGGTAGGTATGTAAGCTGATACGTCTCCTGCTTGAGTTTCAATGATTGGTAAAGCAGTTAATGATCCTCCGCCGTGTTCGTCACTTAATTTTGCTGCTCTTTCAAGTAATCGACTATGTAAATAAAAAACATCTCCTGGATATGCCTCTCTTCCTGGAGGACGTCTTAAAAGAAGCGACATTTGTCTGTATGCTACTGCTTGTTTTGAAAGATCGTCATAAATAATTAAAGCATGCATTCCATTGTCTCTGAAATATTCACCCATAGCACATCCAGTGTATGGAGCTAAAAATTGTAATGGAGCTGCGTCTGAAGCTGTTGCCGCAACAATTGTTGTATATTCCATAGCTCCAGCCTCTTCTAAAGTTTTCTCTATCTGTCTAACAGTCGATCGTTTTTGACCTATTGCAACATAAATACAATAAAGTTTTTGTTTTTCATCACCTGACTCGTTTATCTTTTTTTGATTAATTATCGCATCAATTGCAACAGCGGTTTTTCCTGTCTGACGATCTCCAATAATTAATTCCCTTTGACCTCTACCTATTGGAACCAAACTATCAATTGATTTTAAACCTGTTTGCATTGGTTCGCTGACAGATTTTCTTGGAATAATTCCTGGTGCTTTCACCTCGACTCTACTTCGTTTAATACTTTTGTCTAAAGCTCCTTTGCCGTCTATTGGATTTCCTAACCCATCAACAACTCTTCCAAGTAATTCTTTCCCGACTGGTGTGTCAACAATCGCTCCGGTTCTTTTGACTGTATCACCTTCTTTAACTGCTCTATCATCACCAAAAATAACTACCCCAACGTTATCGCTTTCCAAGTTTAATGCCATACCTTTAGAGCCATCTGCAAATTCTACCATCTCACCGGCTTGAACATTGTCGAGTCCATAAATTCTTGCTATTCCATCTCCTACAGATAAAACTTGACCAATTTCTGTAACCTCAGATTTATCTCCGAATTTTTTAATTTGTTCTTTTAATATTTTTGTTACTTCTGATGGGTTAATATCCATTATACTTCCTTCATTGAGTTTTTCATTTTCATTAATTTATTCTTTAAAGAGTTATCAATCATAATGCTTCCAATTTTTATTTTTACTCCAGCAAGCAATGATTCATCAACCTTATAATTTAAATTAATTTTTGAATTAAAGTCTTTAGTCATTTCCTCTTTAATTTTTTCTATCTGAGTGTTATCTAATTTTTTCGAAGAGACAAGCTCTGCTCTAACTTCTCCTCTTTGAATTGAACAATAGGTGATAAAATCGTTTAAAATATTTTTTAAAAAAAATATTCTTCTTTTATGAATAAGAAATTTAATGAACTTAATAAACAAGCTGTTCAATTTTACTTTTTCAAAAATTGCACTAAAAATCTCAAGCTGCTTATCTTGCTTGAATGTAGGATCTTTTATAAAAGTTGAGAAATCCTGAGAGTCTTTAATTACGCTGTATAAGGACTTTGCCTGAACCTCAATTTCATCTAAGACACTATTTTCTTTCGCTAACTCAAACAAAGACTGAGAATAACTGTTTGTTGCTTTAGTTTGGGAATTTGACAAGTTAGGTCCTTTGTAATTGCTGATAAACTTTCAAATTAATTATCATATAGGTAAGTAACGATCAAGTAAGAGCTTTAAAAAAAGTCACAAAAATAACATTTAATTGAAATTTATTGGATCAACATCAACTGAAAGTTTTATTCCTTTTGGGATATTAAATCTTTTAAGAGCTATTTTTAAGTTTTTCTGGGCTGAAATATTCTTTGCGGATCTTAATAAAATCCTATTCCGATAATTTCCTCTTACTTTATAAATCGGAGCATTTACTGGTCCAAGAATCTTGACCTTTAGGTTTTTTTTTAAAAATTCTGACAATTCAAATGACACCTGGTCAGATTTTTTACTATTTTGAGCACTGACTATTATTGATATAAATCTCTCAAAAGGAGGCAATAAATTCTTTTCCCTGAGAATTAATTCTTTATCCAAAAAAATGTAAGGATCAGGATTAACTATTTGCGATATATAATCTGAATTAAAATTCATTGTTTGAAAATAAACAGTTGAAGGCTTTCCTTCTCGACCGGCTCTGCCTGATAGTTGGTGATAAAGTTGTACAGTTTTTTCAGCACTTCTTAAATCGTAACCCCTGGAGGAATAGTCAATATCCAATACAATAATACAATTCAAATTAGGAAAATGAAACCCTTTTGAAATCAATTGAGTACCAATTAAAATATTAATCTTATTATCTATTATCTCTTGGATTTTAGAAGATGAGTCCTTTTTATTCATGGTGTCACTTGAGAAAATTAAAGTGTTTTTATCAGGAAAAATCTTTTTTATTTCCTCGAGTATTTTTTCCACACCTGGACCACTAAAGCTAAAATCACATTTAGAGTCCTTTGAAGAGCAGTCTCGTTCCATTTCTGCGGAATAACCACAATAATGACATAAAACTTTATTTCTTATCTTATGATAAACCAGATTGATTGAACAAAAAGGACAGTCAAAAGTTTTCAAACAATTTTTACACAGTACAAAAGGCGAGTAACCTCTTCTATTTACAAAAAATAAAACCTGATTTTTTCTAGATAAATTATCCTTAACCTTTTCAATTAATTCCTCTGAAATAAATGTTCCTTTTTTTTCATTTTTTTTTATTTTTATAATTTCATAATCCGGTAGCTTTGCATCTCGAAATCGCTCAGTTAACCTAGATGAATGAAACTTTTTTCCTTTAATATTTTTATAAGTTTCTATAGATGGAACAGCAGATATCAAGTTGATAGGTATATTTTCAAATGATGCTCTGGATATTGCCATATCTCTAGCATGATAATTTACTCCCTCATCTTGTTTGTAAGATTGGTCGTGTTCTTCATCTATTGTAATAAGACCTAACTTTTTAAAAGGTAAAAATAAAGCCGACCTAGCCCCAATGACAACTTTAATTTTTCCTAATTTCAAACCACTCCAAATTATTTTTTTATTTTTTTTTGTGACTGATGAATGCCAAATAGCTGGTTTAAAACCAAAAAAAGAAATAAAATTTTTTTCAAATTCTTTTGTAAGGCCAATTTCTGGAAGTAAAATTAAAGATTGATAGCCTTCATCTAGTTTTTTTTTAATTGCATTAAAATAAACTATTGTTTTTCCTGAACCTGTAGTTCCTTGTAATACATGAACTCTAAAATTCTTATCCCTCTTTTCTATTTCTGATAAACTTTTTTTTTGCTGAGTATTAAGAATATAATCTTTAGTTGGATGTTTTTTATTAAACTGATCGTAAATGTCTGCTTTATAGTCTTCTTCTAAAGAATTATTTACTAGATGAAGTTTTAACGCCATCCCCTTTGGAACAATATTATAATCAGAAAACCAGTTTAAAAACTTTATTGTTTTATTTTCTAAAGGATCTTTTGTAATTTTTTTAATAATATCTTTGATTTTGAATTTTTTTTTTTGCTCTTCCTCAAAATCATCCCAGATAATACCTATCATTTTTTTTTTACCAAAAGGTACTTCTACATAATCGCCAATTTTAAGTTTTTCTTTTGAAGTGTATGTAAATGGGTGATCAAAAATGTTTGGTAATAGAACTGGTACTTTCATTTTGTAATGAAAAAAATTTTAAGAGTGTATTACTGTTTTTTGCATCAACCTAGAACCATTAAAATGCATTGCATTTTAGATCAAATTAATCTTCTTTCTTTCTTTACTAAGAATGTACCAAGAATGACAAATTTTTCCAAAGTTTTATTAAGTTTATAAACACCTATTTGAATTTTTAAGATGTCAATTTATTAACTATTGAACTGATATATTTAATTTTATTTACTGAAAGATTAATACTAGAAGGTAAATAAATACCATATCTACTTATTTGTTCTGAATAAGGAAAATTCTCCTTTTTTTTTAAAGATAATATTTTTTTCAAAATTGGTTGCTTGTTCATTGGCCAAAAGAACGGCCTTGTCTCTATTTTATATCTTAACAGTTCATCAGCTAATTGCTTTGCATTTTTTTTTGCACTTTTTAAAATTAATATACCATTAACCCAATAGATATTTTGCAGGTTTTTTTTTCTTGGTTCAGGAAAATAAATATTTTTGTTATTTTTAAGATATTTATAATAAGTTTTGCCTACAAAAATTTTTTTTTTAATAATATTATTTAATCTACCTAATTGTGATAATCCTAATGAAGCTTGCATATTCGTAAATCTATAATTCCATCCAATATCTGAATGCGAGAAACGTTTGTCTTTTGTCCCAAAACACAGGTTTTTTAAAGATACACATTTTCGATATATTTTTGGATCATCTGTTAAAATCATACCACCTTCACCTGTAGTAATATGTTTATTTGCATAAAAACTAAATGTGGAAATATCACCAAAAGATCCACACATTTTTTTTTTATATTTTAAACCAATTACCTCAGCTGCGTCTTCAATTAATTTAATTTTATTTTTTTTACATATCATTTTTATTTTATCCATTTCCAAAGGAAAATTATAAATATGTGTAGCTATTATTGCTTTAGTCTTTTTTGTTATTTTTTTTTTTAATTGTTCAATATCCATATTCCAGTCTAAAAGATTGCAATCAACTAGGACAGGGGTAGCGTTTAATTTAATAACTGCCAAAGCATTTGAAATTATTGTAAAATTAGGAATTATTACTTCATCATTTCTTTTAATGCCTATTACTTTTAATGCTATTTCTAAAGCTGCAGTTCCATTAGAGACTGTAGTTGCAAATTTTTTATTTATAACTTTTGCAAATTTCTTCTCAAATTGATTT
>CACESO010000011.1 GCA_902562205.1 uncultured Pelagibacteraceae bacterium | reverse complement strand
TCTATTTCAAACATCGGATTTTCTTTAGAGGTGCCTCAAAATCTTACTTTTATTTTTATAATTTTAATAATAATAGGCGGCTCTTTTTTTTCAACAAGCTCAGGACTTAGATTTTCGAAACTTTTTTTATTATTTAAGTTTTCGATGAATGAACTCGTATCACACGCAAAGCCAAAAAACGTTTACTCAAATAAACTACCTTTTTTCAATATATATTTTGAGACAGAAGATTTTCATAAGTATTTTTTATCAGTTGTAATATTTGTAATTTCTTTAAGTATTTTGTCTTTGTTCCTCACAATATCTGGAATAAGCAGTGAAATATCTTTTAAATTGTCTATTTTAACTCTTATGAATACAGTTAACTCGACATTAACCAACTTAGAAGATTTTAATTTTTATGAGTTAGGTGTTTTTTCAAAGTTTTCTTTAATTCTTTTTATGATGATCGGTAGAGTTGAATTGTTATCAATTTTAATTATTTTGAAAAAATTCCTTTTTAAAAGTTAATTTAGTATTATATATTAATAATTTTGCGCCCTTAGCTCAGCTGGATAGAGCAACGGTTTTCTAAACCGTGGGTCGGAGGTTCGAATCCTTCAGGGCGCGCCACTATTCTACCTGTGGTTGATAATAGCTTCTATTAAACTTCAGAATTTATCAATTTGTACATCAAAGACAGTTGATCAATTTTTATTAAAGTGCTTAAATTAATTAATTCAAAAATAATTTTGAATTAATTTGTTAACAAATAAACAACTAAGAGGAAATATATGTTTAAACATTTAAAACAATTGACTTCTTTATTTGCTATGATTGCTGTTCTGTTTGCATTCACAACAGAAGCAATGGCTAAAAAGTCAAAAACTCTAAAAAACACTCAAAAGAAGGGTTTTGTTAGATGTGGTGTTTCACAAGGTCTTCCTGGATTTTCAAATGCTGATGCATCTGGAAATTGGACAGGTATAGACGTTGATGTATGTAGAGCAGTAGCAGCTGCTGTACTAGGTGATGCTAACAAAGTTAAGTTCACTCCACTAAGTGCAAAAGAAAGATTTACAGCACTTACTTCAGGTGAAATTGATGTATTAGCAAGAAATACTACTTGGACACTTTCTAGAGACGCTGACATTGGTCTTACTTTCGTAGGTGTAAACTTTTACGATGGTCAAGGTTTTATGGTAAGAAAAAGCTCTGGAATTACGTCAGTAGATCAGTTTAAAAATGGTATCTCAGCTTGTACAAACATTGGTACAACAACTGAGCTAAATATGAGAGACTTCTTTAATTCAAGAGGAATTTCTTATGAGCCAGTAGCATTCGAAAAAGCAGACGAAGTCGTTGCTGCTTACGATGCAGGAAGATGTGATACTTACACAACTGATAAATCAGGATTAGCTGCTCAAAGAACAAAGATGAAGAATCCAGATGAGCACATTGTTCTTCCAGAAACTATTTCTAAAGAGCCTTTAGGACCAGTTGTAAGACAAGGTGATGCTGTTTGGGAAGATATCGTAAGATGGTCATTAAATACTATGATCGAAGCAGAAGAATACGGTATTACTTCAGCTAATGCAGATTCAATGAAAACTTCTGATAACCCGCAAATCAAAAGACTTGTTGGTGCGGAAGGTGAAATGGGTGCTGCTTTTGGTTTAGATAATGAGTGGAACCTAAGAATTATTAAGCAAGTTGGTAACTACGGCGAAAGCTACAAAAGAAATATAGCTGACACAGGTATTTTACCAGATAGAGGTCCAAATCAATTATGGACAAAAGGCGGAATTTTATACGTTCCACCAGCAAGATAATTCGTCTTAAAATACTTAAAAAGGGCTAGATTTATCTAGCCCTTTTTTTTATCATACGGTCAAATGAATAATAAAATTAAAAGAATTCTTCCCCAACTTTTAACCGTTCTATTCGTAATTTTTGTTTTTGGTTTTTTTACAATTAATGCACAAGTCAATATGGATAATAGAGGTATTGATTTCGGATTTGGGTTTCTATCACAAGAAGCTTCATTTGATATGCAGTTCACTTTGTTGGACTATGATGGGCAAGACTCTTACCTTTGGGCCTATGTAGTAGCATTACTAAATACACTTTTAGTATCATTTTTGGGTATAATATTTTGTACTATTTTAGGAGTTATAATTGGTGTTGCCAGACTATCGCAAAATTTTTTAATTAAGAATTCAGCAGCATGGTATGTAGAGTTCTTTAGAAATATACCCTTATTATTGCAAATATTCTTTTGGTATTACGCTGCATTAAGAGCATTACCTTTACCTGAAAATGCTCAGCCTTGGTTCGGTGTAACTTATATGACTATTAAAGGTTATTACATTCCCTCTATGATTTGGGAAAATTTAAATGTATTTATGTCATGTTTGATAGCTGCGATTGTAGCTGTTATCTTTCTTAGAGTTTACGCGAAAAAAATTCAAGAAAGAGAAGGTAAACAATTACCAGTTCTATATATATCTTTAGCTTTAATTGCTATTTTACCATTACTTTCATTTTTAATTGGGGGAGTAACGCTTGATTTTGAAATGCCAGTTTTAAAACAATTAGCACAAACATCATTTATTTTTGAGGGTGGAATTGCATTACCACCTGAGCTGATAGCTTTAGTTTTAGCACTTTCTCTTTACACATCAACTTTCGTAGCTGAATGTGTGCGAGCTGGAATTCAAGGCATAAGCAAAGGTCAAAAAGAAGCTGCTGCTTCGGTTGGTTTAACACCTAATCAAATTTTAAAATTAGTGATTATGCCACAAGCTTTAAGAATTATTATTCCACCAACAACAAATCAATATTTAAATTTAACAAAAAATTCATCCCTAGCTGCCGCTATTGCATATCCAGATTTAGTTTTAGTTTTTGCAGGAACAGCTTTGATGCAAACAGGTAAAGCAATTGAGATTGTTGGTATTACGATGTTAACTTATTTATCAATTAGTTTAGCAATTGCTGCACTAATGAATTGGTATAATAAACGAATAGAAATTAAGGAAAAATAAAAATGAATCTAAGTTTAAATAAAATTAAAAGTCAAAACCAAATGACTAATATTTACATTGGAAGCTCTTTATTAATTTTAAGTATTCTTGATGTGTTTTTAAATTCTTTTTTTAGAATTAATATTAGTGGTTCTTTACCAGGAAATTTAAGTATTTTTTTCCCTCTAATTCTTGGTTTTTTAGGTTTGTCTTATTTAAGAACAGAATACAGTGGATATAAATTTTTAGACTCTCTTAACAAGAATATTAATACAACTAACTTCAATGCATTTCTTACATTATTTATAACTTTTGCTATTTTAAAAGCTTTTCCTCCAGCACTAAGTTGGATGATATTAGATGCTAATATATCTGGTGATACTAAAGAGGCATGTACAGGAACAGGCGCTTGTTGGACATACATAAAAGTTTGGTTCAAGAGATTTATGTACGGAATGTACCCTAATGAACTTCATTGGAGAATAAATTCTGCATTTTTATTAGTTATAGGACTTGGTTTTGTTGGTTACTTTTTTAAAGAAAATTTAAAAAAATACTTAGCTTTATATTATGTAGCAATCTATCCAATAATTGCTTTCTTAATAATCTATTATTTGATTTCAGGGGGAGCATTTGGTTTAGTTTGGGTAGAAACTGGAGCTTGGGGTGGTTTATCTTTAACGTTTATTGTCTCATTTTTTTGTTTAATTTTCTGTTTTCCACTTGGAATGATCTTGGCATTAGGAAGAAGATCTAATCTACCAGCAATAAGATATATTTCAGTTGGTTACATTGAATTTTGGAGGGGAGTTCCATTAATAACAGTATTATTTATGTCATCAGTAATGTTTCCAATGTTTTTACCACAAGATTTCTTCATGGATAAATTAGTTAGAGTAATTATAGCTATAACTTTGTTTGAAGCAGCATATTGTGCTGAGGTTATTAGAGGTGGTTTACAAGCTCTACCTAGAGGTCAATACGATGCAGCGAAATCTTTAGGAATGGGATATTGGAAAATGCATATTTTTGTAATATTACCACAAGCTTTAAAATTAGTAATCCCTGGAATTGCAAATACATTTCTAGCATTAGTAAAAGATACACCGTTAATATTTGTAGTTGGCTTAGCTGAGATTGCTGGAATGCTTGCTTTAGCCAAAACAAATCCAAAATGGCTTGGTTTTGCTATGGAAGGATATATTTTTGCAGCAATAATTTTCTGGATAATTTGCTATGCAATGAGCAAATATAGTTATAACCTTGAGGAAAAATATAAAACTGAAAGATAATGTCTAGTTCTATAATAAATATTGAAAATGTTAATAAATGGTTTGGTGATTTCCAAGTTTTAAAAGATATTAACTTAGAAGTGCAACCAAAACAAAAGATTGTTGTCTGCGGTCCATCAGGCTCTGGTAAATCAACTTTAATAAGATGTATCAATAGATTAGAAGAGCACCAAGAAGGTAAAATTATTGTTGATGGAACAGAACTTAGTGAAAATACAAAAAATATTGAGCAAATTAGAGCTGAAGTTGGTATGGTTTTTCAACAATTTAATTTATTTCCGCACTTATCTATTTTAGATAACTGCACTTTAGCACCTATTTGGGTAAAAAAGATGCCAAAAAAGCAAGCAGAAGAACTTGCAATGCAACAATTAGAGCAAGTTCAAATAGCTGACCAAGCATATAAGTTTCCAGGTCAATTATCCGGGGGTCAACAACAAAGATCAGCTATCGCTAGAGCTTTATGCATGCAGCCTAAGATAATGTTATTTGATGAACCAACCTCTGCACTTGATCCTGAGATGATTAAAGAGGTTTTAGATGCAATGGTTAACCTTGCTAAAGGTGGTATGACGATGATCGTTGTAACTCATGAAATGGGATTTGCAAAAGAAGTAGCTGATGAAGTTATTTTTATGGACGAAGGTATGATAGTTGAAAAAAATACCACGAAAGAATTTTTTGCTAACCCAAAAAGTGACAGAACAAAACTTTTCTTAAGTCAAATATTATAAAATTTGCATGTCAGACATGCGAAAAATGTTGTATTTTCGTATATTTCTTAAAAGCAATTTAGAGCTTTTCTAATATTGTCAAGCCTCAAAATCACTTAAAAAAAATTTTTTTTCCGCTTGCATAAACCCTTAGGATAGAGTTCAATCTTGGTTTTTAAGAGGGGTCTTAATGGAAGATAATTTTAATAAACACTTAGGTAACAAACTTAAGTTAAGAAGACTAGCACTAGGTCTAACACAAACAAAAGTAGCAAAAGCAATCAACGTAACATTTCAACAAATTCAAAAATATGAAAAAGGCACAAATGGAGTAAGTTCTATAAGATTACTTCAATTGTCGAACTATTTAAAAGTTCCAATTAATTATTTTTTTGAAGATTTTTCAGAATACCTAATAAACGCTGATAAAATTAAAGAAGGTCACATGAACGTGAACTATAATTTTTTAGTTAAGGTATATTCTGAACTAACTAACGATCAGAAAATAAAATTTAGCAAAAATTTACAATCACTTAACGTTGGAATTCAAAAGACTGGTTAATTTGGCTCCTCGGGCAGGACTCGAACCTGCGACCAATTGATTAACAGTCAACTGCTCTACCAACTGAGCTACCGAGGAATGTAAAAATCAAAACTTACTTTTTTTTTACTTGAAAACAACTCTTTTTTTTGGAGGTAACGCCCGGAATCGAACCGGGATACAAGGATTTGCAATCCTCTGCGTAACCATTCCGCCACGTTACCGATAAATCTGATTATAACAATTTATAAGATGTTTATATATGAAATATTCTATCAAATTCAATCAGAATTTGTTTATTGTTAAATACGTTTATTGAATTATAAACTATAAACACCAATGAGTTCAGAAAAATATACACATTCTAAAGTAGAAAATAAGATTTACTCTTATTGGGAAAAAAAAGGTCTCTTTAAACCCAAAAAAAACAAAAAAAAATATTCTATTGTAATTCCACCGCCAAATGTCACTGGAAGTCTTCATATGGGTCACGCATTAAATAATACAATTCAGGATTTGCTCATAAGATTTCACAGAATGAATAACTTTGAAACTTTATGGCAACCGGGAACAGATCATGCTGGTATTGCAACGCAAGCTTTAGTCGAAAGGAAACTTGAAAGTGAAAATGTTGATAAACAATCAATTGGCAGAGAGGCTTTTATTAAAAAAGTTTGGGATTGGAAAAAGGAGTATGGAGATATTATTATTAATCAGCTTAAAAAACTAGGATGTTCATGTGATTGGTCAAGGAACGCCTTCACAATGGATAAAAACCTATCTGCATCAGTTATTAAAGTTTTTATAGATCTTTATAACAAAGGTCTTATTTATAAATCTAAAAAACTTGTTAATTGGGATACAGTATTAAAAACAGCTATATCTGATCTTGAAGTCGATCAAAGAGAAGTAAATTCAAAACTTTATTATATCAATTATCAAATTGAAAATAGTTCAGAATTTATAACTATTGCAACAACAAGACCAGAAACAATGCTAGGAGACACTGCAGTTGCCGTTAATCCTAAAGATGAAAGGTACACTAATTTAGTAGGTAAAAATGTAGTTTTACCTATAACAGGTAGAAAAATAAAAATTATCCAAGATGATTATGCTGATCCAGAGCAAGGTTCTGGTGCAGTAAAAATTACCCCAGCACATGATTTTAATGACTATGATGTTGGTAAAAGAAATAAATTAGAAATAATAAATATTTTCACAGAGGACGGGAAGATAAACGAAAATGCACCTAGTGATTATGTTGGTTTAGATCGGTTTGAAGCAAGAAAAAAAATCTTAAATGACCTTGGTGACAAGCTTATTAAAGAAGAAAACATTAAAAATAAAGTTCCTTATGGGGATAGATCTAACTCTGTAATTGAACCATATCTTACAGAGCAATGGTTTGCAGATGCAAAAAAACTATCAGTAAAAGCAAAGAAGATTGTAAAGAGTAAAAAAACAAAATTTTTTCCCCCTAATTGGTCAAAGACTTATTTCCAATGGATGAATAATATTGAACCTTGGTGTATATCAAGACAACTTTGGTGGGGACATCAAATACCAGCTTGGTACGGACCTGATAAAAAAATCTTTGTAGCATCAAATTATAAAGAGGCAAAAAAACTTGCCAAAAAAAAATATAAAAAAGATGTAGAACTAGTTAGAGATGAAGATGTTTTAGATACATGGTTCTCATCAGGATTATGGGCTTTTGCAACTCTTGGCTGGCCAAACAAAAATGAATATCTAAAAAAGTTTTACCCAACATCAGTTTTAGTAACCGGTTTTGACATTATCTTTTTTTGGGTAGCCAGAATGATGATGTTTGGAATGGAGTTTTTAAATAAACAACCATTTAAAGAAATTTATGTTCATGCATTGGTAAGAGACGAAAAAGGACAAAAAATGTCTAAGTCAAAAGGTAACGTAATTGATCCTTTGATATTAATAGATAAATATAGTGCAGATGCATTAAGATTTACTTTGCTATCAATGGCATCACCAGGAAGAGATGTAAAATTGTCTGAAGATAGAGTTAAAGGTTATAGAAATTTTCTAAATAAGCTTTGGAATGCAAACAACTTTCTATCCATGAATAAGTGTGATTTTTCAAAGTCTAAAAAGGAGCCAAAAGTAAAATTAAATATAAATAAATGGATTATTTCAGAGTTAAACACAGTAAGTAAACTTATTGAAAAGAATATAAATGATTATAGGTTTGATGAAGCAGCAAGAAACATTTACCAATTTGTTTGGCATTCATATTGTGATTGGTATGTAGAGCTATCTAAAACTATCTTGAATTCTAAAGAAAAGTCGTCAATTTCAGAGGTAAAACAGACATTAAGTTATGTTTTTAAACAAATTTTAATTCTTTTACATCCATTTATTCCGTTTATTACAGAGGAGTTATGGTTAAAAAATAAGCTAGATAAACCAAAAAATTATCTAATGTTTGCTAGTTGGTCGAATAAAAAAGCAAATAAAGATAAACAAATTAAGGAAGTAGAAAATATAATCAATTTAATAAGCCAACTTAGAGCATTTAAAAATGAATTAAATGTGAGCCCAGGTTCTTTTGTAGATATGTCTATTTCGACCCTATCTAAGAATGATCAGTTATTTATCAAAAAAAATCAAACCGTTTTAAAAAAACTTGGAAGAATAAATAGCTTTCTAGAAACTGATAAAGATAAGGCATCAGCAAACTTAGTCATCAAAGGGGATATTTTTAAGATATATTTTGATCAATCAATAGATCTCTCTTTGATCAAAGAAAACCTTCTAAAAAGGCAGCAAAAATACCAAAGTGAGTTGGATGGGATATCAAAAAGACTTTCTAACAAAAGTTTTGTAGAAAGAGCGCCAAAAAATATTGTTGATCAAGAAAAAAATAACTATAGTAATTTAAAAAAAGATATTGATAAAATATCAATCACTATAAAAGGTTTATAATGAAGAAATTTAATAAGAAGAAATTACCTAGTAGGCATACATCTTTAGGACCTGATAAGGCTCCACAAAGATCTTTTTATTATGCAATGGATTTGACCGAAAAAGATGTTGCAAAACCTTTTGTTGGTGTTGTTTCAACATGGAATGAAGCAGCTCCTTGTAATATTGCTTTAATGAGACAGGCTCAATCGGTTAAAAAAGGAGTTCATCAAGCAGGAGGCACACCAAGAGAATTTTGTACGATTACGGTTACAGATGGAATAGCTATGGGTCATGAAGGAATGAAATCTTCGTTAATTTCGCGAGATGTAATTGCAGACTCAACTGAATTAACTGTTAGAGGTCATTGTTATGACGCTTTAGTTGGTGTTGCAGGATGTGATAAATCATTACCAGGTTTAATGATGGCAATGGTTAGATTAAATGTACCAAGTGTTTTCATTTATGGTGGTTCAATATTACCAGGTAGATTTAATGGAAAAGATGTAACAGTTGTTGATGTATTTGAAGGAGTTGGAAAATTTTCTTCAGGAAAAATGTCAGCACATGCACTGAGAAAACTAGAACTTAAGGCTTGCCCAAGTGCTGGAGCTTGTGGAGGACAATTTACAGCAAATACTATGGCATGTGTCTCTGAGGCAATAGGATTAGCATTACCATATTCAGCTGGAACACCAGCACCATACACACAAAGAGATTCTTATGCTTTAAAAAGTGGTAAGGCAGTAATGAATTTATTGGCAAAAAATATCAGACCAAGAGACATTGTTACAAAAAAATCTTTAGAAAACGCTGCAACAATTGTTGCTGCAACAGGTGGATCAACTAATGCAGCTCTACATTTACCTGCACTTGCAAATGAAGCAGGAATTAAATTTGATTTAATGGATGTTGCGAGAATATTTAAGAAAACACCTTATCTTGCAGATTTAAAACCTGGTGGAAAATATGTTGCAAAAGATATGTGGAAAGCAGGTGGAGTTCCAATGCTTTTAAAAACTTTATTAGATGGTGGTTACATACATGGAGATTGTATGACAGTTACAGGTAAAACAATGAGACAAAATTTAAAAAACGTTAAGTTTAATAAAAATCAAAAAGTTATGAGAACACATAACCAACCATTGTCACCTGATGGAGGTGTTGTTGGTTTAAAAGGAAATTTAGCACCCGATGGAGCAATTGTTAAAGTTGCTGGATTAAAGAAATTACAATTCACAGGTAAAGCAAGATGCTTTGATACAGAAGAGGCTGCTTATAAAGCAGTTAAAAACAAAAAGTATAAAGACGGTGATATTATTATTATTAGATACGAAGGACCAAAGGGTGGACCTGGTATGAGAGAAATGCTTCAAACAACAGGAGCAATTTACGGACAAGGTAAAGGAGAAAAAGTTGCACTTATAACAGATGGAAGATTTTCTGGAGCTACAAGAGGATTTTGTATAGGCCATGTTGGTCCTGAAGCTTCTGTAGGTGGTCCGATAGCTTTATTAAGAAATGGTGACATAATTGATTTAGATGCAAAGAAGGGAACAATAAATGTGAGATTATCCAAAAAAGAACTAGCTAAGAGAAGAAAGAAATGGAGACCTAAAAAGATTAATTTTGGAAATGGAACACTTTGGAAATATGCACAAACTGTTGGACCAGCTTATTTAGGTGCTCCAACACATCCAGGTGGTAAAAACGAAGTGAAAACATACGCAGATATTTAATGAAAATTAGACCTGTTATCTTATGTGGTGGAGCAGGAACAAGACTTTGGCCTAATGCTAAAAAGCACCAAGCTAAACAGTTTATAGATTTTGGCAATTGGACTTTATTAGGTAAAACTTTAGAAAGAGTTAAAGCATCTATCTTTGATGCGCCAATTATAAGCACAAATGCAAAATATTTAAGACAAGTAAAACAACACCTGAAGAAACACAAAATAAGAAAATTTAAGATAGTTTTAGAACCAGCTAAAAGAAACACAGCACCAGCTATATTAAGCACTGCTTTAATTAAAGATATTCCAAATAAACAACCTTTAATTTTCTTAGCAGCTGATCATTTGATAGAGAAGATTGGTTTGTTTAATAAATCAATTAAAAAAAATCAAAAGAAACTCACTCAAAATAATATCTTTATATTTGGGATTAAACCCACAATGCCTTCTAGTGAATTTGGTTATTTCTTAACAAAAAATAACAAAGTATCTAGATTTGTAGAAAAGCCCAAAAAAGCCAAAGCAAAACAAATAATTAGTAAAAAAGGTTATTGGAATTCTGGAATGTTCTATTTGAGAAAAGACTCAATCATTAATAATTTCAAAAAATACCAGCCAAATATTTACCGAAACTGCAATAAGGCTGTAACAAAAGCAAAATACAAAAGTAATGTATATTATTTAAACAAACAAACCTTTACCAAAGCAACAGCTAAGTCTTTTGACTATGCAATACTAGAAAAAACTAGAGACATTAATGCTATCAAATTAGATATTCCTTGGTCTGATTTAGGATCTTGGAAAGAAATCTGTAAGATGTATGGAAGAAATAAAAGACAATACTTTAAAAAAAAAAATGTATTCCATAGACCTTGGGGCAGTTATGTCAACTTATTTAATGGTAAGGAATTCTTAATTAAAGAATTATATGTAAAACCTAAAGGTATATTAAGCCTTCAAAAACATCATCATAGAGCAGAACATTGGGTCGTTACTCATGGTAAGCCTAAAATTACTTTAAATAATAAAAATTTTATTATGAAACCAGATGAAACTATTTTTATACCTCTAGGATCAATTCATAGAATTGAAAATCCTTTTAAAAAACCAGTTAAAATAATAGAAGCTCAAATTGGTTCTATTTTAAAAGAAACAGACATTGTTCGTTTTAAAGATGTATATGGAAGGGTTAAGTTAAAATAATGAGAAAAATAAATAAGCAAAAAAGTAATAAAAAAAAATCAGAGTATAGTTGTTAATAGATAATAATTTATTTATTAAACCAAGGTTTAATATCATCTATAGTCTTAAACAAATTTTGTTTTGAAAGCATTGAAAGTTGATAAAGTCTATCACCCGATATTCTTCCTCCGAGTCTTAATATAAGTAATTTCCCTTTTTGATTGAAATAATGTTTTAAATTTGGTTTTATATATAAAGAGTCACCGGGGTTAATTTTTATTTTTTTTTTGTTTATAACTGCCTGAACATTCGTATGTCCAATATTGTAAATATATTGATGTGATGGAACTTCTAAAGTTCGATTTATTTTATGATTACTCAAAATA
>CACESO010000010.1 GCA_902562205.1 uncultured Pelagibacteraceae bacterium | reverse complement strand
TCTTTAAAATACTTTTCAAATTTATTTTCTTCATTTTTATATTTTTCGTTATCTAGTGGTGGATCTTTTTTTTCTGATATGTTTGGCCATATTTCCGCATATTTTTTGTTTAACTCTAACCATTTTTCACTTCCATCTTCTGTATCAGGTTTTATAGCATCTACTGGACACTCAGGCTCACAAACGCCACAATCTATACACTCATCTGGTTTAATTACAAGCATATTTTTTCCCTCGTAAAAACAATCAACTGGACATACTTCCACACAATCCATTAATTTACACTTAATACACTTATCGTTTACTATGTAAGTCATTATTTGTTATTTAGTATTTTAACTTTTGTTTCACCCATTATCTTATCATCCAAATAAAGCAACCCAGCTAAACGTCTCATAAGGTTATTCTCGTATATATCTGATTTTCCATCTGACAATATTATTCTCCATAAAGTTTCAACAATTATAATTTTGTTTTCCAAACTTAAGGACTTTACTTCCTTGGTAAATTCTTGAATATGATTTGAATCATTTTCTTTTTGTTCTGCTTTTGAAACAACTTCATCCAAGTTATCTAAATCAGGGTATAATTTCTTGACTGTCTTTTTGACAATTTCCTTTTCTTCTGATGTGTAATTTTCATCTATTTTAGCTGCATGAATTAAAAGACAGGCAATGTTGATAGACTCTAAATTTACGTCAGTTTTTTCGTTATTCTTATTAAAAAATTTAAGTATCATTTTAAATCTAACTGTTTCAACGCTTCAAAGGGATTATCTTTATTGATCTTTAAATTTAGACTCTTTTTAATCTTTTTAAAAGGTTTATATTTAAAAAAAGTTTCATTTTTCTCATCAAAAACTTTATATCCCATTAGTTTAATTACTTTTATAAAACTTTCTTTGTTACAGCCCAGTAAATTTAACATTTTGGGTATTAGTTTAACTTTGTCTGATTTGCTTTCACTAGAATTAATTATTTCAATAAACAATCTTTCTAAAATATCAATTCTAACAAAAAAATTATCAAATTTTTCAAACCCACATAAAAGCATAAATTTTTGATTTTTATATTTAACGTCATTCACAAAATTTAATCCAAAAGTAGGAGGGTGTAGATTTAAATCCTCTCCATTGAAATTCTTCCAAAGTAAAATTCTTAAAGAGACAACACTAGGTTTAAAAAGCTTGAACAAAAATATATGATATCTTCCAAATTTTACTCCTAAATTTCTAAGTGTTTTTCTCTCATCTTGCCCCATTTTTTTAATTATATCCAAAACTTCCTCTCTTTTTACTACGCCGTTATTTTCATATAATTGGTATGATAAAGCTCTTATTTGAGCGTTTACTGAATTTAAACTCTTCAGTTTCAATAAACTGTCTAATTCATCAATAATTTTTTTATCCAGCCATTTCTTCAAAAAGGTATGGAGTTTTAATTTTTCATCATTTTCCACAATGTCATCTATAATTAAATTTAAATCTGGAGATAAATAATCTGCACCTTTAGCAAGTATTGCTATTGGAAAATTATTCCAATAAATTTTTCTATCTTCTTTTAAATCAATTTGTTTTCCTTCAATTATTTGTTTAATTCTTTTTGAAATTTCTGGACTAACATTTTGCCTTGCAGCTTTTTTTAAAGATTTAATATCGGTTTCTAAATCGCCAACTTTAAAATCTAATTCAAGCTTTAGACCTTTTAGATTTCCGATAAATTGATTGTTGATCAAAACTTTTTCGTTATTTTCAATTTTTGTCTCAAAAGAAATATCTTGTTTTAAACCTCTTGCTAGTACACTCGCTCTTTTATCAATAAAACTTTTGGTAAGTTCTTCATGCAATCTATCAGACAGTTTATCTTCTAAAGATTTTGTTCTTTTAACCCAATAATCTTGATTTTCTACCCACCCATTTTTATTAGAAACATAAGACCATGTTCTAACATTAGCAATTCGATTAGATATAGAATCTACATTTCCATCAACTTTATCTAAAATTGAAAGTTGTTCTTTCATGTATTTATTTGAAATTTTTCCTGTTTTTTCTCTTAAAAAATTAAATACTTTTCCAATTACTTCTAAATGATTTCCATAAGTTTTTTTTACAAAATCAGGAATTTGGCAACATTCCCATAACAGCTCTAATTCTTTTTCATTATTATAAATTTGTAATTTTTCTGTGTCTTTCAAAATATATTTTAAAACCTTTTCGTCCTCACACTCCGAAATTCTTTTAAGCCAAGGTTTATTCGGTTTCTCCTCTAATGACTTGATTAGTGACTGTCCATTTTTGAAATTTAAATTTGGATTCCTCCAAAAAATTGTATTAATGTCATCAATTTTGTGAGTTTCAAGCAATTCAATTTCCTCTGGACTTATCTCACCACATTCACCCGTTATCCCAAAAGATCCATCATTAAGATACCTACCTGCTCTTCCAGCGATTTGAGCAATCTCGGATAATCTAAGTCTCCTTATTTTTTTACCATCAAATTTTTTTATACTTGAAAAAAAAACATTGTTTAAATCCATATTTATTCCCATACCAATTGCGTCAGTTGCAACTAGATAGTCAACATCACCAGATTGATATAAATTTACTTGTGAATTTCTTGTTTTGGGACTTAAAGAACCCATAACAATTGCAGCTCCGCCCTTTTGACGTCTAATCAATTCTGCAATTGCGTAAACCTCTTCTGCTGAAAATGCTATTATTACGCTTTTTCTCTCTATTCGAGAGATTTTTTTGTGACCTGAATAACTTAATTTTGATAGTCTTTTTCTATCTATATATTCTATATCACCATCTAATTTTCCAATAATATTTTTCATTGAGTTTGATCCCATGAACATTGTTAATTTTTCACCTCTTAGGTTTAATAATCTGTCAGTAAAAATATGACCTCTTTCATGGTCAGAGCACATTTGAATTTCGTCAATTCCCACAAATTCCAAATCTTTTTCTATAGGCATAGACTCTACAGTGCAAAAATAATACTTTGCGTTAGAAGGTATAATTTTTTCCTCACCTGTGATTAACGCAACTTTATTTGGATCAGTTTTTTTTATAACTTTGTCATAAACTTCCCTTGCTAAAAGCCTCAGGGGAAAACCCATCATTCCAGAGCTAAAAGAGAGCATTGTTTCAATAGCAAGGAAGGTTTTTCCTGTATTTGTAGGTCCGAGGACAGCAGTAATTTTATTTTTTGTCATTTCTACTTTTGGTGTATTAAATTTTTTTACTACTATATATTGTTATCGCTAAAGAACAAAAATAGTCTAAAACTAGTCCGAATCATTGAGGTAAAAGTTCTCATTTTTATTTTTTTTTCGATATTAACATATTTGATCTAATTATGCAGCTTTATATTTTTTTGCACAAGTATTCGCTAAAATTAAATTTGGATCGATAAATATTTTTGATTTTTTTGCTTTTTTAAAAGACTTGAAAGCAAAAATTGCTATAGGTAGTTCCGTACATCCCAAAATAATTTTTTTGCAATTTACTTTTATTAAATAATTAACGGCTGGTTTAATTATTTTTTCTGCTTTTCTGACGTTGCCCATTTTTACAAATTTAATTGCTTTATTTACATTTTTTTTTTGTATTTTTTTTGGAGGTGACAAAAGTTTAAATCTTTTATTGAAGTATTTGTGGTAAATTTTTGTGCTTAAAGTTGCCTCAGTGGCGAGTATTCCGATTTGAGAATTTATTTTACAGTTTTTTTTGGTATGATTATAGACTTCTTCAGGCATACTTAAGATAGGTATCTTGACTTTTTTTTTTAAATCATCATACCAAAAATGTGCCGTATTACAGGGAATTACAATAAACTTACATTTATTTTTTTCTAATAATTTACAGCCTTTTACTAATTCTTTTAGGACGGTATAATATTTTTTTAAATTTTCTGGTCTATTAGGGGTATCAGATTTATTGTATAATAAAAATTTTGGGTATTGTTGATCTTGTTTACCTCTATATAAAACAGCTAACTTATTGCAAATATCTAAACCAGCCTGGGTTCCCATCCCTCCTAAAATCCCAATCATATTTTTTTTATTACCTTCCAAACACCTGTTGCAGATGCAATAATATTTTTGTTTATATATAAATTACAATTCACAAATAGCATTGACTTTGTTCTCTTTAATACATTTACTTTACCTAATATTTGATCCCCTAGTCTGGATGGCGCAATGAATTTTACATCTAATGACACAGTTACACATGATTGATTATTGCTAGCTCTATATACGGCAGTTCCGGCACCTGCGTCAATTAAAGAACAAATAAAACCTCCATGGGTAATGTCTCTTCTATTTAAATGAATTTTTTGTATTGTGCTTTTAAATTCAAACTCAGTCTTTGATAAATCTCTAAAAAGAAGACCACCATTGTGTTTCATAAAACCAGAAACTTTGCTGATTTGTTCAAAATTGTTTTTCATTTTTTATAAAAAAATTGTTAATAAAATTAAAACTATTAACACTATAGTAAAAAAATATACAACACTTGATTGTAAAGAGATTTTCATAATTTGGTGCGCCTGCTAGGAGTCGAACCCAGAACCTCCTGGTCCGTAGCCAAGCGCTCTATCCAGTTGAGCTACAGGCGCTAAATTATAAAAAAAAATCATATTAAATAATGTAATTTTTAAATAAATAATTATTCTATATTAATGTCAAAAAATTCTAAAGACATTGTTTTCGTTGCGGCTCAAAGATCAGCTATTGGAAGATATAAAGGTATTTATAAAGATTTACAGGCACATGATTTAGGTTCTTTGGTAATTAAAAGTTTAATTGAAAAGATTAGGTTGAATGTAGATGAAATTGACGAGGTAATATTGGGACAAGTTTTGACAGGATCATGTGGACAAAATCCAGCAAGGCAAGCAGCTATAAATTCTGGAATTCCAAAAGAAAAGACTGCAATAATTATAAACCAGGTGTGTGGATCTGGACTACGATCAATTGTAAATGGTTATCAGTCATTACTAACAAATTCTGCAAACTTTATAATTGCTGGTGGTCAAGAAAGTATGACTAATTCAATTCATGATCAAATGATGAAAGATGGTTTGACGGATGCTTTTTATAATTATCATATGGGTGTTACAGCTGAAAATATTGCTGCAAAATATGATATATCAAGACAAGAACAAGATGAGTTTGCACTTCAATCTCAACATAAAGCAAACATAGCAATGAGCAAAAAAAAATTTAACACCGAAATTATTAACGATGATATTGACGAACATCCAAGAACTGGAATTACAATTAACGACCTATCAAAATTAAATTCTGTTTTTAAGGAAAAAGGAACTGTCACTCCCGGAAATTCATCGGGTATAAATGATGGAGCAGCTGCAGTGGTATTAACAACAAGAGAGTTAGCTGAAAAAAATAATTTAGAAATATTAGGAAAGATTATATCTTGGGCAACCTGTGGTGTTGATCCATCTATGATGGGATTAGGGCCAATCCCCTCATCAAACAAAGCTCTTGAAATAGCGAAATGGAATATAAAAGATTTGGATTTGGTAGAAATTAATGAAGCCTTTGCTGCTCAAAGCATTGCTGTAATTAAAGAGTTAAAAGTTCCTAAAGAAAAAGTAAATGTGAATGGTGGAGCAATAGCGCTCGGTCATCCGATAGGTGCCTCTGGAGCAAGAATTGTTGTTACACTTTTAAATGAATTAAAAAAAATAAGTGGAAAAAAAGGTTTGGCAACATTATGCATCGGAGGAGGGATGGGAATTTCAATGTGTATAGAAAAAGATTAATATTTAAGTGATTTATAATATTTATTAAGAATAATATTTTGCACCCAAATTTTTGCGTCTAAATTTTTATAATTAGGCTTTTTCTTAATAAAATTAATAAATATTTTTAACATATTCAAATTAACTCATTTTAGGATGACGAAAAAAAGATATAAATATGTTAAAATATTGATCTTTTGAAAATATAGATGAAAAAAGATATTCTAGTACCTGATATAGGAGATTTTGATAACGTAGAGATTATCGAAGTCCTTGTTAAGGAAGGCCAAAAAATTCAAAAAAATGATTCTATTGTTACACTTGAAAGTGATAAATCAAGTGTAGAAGTACCAAGTACAGAAGAGGGCGATGTATTAAAAATTTTAGTAAAAGTTGGTGATAAAGTATCAAAGGGAGACAAACTAGTAGAAATTCAATCTGCCTCTGAAAAAAAACCTGAACCTGAGAAAAAAGAAGTCAAAAATTTAGATATTCCTCAAGATACTGAAAAAATAATTGTAGACGCAGAAAAATCTCAAAGGGCAGAACAAGAAAAACCTGTTGAAACACAAACTATAAGCCTTGAGAAAAAGAAACCAACCAGAAATATTGAAATAATATCTGATGGCAATGATTTAGATCCAATTGAAACTAAAGAGTGGCTAGAGTCTTTATCTGCAGTTCTTCAAAATGACGGTAAAGAAAGAGCTCAATATTTAATAAAACAATTAATTGAGCATTCTTATAAAGAGGGCTCAGATTTAGTCTTGTCTCGAAATACACCTTACATAAATACTATTCCTCCTGAAGAGGATAAAAAATCTCCAGGGGATCAAAACATTGAGAGAAAAATAAGATCTTTAATTAGATGGAATGCAGCTGCTATGGTTGTACGAGCTAATAAAAAAAACCCTGATCTTGGTGGTCACATAGGAACCTTTGCTTCAGCTGCAACATTATATGACGTTGGTATGAATCATTTTTGGAGAGCAAAAAATAATAAGTTTGGTGGAGATTTAATATATTTCCAAGGTCATAGTGCTCCTGGAATTTATGCAAGATCTTTTTTAGAGGGAAGATTAACTGAAAAACAACTAGACTCGTTTAGACAAGAAGTCCTACCAGGCGGTTTATCATCTTATCCTCATCCTTGGCTGATGCCGAACTATTGGCAGTTTCCAACTGTATCAATGGGTCTTGGCCCAATGTTAGCGATCTACCAAGCAAGATTTATGAAATATTTAATAAATAGAGGTTTGATTAAAGATGAGAATAGAAAAGTTTGGGCCTTTTTAGGAGATGGGGAAATGGATGAACCAGAGTCTTTAGGTGCAATTGGATTAGCATCCAGAGAAAAATTAGACAACCTAATATTTGTGGTTAACTGCAATCTTCAAAGATTAGATGGACCCGTTAGAGGTAATGGAAAGATAATTCAGGAACTTGAAGGAATTTTTAGAGGAGCCGGTTGGAACGTGTTAAAGGTGATATGGGGATCTTATTGGGACCAATTATTAGCAAAAGATAAAACAGGCTTATTGGTAAAAAGAATGAATGAAGCTGTTGATGGTGAGTATCAAGCATTTAAGGCGAAGGGCGGCGCATATGTAAGAGACAAATTTTTTGGAAAATACAAAGAATTAAAAGAAATGGTCTCAAGCCTAACCGATAGAGATATATGGAAGCTTAATCGAGGAGGCCATGATCCACATAAAGTGTATTCAGCTTACCATAGAGCAGTAGAAAATAAAGGTAGTCCAACAGTGATCATTGCCAAAACTATCAAAGGTTATGGAATGGGTAAATCTGGGGAAAGTATTAATACCACTCATCAACAAAAAAAATTGGACGTAGACGATTTACTTTATTACAGAGATCGATTTGATGTTCCTTTAACTGACGAGCAGGTAAAAAATATTGAATACTACAGACCAAAAGAAGACTCACAAGAAATAAAATATTTAAAAGAGAGAAGACTTCAACTTGGAGGTTTCATTCCTGAAAGATCATCTTTTGCCAAATCAATTAAAGTTCCTCCAAAAGATATCTTTAATGTGATGAAACAGTCTACAGGGACTAAGGAAATGTCGACGACTATGGCGTTAGTGAGAATGTTAACAAACCTCTTAAGAGATAAAAATGTTTCACCTAAATTGGTTCCTATAATTCCTGATGAGGCTAGAACATTTGGTATGGAGGGTTTTTTTCAAAAAATTGGTATTTACGCACATGAGGGTCAAAAGTATGAGCCTGTGGACTCGAAACTACTTTCATCTTATAGGGAAGATAAATCAGGACAGGTGTTAGAGGAGGGAATAACGGAGGCTGGTTCCATGTCATCTTGGATAGCAGCAGGAACATCATACACTAATCATGATATAGAAATGATTCCAATATATTTGTTCTATTCAATGTTTGGTTTTCAAAGAGTCGGTGATTTCGCCTGGGCCGCAGGTGATAGTCAGGCAAGAGGATTTCTTATAGGTGCTACATCTGGAAGAACAACTTTGGCTGGAGAAGGATTACAACATCAAGATGGACATAGCCATCTACTTGCATCTACAATACCTAACTGTGTTTCCTATGACCCAACCTTTGCTTATGAGTTAGCTGTAATATTCAGAGATGGTTTAAGAAGAATGTATGAAAAAAAAGAAAATGTTTTTTATTATATTACAACAATGAATGAAAATTATCCGCATCCAGCAATACCAAAAGATAAAAATATTGAAGAAGCAATCTTAAAAGGAATGTATAAAATTAAACAAATTTCAAAAAATAAAAAAACAAAAATCCAACTATTAGGATCTGGAACTATTTTAAGAGAAATGATGCAGGCGGCAGACATATTAGACAAAGATTTTAAAATTGATTGTGATGTGTGGAGTGTGACAAGTTTTAATGAATTGAGAAAAGATGGTATGGAAGTGGAGAGATTTAATCTTTTAAATCCAAAAGAAAAACCTAAAAAAACATATGTTGAAAATTGTTTAAAAGATGCCGAAGGTCCTATACTAGCTGCATCAGACTATATGAGAATTACATCAGATCAAATAAGACCTTTTACTAACAAAAGTTTTTATTCGCTTGGAACAGATGGTTATGGAAGAAGTGACAGTAGGGAAAAACTTAGAAATTTCTTTGAGGTGGATAAAAAATATATTGTTACCTACGCTTTAAGTGTTTTAGCAAAAGAACAATTAATTCCATCAAAATATGCAGAACAAGCAATTAAGAAATATAACATTGATAAAAATAAACCTATACCTACAAAATTATAATTATGATTAATAGAATACTCGCTACTCCAAAAGTAAGAAAATTTGCACGTGAATTAGGGGCTGATATATATAACTTAAAAGGGTCTGAAAGAAACGGGAGAATAACAGAGGAAGATGTCAAAAATTTTATAAAAAATTCTAAAAAGAGTATACCGGTAAAAGAAACCCAAAAACCAGAACCTAAAAAAAACTTAGTTGATCACTCTGAATTTGGCGAAATAGAAATTGTTGAAATGCCAAGAGTTAAAAGGCTTGCAGCACCGTTGTTATCCGAATCTTGGAGAACTATTCCACATGTTACTCATCATGATGAAGCTGATGTTACTGAACTTGAAAACTTCCGTAAAAATTTAAAGGATGGTTACACAGGTGAGCAAAAGAAAATTACCCCACTTGCTTTTATAATTAAGGCATTGGTAAAAAGTATGATGAAATATCCTATATTCAATTCATCAATAAAAGATGAAGAAAATTATCAAATTATATTAAAAAAATATTTTCATATCGGTATTGCTGTAGATACTCCACACGGTCTTATGGTTCCTAAAATAAGAGATGCCGATAAATTTAAAATATCTGATTTATCGCAAAAATTAAAAGAAGTAAGTGATAAATGTAGAAATTTAAAAATTGACAAAAAAGAATTTCAAGGTGGTTCAATAACTATCACTAGTCTTGGTGGGATAGGTGGAACATTTTTTACACCTATAATAAATCCACCTGAGGTAGCCATATTAGGAATTGGAAAAATATTTCAAAAAGATAAAAGTGACAAACTTATACTTCCGCTGTCACTATCCTATGATCACAGAATTATTAACGGAGCAGATGCTGCAAAATTTTGTAATGAGATTAAAGAAAACCTTGGTAAAAATTTTGCCTACAACCTCTCAATATAATTAACTAAATGTCAAAAAGACTATCACTTGTAAGCGCGTTTGTTTGCTGTTTAATCTGGGGTACCACGTTTATTGCACAAGATACAGGGATGGATGAAATTGGCCCTTTCACATTTAATGGAGTGAGATTTTTTGTTGGTTTCCTTGCGCTGGTTCCTTTTTTTTTAATAATTGAAAAAAATAAATTTTTTAATGAATTTAATAAAGATAGAAAGAATTTTCTATATCTCTCAATCTCTATAGGCATATTTTTATTCTTAGCCTCTGCATTACAACAAGTCGCACTCCTCTATACTGATGTAGCTAATGCAGCTTTCTTTACAATTTTTTATGTACCTTTAGTACCATTTGTTCTTTATATTCTTTATCGAAAAAAAGTTCATTGGAGTGTTTGGCCATCTGTTTTGTTGTGTGTAGTAGGAGGATATCTGCTAACAAATTTTTACGACGCATCAGTTAGAAAAGGAGATATATTAGTATTGATATGTGCTTTATTTTGGAGTTTACATATTATTTTTATCGGACAACTAGTGGAAAAATTTGATTTACCAGTCACAGTTGGCCTTATTCAAACTTTAATAGTATCAATTTTATCAATCTTTATTGGATTAGTTTATGAGACCTTTACAATTTCAAATATTTTATCCGAGACATATGAAATTCTTTATGCAGGCGTATTATCTGGTGGATTTGCCTTTGTTTTACAAATTTATGCACAAAAAAATATTAGTCCCGCACCAGCAGCAATAATTTATTCATTAGAGGGTGTTTTTGCAACGATAGCAGCTTGGATTATATTAAATCAAATTTTAAACATAGATAATATTTTAGGATGTTTATTTATTCTTGCTGGAGTTTTGTTGTCACAATTGATGCCAGAATTTAAACGATTAAGTATAGATAAACCAAAATAAGACTAATCCTAAGCAAACCCTATAAATTACAAAAAAATTCATACTAAATTTTTTAACAAAAATTAAAAAATATTTAATTGTGATATATGAGAAAATAAAAGAACAGATGACCGCAAGCAAAACAATAAAATTTACTTCAATATTTGAAAAAGTTAATTCTTTTAAGTTTAAAAAACTTGCACCGGCGATTGCTGGCACAGAGAGAAAAAATGAAATTTTGGCTGAATCGTATCGATCAAAGTTGAGAAATCTGCCAGCAGTAATAACAATTCCAGCTCTACTTACTCCTGGAATTAATGCAAGCACTTGAAAAATGCCAATAGCAAGTATTGCCCTTAAATTTAAATCTGTATCAATTTTTTTTCTTACAGAAAATTTATCAGCAATATATAAAAAGATTGCAAAAATTACTGTAGTCCACGCTATTATTTCAATGCTTCTAAAATAATTAATTAATCCGGTTTTGAATACAAAGAAACCAACTATAATTAGAGGTAGAGATCCAAAAATTAATAATTTAAGTAATTTTTGATCTTTGAATAATTTTAAAAAATCATCTCTAAAATAAAATAGTATTGCTAATAGTGATCCTAGATGAAGAGAAACATCAGTTAAAAGAGACTTTATCTCAAAATTTTGTACTTCAGACATTAAGTATAAGTGAGCAGATGAACTGACAGGAATAAATTCAGATATCCCTTGTATTGCTGATAAAATTATAATCTCGAAGAATTCCGCCATTATTAATTATTTAACTAAACTAATTAAGGGTAAATTAAAGCAATAACATGAATGCATATGAGGTATGCAAAACAGGAAAAAACTAGCAAAAACAGTGAATTTTTTAAAATATAGGTAATAATAACTGTCCTATTTTTCGTTTAATTCAACAGTCTAATAATATATAAGCCACCACACTATGTCTGAAAAAATGCTCAAATTTGTGGAAATAGGTCAACAGAACCCACCTAAAAGGAAAACCGATTCCAGAAAAGAAGATTTTAATGAGATATATAAAGAGTTCATTCATGAAGGTGCGAAAGAACAATCAAGCAGATGCTCTCAATGCGGTGTTCCTTTTTGCCAAGTTCACTGTCCTTTAAGTAATAATATTCCAGATTGGTTAAAACTTACAGCGGAGGGAAGATTAGAAGAGGCTTACAATTTATCTCAAAGTACAAATAATATGCCAGAAGTCTGCGGAAGAATTTGTCCGCAAGATAGATTGTGTGAAGGGAATTGTGTTATCGAACAGTCTGGTCATGGCACGGTAACGATAGGATCTGTTGAGAAATTTATAACCGACAATGCTTGGGACAAGGGTTGGGTAAAGCCAATCAAAGTTGAGAGAGAATTAACTCAAAGTATAGGAATCATTGGATCTGGACCCGCAGGTATGGCTTGTGCCGAGCAGCTTAGAAAAAAAGGTTACCAAATAACTATTTACGATAGATATGATAGAGCTGGTGGATTATTAATATACGGAATACCAAATTTTAAATTGGAAAAACATGTTGTCGAAAGAAGAACAAAGCTATTACAAGATGGTGGTATTAAGTTTGTTTTAAATTTTGAAGTTGGAAAAGATGCATCATTAAACGAATTGAGAGAGAAGCACGATGCAGTTTTAATTTCTACTGGGGTTTATAAACCAAGAGAAATTGAAATTGAAGGAAGCGATTTGAATAACATTTATCCTGCTATGGAATTTTTGACCGCATCAAATAAAAAGGGTCTTGGAGATAATGTTGAAAACTTTGATAATGGATCTTTAAATGCAAAAGATAAAGATGTTATTGTAATTGGCGGTGGTGATACAGCAATGGACTGTGTAAGAACCGCAGTGAGACAAAAAGCTAAATCAGTAAAATGTTTGTATAGAAGAGATAAAGAAAACATGCCAGGTTCATCAAGAGAAGTTGCAAACGCTGAGGAAGAAGGTGTTGAATTTGTTTGGTTATCTAGTCCAAAAAAGTTTTTAGGTAAAAATAAAATAGAAAAAGTTTCTGTAGATAAAATTAAACTTGGAGATCCTGATGAAAGTGGAAGAAGAAAACCTATTATTCAAGAAAACTCTGATTTCGAATTGAAAGCTGACATGGTTATTAAATCATTAGGCTTCGACCCGGAAGATCTACCAGTTTTATTTGGTGAAAACAAATTACAAGTTTCAAGATGGGGTACAATAAAAATTGATTTTGATACTATGGAGACAAGTGTAAAAGGTGTATTTGCTGCTGGCGATATAGTTCGTGGAGCTTCATTGGTTGTTTGGGCTATAAAAGATGGAAGAGATGTTGCAGAAAGTATTCATAAATATTTGAAAGATTTAAAGGACTCAAAGAGAAAGGTAGCCTAATCGTGAGTAAGAAAAAGATAAATCTTAAGTTAGAAAAATTAAGAAGGAAAGAAAACTTAGAATTATTAAAATCAAATCATGTTTACAGCGAAAATATGGAACATGATGCATGTGGAGTTGGTTTGGTATCATCCACAGATGGAAAAAAATCGAGACAAGTTGTTGAATATGGAATTGAAGCATTAAAAGCTGTTTGGCATCGAGGAGCAATTGATGCTGATGGAAAAACAGGTGATGGTGCTGGTATCCATATAGAAATTCCTTCAGATTTTTTTGTCGAAAAAATTGAAGCTACAGGTCATAAACATGATAACTCAGAAGTTTGTGTGGGAATGTTGTTTCTTCCAAGAAATAATTATGGCGCTCAAGAAGCTTGCAGAACTATTGTTGAAAGTGAATTAACAAAAAGTAATTTTAACATCTATGGATGGAGACAGGTACCTGTTAACCCTTCTGTCCTTGGAGAAAAGGCAGATTTAAATAGACCAGAAATTACACAAGTCTTGTTTAAATATAATGATAAAAATGAAAAGGGTAAGTCACTAGAGATAAAACTTTATGAAGCTAGAAGAAAGATTGAAAAAAAAATACTTCAAGAAAACCTTAATGAATTTTATATATGTTCGTTTAGCTCTAAATCAATCATTTACAAGGGAATGTTCCTTGCTGAGTCTTTGTCTGATTTTTATTTAGATCTTAAAGATCCAAGATTTGTATCAAGATATGCAATTTTTCATCAGAGATTTTCGACCAATACTGCACCAAGCTGGGATCTGGCACAACCATTCAGAGCTCTAGCTCATAATGGAGAAATAAATACCCTAAAAGGTAACGTAAATTGGATGAAGGTCCATGAGGAAGAAATGTTCAGCCCAGTTTTTGAGGATATGGAGAACTTAAAACCAGTGATCCCAAGCGGAAATTCAGACTCAGCATCATTAGATAATGTTTTTGAATTACTTAATATTTCTGGTCAACCTGCGCCTTTAGCAAAATTAATGTTAATACCTGACGCTTGGTCTAAGAAAAGTAAAGTGCTTCCAGCAGAACATCAAAAATTATTTAACTTTCTTAATAGCACAATGGAACCATGGGATGGTCCTGCAGCTATCGCTGCCACAGATAATGAATGGGTGATAGTTGCAACAGACAGAAATGGTCTTAGACCTATGAGATACACAATCACAAAAGATAATTTACTTTTTGCTGGATCAGAAACTGGAATGATCGAACTTAATGAAAAAAAGATAGTTTCAAAAGGAAGATTAGGCCCTGGTGAAATTTTAGGAGTAAGGATAGAAAAAGGAAAAATATTTAAGAACAAAGAGATTAAAAACTACTTAGCAAAAGAATACAAACATTTTAATAACCAGATTATTGATTTAGATAAAAAATTCCCAATCAAAAATGAGACAAATTTATTTAAAGGTGATCAATTAAGAAAACTTCAACATTGTTTTGGATACAGTCTAGAGGACCTTGAATTGATACTTCACCCAATGGCAGAGGATGCAAAAGAGGCAACTGGATCAATGGGTGATGATACACCTCTAGCAGTATTGTCTAACAAGTATAGACCCCTGTATCATTTTTTTAGACAGAATTTTAGCCAAGTAACAAACCCGCCAATCGACTCATTAAGAGAAAATAAAGTTATGAGTTTAAAAACAAGGTTTGGAAATCTTGGTAATATTTTAGATTTTAATAACCTTACCGAAGAAAACATTTACGTACTAAATAGTCCAATTCTTTCAAACAAACAGTTTGAAAAGTTTGTTTCTTTTTTTGACAAGAATAATCACGTTTTAGATTGTACTTTTACAAATGAAGAAAATATAGAGTCTTCACTCGAAAGATTAAAAAAAGAGGCAGAAGTTTTAGTAAGACAAGGGGTAACGCAACTTATTTTAAGTGATAAAGAAGTTTCTAAAGATAAGTTCCCAATTCCTATGCTTCTATGTATTGGTGCAGTTCATACCCATCTTATCAAATTAAAGTTAAGGGGTTATGTCTCAATTAATGCTCAAACGGGTGAAGCGCTAGATACTCACTCTTTTGCAACTCTAATAGGGGTTGGAGCTACAACAGTTAATCCTTATTTAGCATTAGACAGTCTCTACCAGAGATTTGAAAAAAAATTATTTGGAAAGTTTATTTATGATGATTGTGTAGAAAGATATGTAAAATCCGTAAACTTAGGTCTTTTAAAAATAATGTCAAAAATGGGTATTTCTGTAATTAGTTCTTACAGAGGAGGATGTAATTTTGAAACTGTAGGATTAAGCAGAACAATTGTTAATGATTTTTTTCCTGGTGTTACATCTAAAATTTCAGGTATCGGACTTACAGGGATTGAAAAAAAAATAAGAGGTATTCATGAGGAGGCTTTTAGATCTGACACAAACGTATTGCCAATAGGTGGGATTTACCGATATAGAAAAAATGGTGAGACACACCAATATCAAGGTAAACTAATACATTTACTTCAATCGGCAGTTACAAACAAATCTTATGAATTATATAAAAAATACTCTAAAGGAATTTATGAGTTACCCCCAATAAATTTAAGAGATTTAATCGATTTCAAGAAAAAAAATACAATCAGCATCGATGAAGTAGAACCAGTTGAGAATATTTTAAAACGTTTTGGAAGTGGAAGCATGTCTCATGGGGCACTATCAAAGGAAGCTCACGAAACACTAGCCATTGGAATGAATAGAATTAAAGGAGCATCTTGTAGTGGAGAAGGTGGTGAAGATGAAAAAAGATTTCAAATTCAATCTAACGGGGATAGTGCTAATTCAAGAGTGAAACAAATAGCATCCGCGAGATTTGGAGTTACAATTAATTATTTAAATAACTGTAACGAGATAGAAATAAAAATTGCACAAGGTGCTAAACCAGGAGAAGGTGGACAGTTACCCGGATTTAAAGTTACAAAAGAAATTGCTAGATTAAGACATTCTACTCCAGGGGTAACATTAATATCGCCCCCTCCTCATCATGACATTTACTCAATTGAGGATTTGGCACAATTAATTTATGATTTAAAACAGATAAATCCTAAAGCACGTGTTGGGGTAAAACTTGTTGCATCTTCTGGTATTGGTACGATTGCAGCAGGAGTTGCAAAGGCAAAAGCTGATATAATTTTAATTTCTGGGCATAACGGTGGAACAGGAGCTACTCCTCAAACTAGTGTTAAATATGTTGGTATACCTTGGGAGATGGGATTGACCGAGGCAAATCAAGTTTTAACGCTGAATAATTTAAGACATACTGTAACACTGAGAACAGATGGGGGAATAAAAACTGGAAGAGATGTTGTAATTGCTGCAATGATGGGTGCAGAAGAATTTGGTGTAGCAACAACTGCTTTGGTTGCAATGGGATGTATTATGGTAAGACAATGTCATTCAAACACGTGTCCAGTAGGAGTTTGCACACAAGATGAAAAATTGAGAGAAAAGTTTAACGGAACGCCTGATAAGGTGGTTAACCTATTTTCTTTTATAGCTCAAGAGGTGAGAGAAATTCTATCTGAACTTGGATTTAAATCTTTAAATGAAATAATTGGGAGAACAGATCTCTTAAGACAGATAAGTAAAGGATCTCCAAATTTGGATGATTTAGATCTGAACCCCCTATTTGTACGTGCTGATCCTGGTAAAAACAAAAGATATTGTGAAAAACAAATAATAAATTTCGTACCAGACACTTTAGATCAAGAAATTTGGCCAGAGATAAATAAAACAATCGATAACAATGAAAAAATTGAAAAATCCTACCAGATTGAAAATACTCATAGAGCTGTAGGCACACGTATTTCTTATGAATTATATAAGAAATATAATAATGCAAAATTAAACGATGACTACTTAACTTTGAATTTTGAAGGATCTGCAGGACAATCTTTTGGTGCATTTGGTATTAAAGGACTTAAATTAGTTTTGAGCGGCGATGCAAATGATTATGTTGGGAAAGGATTATCAGGAGGTAAAATAGTAATTAAGCTAAGCAAAGAAAGTAATTTGATTTCAAAAGACAACACAATTATTGGTAATACAGTTTTATATGGAGCAACTTCAGGAAAATTATTTGCTGCAGGACAAGCAGGTGAAAGATTTGCTGTAAGAAATTCTGGAGCAACAGCTGTAATTGAAGGATGTGACTCAAATGGTTGTGAATACATGACAGGGGGAAATATTGTAATTTTAGGAAATACTGGAGATAATTTTGCTGCCGGTATGACAGGTGGTATGGCTTTTATTTATGATAAAGAAAAAGAATTCGAAAAAAGAGTAAATCCTGAAAGTGTAATTTGGCAAGGTGTTGAGACAAAATTTTGGCAGGAATTTCTAAAAAAATTAGTTGAAGAACATTCAAATGAGACAAATTCAAACGTTTCAAAAAAAATATTAGAAAACTTTGATACAGAGATTAATAATTTTATTCAAGTCTGCCCAAAAGAAATGATCGACAAACTTGAAAATCCTATTACAAATAAAATCTCTAATTTCGCAAGTTAATAAAAAATGAAATTATTTTGTTTTGGTTTTGGACAGGTAGCCCAATCTTTTGTGGACCATCTATTAAGTTCTAATGTTGATTTAAGATTAACAACCACATCAAGAAAAAATACTTCCGAGCTTACTTTTAAAAATTTAAAATATTTTAATTATGAATTTAATGAAAATGATTTTGATAAAGATTTGATCAATCCATTACAAGAGTCCGATCATATTTTGATATCTGTTCCCCCAATAAATGGGAAGGATATGTTTATAGAAAGATTAGCAAAAAATAATTTAAATTTACAAAACCTAAAATGGCTAACTTATTTATCCTCAACAAGTGTTTATGGTAATCACGATGGAGCCTGGGTAAATGAAGACAGCACAACAAATCCACAATCGCTTGCAGGAAAAAACAGATTAAATGTTGAGAAAGATTGGTTGTCTATTGGAACAAAAAATTCATTGCCAGTTCAAATTTTTAGACTTTCTGGGATTTATTCTGATAGATACAATGCAATTACCAGACTTAGAAATGATCAAAAATTTGTTGTTGAAAAAAAAAATCACTTCTTTTCAAGGATACACGTTAAAGATATAGCTCAAACATTATATCTGTCACTAAATAAGTCTTTAAATAATGATATTTACAATTTGTCAGATGATAAGCCAGCATCAAATATTGAGGTCGTTAAATATGCATGTAATTTGATTAATTTTGAATTACCAAAAATTATTAGTTTTGATGAGTTAGAGGAAGGTATGCTGAAAGATTTCTATAAAGATTCTAAAAAAGTTTCAAATAAAAAGATTAAAGATATATTTAAATTAAAATTAATTTACCCAACCTACGAAGAAGGTTTGAAGGTTAATGTATAATTTCGTCTATTAAATTTGCGAGTTTATTTAAATCTCCTTTACGGGACAAGCTATGATCGCCTCCCTTTATAATCTGCATTTTCTTTTTTGCTTTAGGAAAAATACTAAAGATTTTTTTTGATAGTTTTAAAGGAACAACGTTATCTTTTTTCCCATGAATTAAAAAAACAGGGATTTTTGAGTTTATCTTTTTATTAAGAACTTTATTTTTTCTACCATCTTTTAGAAAAGCTAATTTGATTTTATATTCATAGCCATCACTTTTAAGCATGTAGAATTTTTTTTTTAAAAACATTTTTTTTTCATTGTTTTTCAGTTTTTGCCAAATTAACCTATCCAAAAATTCAGGAGCGGAACCTATTCCAATAAATCCAATTATTTGTTTCTTAAAATCTTGAAATTGCAGTAATCCGAGCCAAGCACCTAGACTTGAACCAACTATTAAAAATTTTTCTTTTTTAATTATTTTGCGAATTACAAATTTAACGTTGTTCCTCCATTGAGAAATAGTACCATTTTCGAATTTTCCATACGACTTGCCATGACCAGAATATTCGAGAGACAGAAAGTTAACTTTATTTTTCTTACAATATTTATTTAAAAAAAGAGGTTTTTTTCCTTCCATATCAGATTTTAAACCGTGCAAAAACACAACAGTGAGTTTAGAATTTAATTTACTATTCAAAATTCGTAATTTTTTATCCTTTTTAAAATAGATATAATTGAATTTAGTCATTTTGAAATTTTAAATATGATATTATAAGTTAGATAAATGTCATCTAAATTAAAAGTTTTACAAGTAATACCCAGACTTGGTTATGGTGGAGCCGAAATAGGTTGTTACGATCTTGCTCATTATTTAAAAGAACAAAAATCAAGCTCCTTTATTGCTACTAGCGGAGGAGAGTTATTGAAATATATAGACAAAAAAAAAGTAAAACTATTTAGACTTCCTGTTCACAGCAAAAATCCTTTACTGATTTTAATAAATATATTTATACTTACTTTTATAGTTCTATTTTATAAAATTAATATACTTCATGTTAGAAGCAGAGCGCCAGCATGGTCATGTTATTATGTCTCAAAAATAACTAGATGTAAATTAGTAACAACATTCCACGGGACATATAATTTTAATAATTCAATAAAAAAAAAATACAATGCAATTATGCTTCAGTCAGATTGTGTAATTGCAGGTTCAAATTTTATTTTTTCCCATATCAAAGAAAAATATCCAGAGTACATTTCCAGAATTAAAAAATTTTTAGTTATTTTTAGAGGGATTAATACTGAGTATTATGATCCTGATAACATCAAAGAAGCAGATAGAATAAAATTTTTAAAAAAACTTAATATTGATGCTAATAAAAAGATTATTTTAATGCCAGGAAGACTTACTGAGTGGAAAGGTCAAGAAATCTTTATAGAGGCTCTTAATGATCTCAAAACAAAATTTGGTTATAAAAACTTTATTGCCATACTTCTCGGGTCTGATCAAGGAAGAAAAATTTACAAAAAAAAACTAATTAGGTTGATTGAAAGATTTAGATTAAATAATGAAGTAATTTTTCTTGAACATGCGCCCTCAATGCCTGTGGCTTATAGCGTCTCTAGCGTTATTGTTTCTGCATCAATTGAACCTGAGGCTTTTGGTAGAATATCAGTTGAAGCACAATCAATGAAAAAACCAATAGTTGCAAGTGATATTGGTGGATCTAAGGAAACAATAGTTGATAATAAAACTGGGTTATTATTTAGTTCTAGCGATCATCATTCTTTGAGTGAAAAATTAGATTTTATTTTTAGGTTAGACGATACTTCACTTAATGTGATGGGAAATAATGGTAGAAAAAACGTCCAAAAAAAATTTAATGTTGAAAAAATGTGTTTTTCAACTTATTCAGAATATAAAAAATTAATAAATGCCTAATATTACTTTACCCGATGGAAAAAAATTAGCCTTTAAAGAAAAAGTTTCAGGACTTAAAGTTGCTGAAAAAATAAGTAAATCTCTAGCAAAAGAAGCTCTAGTTATAAGTGTCGATGGAAAATTAAAAGATTTAAGTTATGAAATTGAAAAGGATTGTGAAGTAAAAATTTTAACGTCAAAAGATAAAGACGGGCTTGATACTATCAGACATGACACAGCCCATATTTTAGCAATGGCGGTCCAAGAACTATTTCCTGGAACTCAAGTGACGATCGGACCAACTATTGAGAATGGTTTTTATTATGACTTTTCCAGAAAAGAACCCTTCACTGAGGCTGATTTAAAAAAGATTGAATCAAAGATGTCAGAAATTGTTGATAGAGATGAACCAACTTATAGAGAGGTTTGGGATAGAGATGAAGCTATTTCGCATTTCAAAAAAATTGGCGAAAACTACAAGTCAGAAATTATTAAAGATATTCCAAAGAATGAGGAAATTTCTATATACTTTCATGGTAAATGGCATGACCTTTGTCGAGGACCGCATCTATCATCCACTGGCAAAATTGGTAAAAATTTTAAGTTAACTAAGGTTGCAGGCGCATATTGGAGAGGTGACTCAAAAAATGAAATGCTGCAAAGGATCTATGGAACTTCTTGGGCATCAAAAAAAGATTTAGATAATTATATTAAAAGGTTAGAGGAAGCTGAAAAAAGAGATCACAGAAAACTTGGTAAAGAAATGGACTTATTTCATTTTAGAGAAGAAAGTCCAGGTGCAGTATTTTGGCATCAAAGAGGATGGACATTATTTCAAAAACTTATTGACTACATGAGAAAAAAACAAAATGAAGCAGGTTATAAAGAAATTAATACCCCAGAAGTTTTAGATAGATCTTTGTGGGAAAAATCTGGTCACTGGGAAAAATTTGGTGCACACATGTACACGTCTGAAACTCCAGATGAAAAAGTATTTGCGATTAAACCCATGAACTGTCCAGGGTGTGTCCAAGTATTCAATCAAGGATTAAAGAGTTATCGAGACCTTCCTTATAAAATGTCTGAATTTGGAAAAGTTCATAGGTATGAACCATCAGGAGCATTACATGGCTTGTTAAGAGTAAGAGCTTTTACCCAAGATGATGCGCATATCTTTTGCACAGAAGATCAAATTACAGACGAGTCTCTATCAGTTACAAATCTTATTTTAAATATTTATAAAGATCTTGGATTTGAAAATGTAATTTTAAAATATTCTGATAGACCAGACCTTAGAGTTGGAGAGGATGAGGTTTGGGACAAAGCAGAAAAAGCTTTATTGGAAGCTGTTAAAGCTACAAAATTAGAATATAGCATCAATAAAGGGGAAGGTGCATTTTATGGTCCTAAAATTGAATTTGTCTTAAGAGACGCAATAGGAAGAGACTGGCAATGTGGAACTCTTCAGGTTGATTTAAATTTACCAGGAAGATTAGGTGCATCTTTTGTAGATAAAGATGGATCAAAGAAAGTTCCAGTGATGTTACACCGAGCTTTATTCGGTTCTCTTGAAAGATTTATTGGAATATTAATTGAAAATTACTCTGGAAAACTTCCATTTTGGATAAGCCCATCTCAAATCATGGTAATACCAGTTTCTGAAGACTTTAATGATTATTCAGTTGAAGTTAACAAAAAGCTTATAGCATCTGGTCTAAACTCAGAAGTTGATCTGAAGAATCACAATTTAAATTACAAAATAAGGGAACATTCGTTATCAAAGGTTCCTATACTATTAATTTGTGGAAAAAAAGAAGTTGACAGTAATAGTGTAACTATTAGACAATTGGATTCTACAAAACAAGAAAATATGGAACTAAAAAAATTTATAAATCACTATCAAGCTTTAAATAAAGCTCCATCATTATAAGTGGCAGATTTCAAACAAAACTATTTTCAGAAAAGAACAAAGGATAGAGGACCTCGTTCAAATAACAGGATTATGTCTCAAGAGGTACAGGTAATTTCAAGTGATGGAAAAAATTTAGGAATACTAAATACCCAAGAGGCAATTAATATGGCTAAAAATGAAGGGCTTGATTTAATTGAGATCGCTCAAAATGCTAAACCACCAGTTTGTAAAATCATGGACATGGGTAAATTTAAATATGATACCCAAAAAAAAGCTAATAAAGCAAAAAAGAAGCAAAAAAAAGTAGAACTTAAAGAAATAAAACTTAGACCAGTAACAGAAATTCATGACTACTCGTTTAAAATTAAAAATGCTCAAAAATTTTTGAGTAAAGGCGATAAAGTAAAATTTACTATTAAATTTAAAGGAAGAGAATTACAACACTCAAATCTTGGACATGAATTAATGGATAAGATTAAGACCGATATAGAAAAACTTGGAAAAGTAGAGTTACAGCCTAAATTTGAAGGCAAACAGATGATAATGGTTATTCAACCAATTTAATTATTCTTGAAAATTTATCATTATATTTGTATAACCCCCTCCAGTTATGCCAAAGTTAAAAACAAAAAGTTCAGCTAAAAAAAGATTTAAAATTTCTGCAAGAGGGAAGGTAATAATGCCTCAAGCTGGGAAGAGACATGGCATGATCAAGAGAACGAATTCACAAATTAGAAAACAAAGAGGAACAACTGTAATGTCTAAACAGGATGGCAAAATTGTAAAATCATACATGCCATATAGTTTGAGAGGATAAAATGCCAAGAGTAAAAAGAGGAGTTACAAGCAGAGCAAAACATAAAAAAGTTCTTAAGGCTGTAAAAGGTCAGTGGGGAAGAAGAAAAAACACTATTCGTGTTGCAAGACAAGCAATGGAAAAGTCGATGCAATATGCATATAGAGATAGAAGGAATAAAAAAAGAGAATTTAAGTCTTTATGGATCCAAAGAATTAATGCGGGAGTAAGAGGTGAAGGACTTACTTATTCAAAATTTATACATGCTTTAAGTAAATCTGGTATCAAGTTAGATAGAAAAATTCTAGCTGAAATTGCTTATGATAACCCCGAAGCGTTTAAAACAATTGTAAAAAAAGCTCAAGCAGCACTTAATTAATCTTCCCTATTGTTTTTCTTAGTTTAAGAAATAATCTGTAAAAATGTCTGATTTTGAAAAAAAAATTCTCGAGTTTAAAAACAGATTAAACAGCACTCAGGATTCAAAAGAAATTGAATCTATAAAAACAGATATTTTCAGTAAAAATGGATTTATTAATTCTCAGTTTAAAAAACTTGGCTCTTTATCTGAGGATGAGAAAAAAACTTTTGCATCCAATATCAATAAAGCAAAACAAGAATTACTTGAAATATTTAGATCAAAAGCCACAGAAGTTTTGGATAAAGATCTAAATGAAAAAATAAAAAAAGAAAAAATTGATGTTACTTTACCTGAGAAAGAATTCAAATTAGGAAAGATACACCCTGTATCTCAAGTTATTGATGAAATATCGTGTATTTTTTCAGAAATAGGATTTAGCGTAGAAGAAGGGCCCGACGTTGAAAATGATTATAATAATTTTACTGCTTTAAATACTCCTGAAGATCATCCAGCAAAAGATATGCATGACACATTTTATTTGGATGAAAATATGAAGACTTTGCTTAGGACCCACACTTCTCCAGTTCAAGTTCGCACGATGTTAAAAGGTAAACCTCCTTTTAAGATTATTGCACCTGGAAGAACTTATCGTAGCGATAGTGATCAAACTCATACACCGATGTTTCATCAGCTGGAAGGTCTTCATATTGATAAAAATATTAATATGGGACATTTAAAAGGATGTTTAAATTATTTCATTAAAGAATTTTTTGAAGTGGATAAAATTAAGATGAGATTTAGACCTAGTCACTTTCCATTTACAGAACCTTCAGCTGAGGTAGATATTGGGTATAGAATTGAAAATAACAAAATTATTATTGGTGAGGGCGATAAATGGCTTGAGATACTTGGATGTGGAATGGTTCACCCAAATGTTTTAAAAAACTGCAAAGTTGACTCGAAAATTTATCAGGGTTTCGCATTTGGTATTGGTATTGATAGATTGGCAATGCTTAAGTATGGAATAAACGATTTAAGGTCATTTTTCGAATGTGATTATAGATGGTTAAATTATTATGGTTTTGATCCTTTAGATGTTCCAACAAATTACAGAGGTTTAAGTAAATGAAATTCACAAAAGATTGGCTCGATGTACATTTAAAGACAAATAAAAGCGAGCCTCAAATTATCCAAAGATTAAATAGTATTGGCTTAGAAGTAGAAAAAGTTGAACCAGTTAAAAATGAGCTTAGTGAATTTATTGTAGCAAAAATAATAAAAGCAAATAAGCATCCTAATGCTGACCGGCTTAAGTTATGTGATGTTGATATTGGAAAAAAGCAAACTCTTAAAGTTGTATGTGGTGCACCTAATGCTAGAGACGGACTTCTGACAATTTATGCACCTCCTGGTTCAGTAATTCCAAAAAATGGAATGAAATTAGAGATATCTAAAATTAGAGGAGAAACCTCTTACGGAATGCTTTGTTCTGAGTCAGAATTGAAACTTTCTAATGAGAGCGAAGGAATAATAGATCTTAATGATAGATATAAAACAAAAATTGGAAAACCATTTTTTGGCGAAAAAAAAGGAAAAAATGTAATTGAATTATCAATTACACCAAACAGACCAGATTGTCTTGGCGTAAGAGGTATAGCAAGAGATTTATCAGCCTCTAACTTCGGAAAATTAAAAGAACTCAAAAAAAGCAAAATTAAAAAAAACGTTAAGCACAACCTTAAGATAAAGATTGAAAAAAATAAAAAACAGGCATGCTCAATTTTTGGTAGTTGTATTATTAAAAACATCAAAAACACTGAAAGTCCTGGATGGTTAAAAAATAGAATTTTAGCACTTGGTTTAAGACCTATTTCTGCTGTTGTTGATATAACAAATTATGTAATGTTTGATTTAAACCGGCCCCTCCACGCATACGATTTAGACAAGATAAAGAATAAAATTACTGTTAGAAACTCAAAAAAAGGAGAAAGTTTTAAAGCTTTAGATAATAAAAATTATACGCTTAGTGAAAATATGTGCGTGATATCCGATGATGAAGGTGTGCTTGGTTTAGGGGGAATAATCGGAGGCGAAAGGTCAGGGACAGAAATACACACAAAAAATATACTATTAGAGTCAGCTTACTTTGATCCGTCAATCACAAGAAAAACTGCTAAAAAATTGGATTTGAATAGTGACGCCAAGTTCCGTTTTGAAAGAGGTGTAGATCCTCAATCTGTGACTGCTGGTCTTGATACAGCTGTTGAGCTAATTTTAGAAATTTGCGGAGGAGAAGTATCTAAATTTGATGTTCAACAAACGAAAAAATTTAAAGATCTTGAGATAAAATTTGACCCCAAAATGGTGTCAAAGACAGTTGGGACCAACATAAACTCTAATGAGATAAAAAAAATTTTATCAAACCTAGGTTTTATTATTAAATCAAAGGAAAAATTTCTTAATGTTAAAGTCCCTAGCTGGAGACCAGATATTTTTGGTGAGATTGATCTTGTGGAGGAAGTAATCAGAATTATTGGATTTGAAAAAATTAAGTCCATTGAACCTGAGAAAAAACGAACAAAACCAACACTTAATTTCTTTCAGAAACATTTTCATTTAGTTCAAAGATCAGTAGCCTCAAAAGGATATCTTGAGACAATAACATGGTCGTTTACTGACGAAAAGATCAATAGCAAATTTAGAGAAAATCTAGAAAGTGTAAAGATTGTAAATCCAATAAGTTCAGATTTAAATGTATTAAGAAATTCTTTATATCCTAACTTAATTTTCTATTTGGAAAAAAATCTAAATAGAGGATTTGGCGATCAAGCCCTTTTTGAAATTGGTCCAATTTTTACGGGAAAAAAACCTGGTCAACAAAAAACTATTATTTGTGGAATAAAAAAACAATTTATAGATGAAGAGAATTCTTTAAAGAATAAGGATTTAATTGATGTATTTCATATCAAAAAGGATTTAGTTCAAACATTAATCGAACTTGGAATAGAAAAAGATGAGTTTAAAATTGAAGACAACACACCTTCTTATTATCATCCCGGTATTTCGGGCTCTGTAGTTTCTAAAGACGGTAATTTTGTTATTGGATATTTTGGCGCTTTGCATCCAAAAATAATTTCAAATACTTTTGGATTTGAAATTATTTTAGAAGATTTAGTCGATTACAAATCTAAGAATATAAAGACTAAAGAAAGTCTAACTTTTTCAGATTACCAAAAATCAGATAGAGATTTTGCATTTTTGGTTAACAAAGAGACTAGGGCTCAAAATTTAATAGACGTTATTAAAAAAATAGAGAAAGATTTAATCAAAGATGTAAAAATTTTTGATGTTTATGAGGGAGAAAATATTCCATCTGATAAAAAATCAATTGCATTAAAAGTAACAATTCAGTCTGATCATAAGACTTTAAATGAAAGTGATCTGACAAATATATCTAAAAAAATAGTTAGCACAGTTGAAGAAAAAACTGGTGCAAAATTAAGATCATAAATGTCTAATCTCGATAACATAAGAAATTTTGCTATCATCGCTCATATTGACCACGGGAAATCGACAATAGCAGATAGAATAATTCATAAATGTGGAGGCCTGACAGAAAGAGAGATGAAGGATCAGGTATTAGACTCTATGGACATAGAAAGAGAGCGAGGAATCACAATTAAAGCCCAAACAGTAAAACTAAATTACAAGGCTAAAGATGGCAAAGAATATATACTTAATATTATTGATACACCTGGCCATGTAGACTTTAGTTATGAGGTTAGTCGATCACTTTACGCATGTGAAGGATCAATATTAATTGTGGATAGTACCCAAGGTGTTGAAGCACAAACACTTGCAAATGTTTATCAAGCGCTAGATATAAATCACGAAATAATACCTGTACTAAACAAAATTGACTTACCTGCCTCTGATTTAGATAGAACTAAAAAACAAATTGAAGATGTAATTGGTATTGATACTTCTAATGCTGTTCCTTGTTCAGGAAAAACAGGTGAAGGTATAGAAGATATTCTAGAGCAAATAGTTTCGACACTACCGCCCCCAAAAGGTGAAACAAAAGAATTGTTAAAATGTTTACTTGTAGATAGTTGGTACGATTCATATTTGGGAGTAATTATATTGGTAAGGGTGATAGACGGAACACTTAAAAAAAATATGAAAATAAAAATGATGTCTACTGACCAGGAGCATATAGTTGAAAAAGTAGGAGTTTTTACACCAAAAGCTAAAGACATCGATGAATTAAAATCCGGCGAAATAGGATTTATTATTACAGGAATTAAAAATTTATCTGATACAAAAGTTGGCGATACTATCTGTGAGTCACAAAGTCCTATTAAAAAAGCTTTACCGGGATTTAAACCCAGCAAACCAGTGGTCTTTTGCGGTCTATTCCCAGTCGATAGTTCTGAGTATCAGAAATTAAAAGACGGTTTAGCTAAACTACAACTAAATGACTCTAGCTTTTCTTATGAAGCAGAGTCCTCTTCAGCACTTGGGCTTGGATTTCGGTGTGGTTTTTTAGGTTTGTTACACCTTGAGATAATTACCGAAAGACTTGAGAGAGAATTTGATATTAACTTATTAACAACAACTCCGGGTGTAGTTTACAAAGTCCACTTAAATAATGGCAATATCCAAGATTTACAAAATCCTTCTAATTTACCTGATCCAACTTTAATTAAATTTATTGAAGAGCCATGGATAAAAGCAACAATAATAACACCTGATCAATATTTGGGCTCCATAATGAAGCTCTGTCAAAACAAAAGAGGCATTCAAAAAAATTTAAACTATTCAGGAAATAGAGCGGTACTAAATTACGAAATACCTCTTAATGAAGTTGTTTTTGATTTTAATGATAGATTGAAATCTATGACAAGTGGATATGCAAGTTTTGACTACGAGATAATGGGCCACAAAGAAGGTGATTTGGTAAAATTAGGAATATTAGTTAATTCTGAGCCAGTTGATGCACTTGCAATGATGGTTCATAAAGATTTTGCACAAACGATAGGCAGAGATGTTTGTGAAAAACTTAAAGATTTAATTCCGCGACATAATTTTATGATTCCTGTTCAAGCCGCGATAGGAGGAAAGATTATCGCTCGAGAAACTATAAAAGGTTTTAAAAAAGATGTTCTTACAAAAATCCATGGCGGAGGAGCAAGAGATAGAAAAAGAAAACTGCTAGATAAGCAAAAAAAGGGGAAGGCTAGATCAAAACAATTTGGAAGAGTGGAAATCCCTCAAGAAGCATTTATTGGAGTGCTTAAAATCAATAAAGAAAATTAAAATGATATACGATTGTTTTTCATATTGGGATGAAGACTTACTTCTAGAATTAAGATTAAATATTTTGGATAAAACAGTTGATCACTTTGTTATTGTAGAAGGTGACAAAACTTGGCAAAATAATCCAAAAGAATTAAAATTTGATATTAAAAAATTTCAAAAATTTAGAAATAAAATTATTTATATACCAGTTACAGATCTTCCTGGTGGTGAAGATCCTTATTTAAGAGAAAATCATCAAAGAAATTCTATATCAAGAGGAATCAAAAATGCAAAGGATGATGATATAATTTTGATTTCAGATTTAGATGAAATTCCTAATCCAAATAGTATAAAAAGTTTTAAACACAAAATGAGATATGCTACATTTCAACAAAAACATTTTTATTATAAATTCAATTTACAGAGTAAAAATCATCCATTCTGGAATGGTACAAGAATCTGTGTAAAAAAATATCTGAAATCTCCTCAATGGTTAAGAGACCTCAAATTTAAAAAAAGACCTTTCTGGCGTTTGGATAAAATAAGATTAAATAATATAATTAAAGATGGTGGCTGGCATTTTTGCAATTTAAAGACTGCTGAAAATTTACTCTATAAATATAAAAATTTATGTGAAACAAACGATCCTATACATTTTAATGAAAGTATTGATCCCAAATATCTTCAGCTAGACGAAATAAAAAAAAAAATTATTTCGGGGGAGGACATTATTGGAAGAAAAGATAACTTCATTAAAGTGGATTTAGATAACTCATTTCCAGAATATTTAATTAAAAGTCGAAATATTTATAAAGATTGGATTATCTAATTCAAAAACTTTTCAAGTTTTTTTATTGGCAAAAACATATCTCCTTGCTTATTATTTTCTATTTTTTTCAACATGATATATTGATGTTTTAGTTTGTTGTATTTACTGATTTTTTGATAACCTATATTTGGATGTCCTATATTCTTTATTTCTAAAACCTTGGTTTTTTTTTTACAAAATATGAGATTTACTAAACCTGCACCATGTGGTCCCACAACAAGTTTACAATTTTTAAAGATCGAAATTTGTTCTTTGAGACTATACTCAGATAATCTAATTATTTTGAAACCCTTTTTTTTCAAATATTCTTTAATTTCTGTATCGTTAATAATTTGACAATGATTGTATTGAGAGTCAGACCTATCAATATAAATTTTTTTATAATTTCCAATTTTTTTACTTGCAGCGGCTAGAAATATTTTTCTTAGATTATATATAATCCATTTTGGAATGTTACTGTGAGCATTAAAAAGGGTTCCTTTAAAATAATGTGGATGAGTACAAAACATCAAATTTTCCACTAAACAATGTTTATTGAATTTGCTATCTATAATTTTTATCGAACTTAATTTTAGTATCTTAAGAGTTTCCTTTTGAAAATGATTTAATTTTGAGAAATAAAAATAATCTACCTTTTTTAAATCATAAGCTCTAGATAAGATTATTATTTTTGGTACGATATCAAGTAACCAGTGAGAATAGTTATTATACCCGCTTGCCCCTTGTGTCAGATTAAAAACATTTCCATTTATTTTTTTTAAAAATTTCGGCGTTCCTGATTTTAAAACTTCATTTCTTTTTGCGCTTACTAGTTTACCACTTATTTGTTGAAACGAACCCTCTGCAATTAATTGATTGTTTTTTATTACACTTACATTTTCAACACAATTCGTATAAATTCGGCAATTTTTTATTGAGTATACTTTATAAGAAACTTTATTTAGTTTAGGTTTTTTTAATTTTACAAATTTTGGCCGAAACTCTGATTTAAGATGGATTTTTTTGTACAAAGTAGAGAAATAGTAACTTCTTAATAATTTATAAGTTTTTTTAAGTTTTTTTCTCAATTTTAAATTTTTAATTTGTTTATATAATATATTTTGTGGTCTAAAAACTAATATATGAACAATCTTAATATTTTTTGTGTAACTGATAAACCTATCAAGTATTTGGAGGATCTAGATATTAATTTAGTTGGAGTAGGTGAAAGACAATTCAATCAAAAATATATTACTTGTTTAAGTGGTAAAAATATTCAAAAAAAGGAAAGACATTATTCAGAATTAACTTTTCATTATTGGTTTTGGAAAAATAAACTCGAAAAATACGGTAATAATGATTGGATAGGATTTTGTCAAAAAAGAAGATTTTGGCTAAATTCGAGAAGTCATAGAGAAGATAATGATATTTCAAATATCATTCTAAAAAGCGTACCAAATGAATGGGAAAAATATGATGCGGTGCTTTGTGAACCAATTCCTCTTGGAACAAAATTATCAAAACTTTTAAAGAGAGGTTGGAGGAATGTTATTAGAAAACCGATACTGTTATTCGATCACCAACGTATAAATATTAGAACACAATTTGATCTTCATCATGGCTATGGAGTATTAGAAAAAGCGATAAGAGTAATGAATGAAAAAGATAAATCTGATTTTACAGAATTCGTAGATAGAAATACAACATATAATCCACACATAATGTTTATTTCAAAAAAAAAATTTTTAAATAATTTTTTTAGAGATCAGTTTGAATGGTTGTTTGAATGCGAGAAAATTTTTGGGTTTGAAAATTTAAAAGGTTATGATCAAACTAGATTATATGCTTTTCTCGCAGAAAGATATATGCCATTTTGGTTCAGAAAATATTCAAAAACTATTGAATGGCCTTGGATATTTTCAGACTCTCATCTTTTATGAAATTAGATAAAATAAAATTTAGTAAAGATAAACTAAATATATGCCAGGTTTCCCTGAAAGGGAACATACCGATTATAATTAACAACTATCAAAAATTAAAATCATTTTACAAAGATTTCAACATTTTTATTATTTGCCCAAAAAAAGATTTTAAACACTTTAAAAAAAAATGTAGATTTAATGAGTTTACTATAATTAGTGAAGATAAAATAATATCGTTCCCTCAGTTTGAAAAAATATTTTATCGATTATCAAAAAAATATAAATTTAGAGGTTTATTTAAAAAGAGATTATCTTGGTACTACCAACAAGTTTTGAAACTTACATTTACTTTTTATTTTTTACAAAAATTTCATGAAAAAGTGATCTTATGGGATGCAGACACAATTATAACAAAAAAAATTGAATTTTTTAGTGGAGATTTTTCTAGAAAGTTTGGTACTTATACAGAATTTCATAAATCATATTTTGAAACCAATAAAGCTTTATTAGGAGAGCTCCCCAAATATTTCATTTCTTTTGTTGTTCAATTTGGATCAATAACTAAGGATGAATGTAAAATACTAATGAAAAAATTAAAGATCAAAAGTGTAAAAATTAATACTATTGCAAGCAAACTATCTGTTTTGATAATGAAGAAAATTTTTATATTAAACGGTCCTTATAATGGATCTTTATTTTCAGAGTACGAATTAATTGGTAATTCAAATACCTTAGCAAAACCTGGAAAACAAAAGTTGATAGCAAATCTTAGAAAAGGATTGAAAGGCTTATTGACATCGAAACAACTAAACTTTTTGAGTATTTTAAATATTACAAATGTAACTTACGAACATACTCACAACAATATTAATAGCAGGGGAATGTTGAAACGAAAATTAGGTTGGTTTGACTTTACAGTTATAGTTTTAAAAACAAAATTAAAATTTTATTATAATCTAATTAAACATAATGTTCTGTTTACTTTAAATGTTGATAAGATGAATTGAATAAAAATTTGGAGAGATGGCCGAGCGGTTTAAGGCGCACGCTTGGAAAGCGTGTTTAGGGGAAACTCTTTCGTGGGTTCGAATCCCACTCTCTCCGCCATTTATTTACTCTTTTACAATTGTCAAAATCAAGCTAAGATAATATGGTCGTTATATGGGCGTCAATGCAATGAGAAAAATTTTAATAAACCTTTTATTATTTTGCAAATTAATAACTAGCCCTTTTTCAAAAGAAATAAAATCTTTCAACTATTAAATGTGAGTACTGCATCTAATGAAATTACAATAATTATCATTCTTTATGAGGAAAAAGAAAAGATAGTTTTACGATGTTTAGAAAATTTAAAAAATTTTAAAATTATAATCGTAGACAACGCAAACAATATAGCTCTTAAAAGAATAGTCACAAAAAATTATAAGATTTACAAGTATATATTAAATGAAAAAAATTACGGATATTCAAAAGCGGCAAATCAGGCTATTAAACTTTCAGATACAGAATTTATTTTAATGTTTCAAGCAGATGGCATAATTGATCAAAAAGATATATTCAAACTTTTGGATGCTCATAAAAAATATGAAAACTCTTTCATTGTATCTCCAACATTATTTGATAAAGAGCGAAACTTGAGTACAAATGCAGGAAATTTTCCAGAGAATTATTTATACAAGAAACCTATTATTCTTGATGGAGATATTTGCGCTGAAACTGTTCTTGGATCAATAATAATGTTCAAGAGAGCAGATATAATAAATATTGGTCTATATGATGAAAATTTATTTCTTTATTTTTTAGATGATGATCTTTGCAAACGTATAAGAGATAAAAAAAAAGCTGTTATTCAGGTTTTAAATGCTAGAGCGACACATGAACATGGTCAAATTAAAGTGAGAAATCCCATTAAGAAAACTTTTTTAAGACATTTTCATTTCACTTTTGATGAACTTTATTATTTTTATAAGATCAAAAAACACGAAAGGCTACTTAACGAATTAAGCAATAAGGTCCCTAAATATTTTACAAAACTTTTGTTGAACTTGATAATTTTACGGCCTAGCAAAGTTGTATATTTTCTCTCAAAAATAATGGCTTTTTACAAATTTAAAAAAATTACAAAAAAAAATTATATCTAATATTACTTGGTTAAATAGAGATTTATACACGAATCTCTCTTTTTATGCTTTTAATAATGCTTTAAAGCGACTTTTTTAGATTTTAGTAAAAAAAAAAAAATGTTGCTTAATTAATCAATAAAACTGAGACTAATTTGATGTTGTGTTTTAACCAAGTTTTATATCAACACATAAAAATGATATAATATTTTTTTCCGAAAAAATAAAAATATGACAAAAACACAACAAAATTCAAATTATAAAGCAGACTCTATAAAAGTTTTAAAAGGTCTAGACGCAGTTAGAAAAAGACCTGGAATGTATATCGGTGATACTGATGATGGAACTGGTCTACATCATATGGTCTATGAGGTTGTTGACAATTCAATTGATGAAGCTTTAGCAGGCTATTGCAAAATAATTTCTGTAGAGATTAATAAAGATGGAACTATATCTGTTGCAGATGATGGTCGTGGCATACCTGTTGATTTCCATAAAACTGAAAAAAAATCAGCTGCAGAGGTAATTATGACACAACTTCATGCAGGTGGAAAATTTGATCATAATTCTTACAAAGTTTCAGGTGGGTTACATGGTGTTGGAGTTTCAGTAGTAAATGCTTTATCTGAAAAACTTGAGTTAGAAATAGAAAGAGATGGAAAAAAATATTTTGTAGAATTTAAAAATGGAGATCCAAAATCGCCACTGAAACAAATAGGAAAATCAAAAAATACTGGGACAAAAATTACCTTTTTGCCATCAAAGGAAATATTCTCATCAACTAAATTCAGCAGTACAATAATTCAAAAAAGAATGCGTGAATTAGCTTTTCTTAATAAAGGAGTAAATCTAGTCGTCTTAGACAAAACGTTGAAAAAGGAAAAAAAAATAGAATTCAAATATGACGGTGGAATAATAGAATTTGTAAACTTTTTAAACGAAAAGAAGGAGAAACTTAAAAATAAAAACGGGAACGATTTATTTAGAAAACCAATTTACCTAGAGGGTGATAAAAGCGGTATTAACATAGAATGTTCACTAGAGTGGAACTCAGGTTATTCAGAGGATATGCACACGTATACAAATAATATATTTCAAAAAGATGGAGGGACGCATCTTTTAGGTTTTAGAAGCTCACTCACAAGAATTTTAAACAAGTATGTAAATGAAAATAATATTTTAAAAAAAAATCAAGTTTCTATTACTGGTGATGACATTAAGGAGGGTTTATGTGCTGTTTTATCTATTAAGATGCCTGATCCTAAATTTTCTTCTCAAACAAAAGACAAGCTGGTTTCATCAGAAGTAAGAAATATTGTTGAAAATTTTATGAATGAGAAATTATCTATTTGGTTTGATCAAAACCCAAGCATAATAAAGATTGTTTTGTTAAAGATAATTCAAGCAGCACAAGCCAGAGACGTTGCCAGAAAAGCACGAGAAAGCGTCAGACGAAAAGGAGCACTTGAGCTTACAGGTTTACCAGGCAAACTTGCTGACTGTCAAAACTCGAAAAGAGATGGAACTGAATTATTTATTGTAGAGGGAGATTCTGCTGGTGGTTCTGCAAAACAAGGAAGAAACAGAGAGTTTCAAGCTGTATTACCCCTGAGAGGAAAAATATTAAATACATATGTAGAGGAAGGTAATTCAAAAAGAAATGGAAACTCAAATGAAAGTAAAACTAAGGCATTATCAAAAATGATTTCGTCAAATGAAATCGTCACGTTAATAAATGCTTTAGGTCTAGATCCAAAGGCTGAGGAAATTGATTTGGATGATCTTAGATATGGTAAAATAATTATTATGACTGACGCGGATGTTGATGGATCTCATATTAGAGCGTTACTATTAACATTTTTTAATAATAAACCATTCAATAAGCTTATAGAAAACGGAAATATTTTTTTAGCACAACCACCTTTATTTAAAATAAATAAATCAGGTAAAAGTATTTATATTAAAGACGAAAAAAGTCTGGAACACTTTATTTTAAATAATTCTAAAAATTCAAAAAAATTAAAAAAAGGATCAAAAGAATTCGAAAAAATGTTATCAGAGGAAAAATCAAAATTAAATATTCAAAGGTTCAAGGGTCTCGGAGAAATGAACCCAGATGAACTTTGGAATACTACCTTAGATCCCGATAAAAGAAATTTGCTTCAAGTCAAATATTCTAACGACAAAAAAAGAGACCAAAAAATTATTCATACTCTAATGGGCAATGATGTATCTATTAGAAAAGATTTCATAATTTCTAATGCTTTGGAAATTAGTAATTTAGATATTTAAGTATGGAGCCTAGGTCAGTTTCGAAAATATATACATTAAACAAAACTACCTATATCAATCTTCGATGGATAGCAATTTTAGGTCAGTTCTTAACAGTAAATGTTGTAAAATATGTTTTCAATTTTCAATTTGATATTTTAATTGTCAATGTTGTTATAATTCTAGGAGTAATATCCAATATAATTTTAATTTATTTTTATAAAAAAAACATTCTTTCAAACAGAGCTTCATTTTCATTTTTGTTGATCGATATACTTCAATTAAGTTTAATACTTTACTTTTCAGGGGGAGTTTTAAATCCCTTTTCAATTTTTTTAATAATTCCAAGCGTTTTTTCTTCATCTAATCTGTCATTTAAAACAAGTTTATCATTAATATTGATAACAATATTTTCAATAATTTTACTTACACTTTTCCACAAACATTTGATTTACCCCTCAGGTAAAAAATTAATTATTAATGACTTTTACCATTATGGTACATCAATATCCTTAATTATTGCTCTTATTTTTCTAAATTATTTTGCAATATTATTTGGAAGAGAATCTAACTTAAGAAAAGAAGCACTAAATAAGATTGAGGAATTTATTGCAAAAGAACATGAGTTAGTATCATTGGGAGGACAGGCTGCAGCTGCTGCTCATTCTTTGAACACACCTCTTTCGACCATAAAAATAATTTCTCAAGATCTTCATGATCAGCTTAAAGATAAAAAAGAACTCAAAAAAGACCTTGAATTACTAGTAAACCAAGTCGATAGGTGCAGTCAGATCCTTAAAAGATTGTCAATAAATCCTGGTGTTGAAGATGATTTTATTGATCAAGAATGTTCAATGTTTGATTATGTAAGTGAAATAATCAAATCTTTTGAAGACATTTCAAATAAGGAATTTATATTGAACAATAGCCAAGACACGAATTCTTTTAAGATAACAAAATTAATAGAGATTGTTTATGGAATAAGAAATTTTGTTGGCAATGCAAATAAATTCGCAAAAAAAAAAATATATATATCGATTAAAAGTGACAATCAATTAACCGAGATATCAATAGAAGATGATGGAAATGGTTATTCAAAAGATGTTTTAAACAAAATTGGAGAACCTTATATTAAATCTCCGTCTAATGATGATAAGCTGAAGTCAGGACTAGGTCTTGGAATTTTTATAGGTAAAACTTTACTTGAAAGAAATGGTGCAAGAGTAATTTGTAGAAATTCAAAAACAAGATCAGGGGCAGAAGTTTTATTGACATGGAAAAATAAAGATCTTAAAAACCTTTAATTTAATTTTTTTGTACTCTTCTTTTTTTCAAACAAATTGCTGAGTTGCGAAATCATAACGTCACCTAATTCTTGCACATCTGAAATTTTGATTGCCTTTTTATAGTATCTTGAAACGTCATGACCAATACCAATTGCAAGTAGTTCGATGTCTGAGTTAGATTCTATAAATTTTACAGTTCTTTTTAAATGTTTCTCCAAATAATCGCCTGAGTTTACTGACAGTGTTGAGTCATCAACAGGAGCTCCATCAGAAATAACCATCATTATTTTTCTCTCTTCTTTTCGTTTAACAAGTCTATTAAATGCCCACAGTATTGCTTCTCCATCAATATTTTCTTTAAGCAATCCTTCTTTGAGCATTAGTCCAAGATTTTTTTTTGATTGTCTCCAGTGTACATCAGCTGCTTTATAAATTATATGTCTTAAATCATTAAGTCTTCCTGGATTTTTTGGTTTACCATTCTTACTCCATTTTTCTCTTGCCTCTCCACCTTTCCAGTTTTTGGTTGTAAAACCGAGTATCTCTACTTTAACGTTACATCTCTCAAGAGTTCTTGAAAGTATATCCGCACATAATGCAGCTATCGTTATCGGTCTTCCTCGCATTGACCCTGAGTTATCAATTAAAAGCGTTACCATAGTATCTTTAAACTCGTAATCTTTTTCTTTTTTAAATGATAGAGAATTTTGTGGATCTATAATTATTCTACTTAATTTCGAACTATCTAATAAACCCTCTTCCAGATCGTATTCCCATGATCTATTTTGCTTTGCTAACAACTGCCTTTGTAATTTGTTAGCAAGTTTAGTTATAACATCCTGAAAACTAGTAAGTTGTTGATCTAGATTATTTCTCAGTTTTTTAATTTCTTCTTCTTTTTCTAAATTTTCAGCTTTTTCAATTTCGTCGAAATTACTTGTAAAAATTTTATACTCCTTGTTGCCTTTTGAAACATTTAGTTTTTGAATGATATTTTCTGCATTTTCTTTCTGATCTCCATCTTCAAAAAATTCTTCTTCCATTCTAAAGTCATTTAGATCATCACTACCTTCTAAACTTTTGTTCTCACTAGTTTCCTCCGCTTTACCTTCTTTATCTTCATTATTACTATCGTTATTATTATTTTTATCATTTTCATTATTATTACTTTCATCATTACTCTCATTTTTAATTTCATTTTCATTTTCAAATATCTCCATATTTTGAAATATTTCTGAAAACTTCTCGTTGTACTTATTTTGGTCAGTAATATTCTTTTTTAAAAATTGTGTGTGTTTCTTGATGTTTTTATCAAATTTATCCTCCCAAAAAC
>CACESO010000009.1 GCA_902562205.1 uncultured Pelagibacteraceae bacterium | reverse complement strand
ACCCTAGTTTACCAAAACAAAAAATTTCAGTGATGATTCCACCAGGAACATCAGGAACTAGAGATGCTTGGAATTCTTTAGTAATGAAAAAAGGTATGACTAAAGAAGCTAAAGCTCTTTATAAAGCTGGTTTTGAAGCTGGAAATAAAAAATACAAAAAACCTCAAAAACTTTACAGAGAAGATGGTGCTGCTATTGAAGTAGGAGAAAACGATAGTTTGATCATCCAAAAGTTAACTCAAGATAAAGACATGTTTGGTTTCTTTGGTTTCAGTTATTTCCTAGCTGCAAAAGACAAATTACAAGCTGCAAGTATTGATGGTGGACAACCATCATTGTCGTCTATTCAAGACTACAGTTATGCAGTTGCAAGACCTTTATTCTTTTACGTGAAAAAAGCTCACGTTGGAGTAATTCCAGGCTTACATGAGTTTGTGAAAGAATTCACAACTAAGAAAGCTATTGGAAAAGGTGGTTACCTAGCGGACATTGGTTTAGTACCATTAGACTCTAAGTTGTATAAAACAACAAGAACTAATGCTACAAAGCTAGTTGCTATGGGTAATTAATTATTTCTTGATTAACAAATGTTTAAAAGGGGGTCTTTCTAGACCCCTTTTTTTTGAAATAAGAGTAAAGTCCTCAATAAGGGAGATTCTTTGAACTTAATATTATTTACATTTATTGTTCTTTTAGGTTTCACAAGTTACTATTTTGGACGGAGAAAAGCATATACAATTCAATCTTCAAAAAAAAGATTAACTGCATTACCACAATTTTATGGTTATTATCTTGCAATCTGGTGTGCAATACCAGCCTTTATAATTTTTTCTTTATGGGCAATTTTTGAGCCTACAATAGTAAAACTATTAGTCTTAAGCGATTATTCAAATCAAGGTTATCTTGATGATGAATTAAATTTAATATACGAAAAAACAAAATCCTTGTCTCGGGGACAATTTACTGGAGAAATTACACCCTTTATTGAGGCTTCAGCAGAAAAATATTTAAGTCTTCGATCAATAGCTCAAAGTTCAAAAGCTGTTATAGTATTATCTATAATTATTGCTTCAGTTGCTTACGCTTATAAAAGAATTTCATCTAATTCTAGAACAAGAGAACCAGTTGAAAAATTTTTGAACGCAGTTTTATTTACAGCTTCTTTAGCTGCAATATTAACTACTGTTGGGATAGTTTTTTCACTTATATTTCAAACAATAGATTTTTTTAAAGTAATTCCATTATTTGATTTTGTATTTGGTACTCACTGGTATCCAGCAAAAGCTTTTGTTAGGGATTCTTCTGAGGCTTTGGATCCAACAATGTATTCCGATACTTTTGGGGCAGTCCCTATTTTTGCAGGTACTTTTTTTATTGCATTTATTGCTATGTGCGTTGCTATCCCAATTGGATTAATGAGTGGAATTTATTTAGCTGAATATGCATCAACTAAAGTTAGACAATATGCAAAACCATTAATTGAAATTTTAGCTGGTATACCAACAGTTGTTTATGGTTTTTTTGCTGCCCTAACTGTTGGACCATTTTTGAAAGAATTAGGAACTTCAATGGGTCTTGAAGTTTCAGCTGAAAGTGCTTTAGCGGCAGGAGGAGTAATGGGAATTATGATCATACCATTTATCTCAAGCTTGAGTGATGATGTTATTACAAGTGTTCCTCAAAGTTTAAGAGATGGAAGTTACGCTATGGGAGCAACTAAATCAGAAACAATCAAGAGAGTTATTTTCCCAGCGGCATTACCTGGCATCGTTGGATCTATTTTGTTAGGTGTTTCAAGAGCTATTGGAGAAACAATGATAGTTGTTATGGCTTCTGGTTTAGCAGCAAACTTGACTTTTAACCCATTAGAATCTACTTCAACAATCACAGCACAAATTGTGGTAATTTTAATTGGAGACCAAGCTTTTGGTGATCCAAAAACACAAGCCGCTTTTGCTTTAGGTATGTCATTATTTTTAGTAACGCTTTGTTTAAACATTGTAGCCTTAAGAGTAGTTAAAAAATATAGAGAGAAATATGAATAAAAATAAAGAACAATTATTAAATAAAAGATACAGGGCTGAACGGAGATTTCGCTTATATGGTCAAAGTGCAATTTTTATGGCACTTTTATTTTTAACAATCTTTATTTTCAAAATATTTTCAACTGGATATTCAGCTTTTCAAAAAACATGGCTGATTGTTCCTGTAAACTTTGACGCTGAAATGATGATGATAGATCAAAATCCATCTAAAGAAGATCTTCAAGACGCTGATTATTACGATATAGCATTAAAATCTATGGCTGATTTAGATCAAAATGCAAATGATGATCAAAAAAATCAGTTGAAGAGAATGGTGTCATATTTTTTTGAAAAAGAAATTAAAAATGAGATTTTAAATAACCCTAGTTTAATAGGAAAAACAAAAGAAGTTTATTTAACTGCTTCAGATGATTTAGATCAAGTCTTTAAAGGAAATTATCCAAGAGATTTACCGGAAGATCAAAGAAGAGTAAGTGATTATCAATTAAAAATTTTTGATCAACTTGTTGCAAAGGGTAAAGTCGAAAGTAAATTTAATATCAGTTTTTTTACATATGCAGACTCAAGAGAAGCAGAACTTGCTGGTATAGCTAGTTCATTTATGGGCTCAATTTTTTCTATACTTGTTTGTTTAATGATAGCCTTTCCTGTAGCGGTACTAGCAGCAATTTATCTTGAAGAGTTTGCACCTAAAAATAGGTTTACTGATTTTATTGAGGTAAATATAAATAACTTGGCCGCAGTACCATCTATTGTCTTTGGATTACTCGGATTAGGTGTTTTATTAGCTATATTTCATCTTCCCAGATCTACTCCTTTAGTTGGAGGTATCACTTTGTCGTTGATGACTTTACCAACAATAATTATAGCTGCGAGAGCATCCTTAAAAGCGGTTCCACCAAGTATAAGAGAGGCAGCACTTGCTATGGGAGCAAGTCGTATGCAAACCACAATGCATCATACAGTACCTCTTTCAATGCCTGGGACGTTATCAGGTACAATAATTGGTTTAGCTCAAGCTTTAGGAGAAACTGCACCCCTAATTTTAATTGGAATGGTTGCTTTTGTTAACACGATACCTGGGTCACCAATGGATCCTGCTGCAAGTTTACCAGTTCAAATCTATATTTGGGCTGAAAGTGCTGAAAGAGGATTTGTAGAAAAAGTCTCGGCATGTATAATGGTTTTACTTGGTTTTTTAATAATAATGAATTTATTTGCCCAAATAATTAGACATAAGTTTGAAAAAAAATGGAGTTAAAATGATAAAGATTAAAGCAAAAAATGTAGATGTTTTTTATGGAAAAAAACAGGCCCTCTATAATATAGGTTTAGATATTGAAGAAAACCAAGTAACTGCATTAATTGGTCCATCTGGTTGTGGTAAATCAACTTTTCTTAGATGTCTTAATAGAATGAATGATGTAATTGATATCTGTAGTGTTAAAGGAGAAATTTTAATTAATGACTTTAATATAAATGATAAAAGTTGCGATGTAGTAAGACTTAGAGAAAAAATTGGTATGGTTTTTCAAAAACCTAATCCTTTCCCAAAAACTGTATATGAAAATATATCTTACGGCCCAACAATTCACGGTATGGCTCAATCAAAGCAAGAAATGGATGAAATTGTTGAAACTAGCTTAAAAAAGGCTGCACTATGGGAAGAGGTAAAAGATAGGTTACATGAACCTGGAACTGGTTTATCTGGAGGACAACAACAAAGACTTTGTATTGCTAGAGCAATTTCTGTAAGACCAGAAGTTATATTAATGGATGAGCCTTGTTCAGCATTAGATCCAATAGCAACAGCACAAATTGAAGAATTGATTGATGAGTTAAAAAAGGAGCATACAATAATAATTGTAACTCATTCTATGGCTCAAGCTGCACGTGTCTCTCAAAATACAGGTTTTTTTCATTTAGGACATTTGATTGAACATGGATCAACTGATAAGATATTTAAGAATCCTGATAACACAAAAACACAGGATTATATAACTGGGAGGTTTGGATAATGGGTGAAGCGCCACATACAGTTAAATCTTACGAAGAAGAACTCAAAAATCTTAATGCGAATATAATTAAAATGGGAAGTGCGTGTGAGGATGCTTTAGGTAAAGCTATTCAAGCCATTACAACAAGAAATAGCGATATTGCAGAAACTGTAATTCAAGACGATGAAAAAATAGATAAATTTGAGACTTTAGTTGAACAGCAAGTTGTAAATTTAATTGCATTGAGACAACCTATGGCAATTGATTTAAGAGAGACTGTAACGGCTCTGAAAATGTCTTCGGATTTAGAGAGAATAGGTGATTTAGCAAAAAATATATCCAAGAGAACACTTTTGCTTAATGAAAATCTTCCAAAGAATTTGGTAGATGCATTAAATAGAGTATCTACTAGTGTTCAAAAACAATTAAAATCAACATTAGACGCTTATCTAGAAAGATCTGCGCCAATGGCAATAAATGTTTGGGAAAGTGATGAGCAAATAGATGATCTAACAAATCTTTGTATGCAAGAAGTTATAAAATATCTTAAAGAAAATGAAAAAAATTTAGAGGATGGAACTCACTTGTTGTTTGTGACCAAAAACGTTGAGCGTATTGGTGATCATACTACAAATGTTGCAGAACAAATTTATTTTTTAGTTAAAGGTGAATATTTAGAAGGTGAAAGACCTAAGGGCACAGAGCCAATTGTAACTGGAGAAAAATGATTTATGTCAGCTCATGTTTTCATAGCTGAAGATGAAGCATCAATTGTTAGTTTGTTAAAATATAATCTTGAAAAAGAAGGTTATAAAGTCAGTCATTCAGAAAATGGAGAAGATGCTCTTAAACAAATAAAGTCTAAACAGCCAGATTTGATATTAATGGATTGGATGTTACCTGAATTATCTGGTGTTGAAATTTGTAAAAACTTAAAAAAAGATGATAAGTTTAATGATATTCCTGTCATTATGTTGACTGCAAAAGGGGAGGAAGAAGACAAATTAAAAGCATTTGATACAGGTGCAGATGATTATGTAACTAAACCTTTTAGTCAAAAAGAATTAAATGCTAGAATTAAATCTTTATTGAGAAGGTCTAAGCCTCAATCATCATCGGATATTGTAGAATTTACTGATTTAAAAATAGATCGGATTACAAAAAGAGTTTATAGAAAAGATAAGGAAATTACTTTAGGTCCAACAGAATTTAAACTCTTAGATTTTTTTATCAAAAATCCTAAAAGAGTTTACTCAAGAGAACAACTCTTAAACAATGTGTGGGGAGAAAATATATACGTTGAGTCACGAACGGTTGATGTACACATAAGAAGATTAAGACAAGCTATAAACATCGAAAACACAAAACCTTTAATTAGAACGGTCAGATCTGCCGGCTATTCTTTAGAGTCTTGAAGATCTTTGGGTCTTATAAATTCTTTTAATATTCCTTTTTTTTCTATTTCTTCCCAACCTTTAATATCAAATTTAATTTTGGCGAATGCTGCTGTAGGAAATTTATAATTCATTAATTTGAAATTATTTGTTTCATGATTTTTTGTTAGATATCTTACTAAATTTTTAACCGTAGGCTCATGGTTTATTAACAAAATTGATTTGTAATTATTCGATATTTTTTTAATTTTATTTATAATTGCATATTCATCAGTCAAGTATAAACTCTTTGAATATTCTATTGTTTTTGGCTCCGGAATGTCTTTTGATAAAATTTCAAAAGTACTTCGGGTTCTTGTAGCTGATGATATTAAAGCAAAATCAAATTTGTACTTTTTTTTAACAAAAAATTCACAAATTTTTTTCGCACTTTTTTTACCTCTTTTATTGAGTGGTCTCTTAAAATCATCAATATTTAAATCTTCCCAACTAGATTTTGCATGTCTCATGACATATAATTCAAACATAAATTCTAAATATATGACTACTTTAAAAAAACAACAAAAAGAAGAACTCAAGAACAAATATATTAATAGGGAACTTTCCTGGTTAAAATTCAATGATAGAGTTCTTTTTGAAGCACAAAATCTTGAAAATCCCTTGTATGAAAGAGTAAAATTTTTATCAATTGCCGGTTCAAATCTTGATGAATTTTTTATGGTTCGGGTAGCAGGTCTATATAGTCAAATAAAACAAGAAGTTGATTCATTAAGTTCTGATGGTCTGACACCTGATGAACAAATGGAAGAGGTAATTTCCGAAACTAAAAAACTATTAATCAAACAAAATAAGATTTATATTCAACTTATCGCAGAATTAAAAAAAAACAATATCAGTTTAGTTAAGCCAGTTAATTTAAATACTAAGGATAAAAAAAAACTTCTAGAAATATTCAAAGAAGAGATTTATCCTTTATTAACACCATCTGCTATTGATCCTGCGCATCCATTTCCATTTATAATCAACCAAGGAAGAGCGCTTGTAATGAGGTTAAGAAAAAAAAATAAAAAAAGAATTTTAAACTCAATAATAGTAGTACCAAAAGCATTATCTAGATTTATTGAAATAGAGTCTTCAAAAAATCATAAAAAATTTGTTGTTCTAGACGATGTAATAAGTTTTTTTGCTAAAGAAATTTTTCCAGATCATGATTTAGAAAAAAAAATGATTTTCAGGGTAATAAGAGATAGTGATGTTGAAATTCAAGAGGAAGCAGAAGATCTAGTTAGATCTTTTGAATTAGCCTTAAAAAGACGTAGAACGGGCGATATTGTTCGTTTAGAGGTCCTTGAAAATAGTGATCATGAATTGATAAAATTTATAACAAACAAATTAGATGTAAATCCTGATTATATTTATAATGTATTTGGCCTTGTTGGAATTCAAGATATAGATCAAATATGTAAGTTAAAAAATCCAAAATTAAGATTTAAAAATTTTGTACCTAGAGATGTTGAAAGATTAAAAGAATATAATGATAATTTTTTTGAAACCATCAAAAGGAAAGATTTAGTTGTTCATCATCCTTTTGAAACATTTGACTCAGTAATTGAATTTTTGAACCAAGCAGCAAATGATAAAAAAGTAATAGCTATAAAACAAACTTTGTATAGAACAACTTTAGATTCACCAATTGTTAAAGCTTTGATAACAGCTGCAGAAAATGGAAAAACAGTTACTGCTTTAATAGAAATTAAAGCAAGATTTGACGAGGAAGCAAATATTCAATTATCAAGAAGTTTAGAAAAGGTAGGTGTTCAAATTGTTTATGGTTTTGCAAAATACAAAACTCATGCAAAATCATCATTAGTTTTAAGAAGAGAACAAGGTAAAATACAAACTTATTTTCACTTAGGAACTGGTAATTATCATCCTGTAAATGCTAAAATCTATACTGATTTGTCTTTATTCAGCTGTGATAGGAAAATGGCATCAGATGTTGAAAAATTTTTTAATTATGTAACAGGATACGCAAAACCAAAAAATTTAAATAAAATTTCTGTTTCGCCAATTAATATGAGACAAACCTTAAATAAAAACATTGATGCTGAAATTGAAAATTCTAAAAATGGAAAATTTGCAGCCATTTGGGCAAAAATGAATTCATTAGTAGATCCGGAAATTATTGATAAATTTTATGAAGCTTCGAATGCTGGTGTTAATATTCATTTATTTGTAAGGGGTGTTTGTTGTTTGAGACCAGGTATTAAAAATAGATCTGAAAATATAGTTGTAAAAAGTATTATAGGAAGATTTTTAGAGCATTCTAGAATTTATTGTTTTAGTAACGGTACTAAAAAAATGCCTAATAGAAATGCAAGAGTATATATTTCCTCAGCTGATCTAATGCCAAGAAATTTAAATAGAAGAGTAGAGCTTTTGGTGCCAATTGAAAATGAGACTGTTCATGAGCAGATTCTAGATCAAATAATGTTAGCAAATTATCTTGATACTAATCAGAGCTGGGAGCTCAATGCAGATGGTAATTATAAAAAAATTAAGTATAGTAAGAACGATTCCTTTTCAGCTCATGAATACTTTATGAATAATCCGAGCTTATCTGGAAGAGGTAAAGCTAAATTAACTATGCAACCTAAGAAATTGCATTTAAGACTGATTAAAAGTGGAAGTAATTAATACAAAACAACAATCTTCATCAAAACATTTAAAATTAGCCATTATTGATATTGGCTCAAATTCTATAAGAATGCTAATTTATGATGATTTTAGTTCAACAAGAGTTCCGACATTTAATGAAAAAGCAGTATGTGAACTAGGAAAAAATTTAGATAAATCAAGAAAGCTTCATAAATCTGGATCAGAATATGCATTAAAAGTTTTAAAAAGATTTTCAGAAATTTTAAATGTATCAAAGATCACAAATTTGAAAATAATTGCAACTGCTGTTTTGCGAGAGGCTACAGATGCAAAACAATTTATCAGCGAAGTAGAAACCCTTTTTAAAACAAAAATTGATATTCTGAGTGGTGAAGAAGAAGCAAATTGTTCTGCTGAAGGTGTAAAAATTGGATTTGATAATGTCGATGGTTTGGTAGCAGATCTTGGTGGAGGAAGTTTAGAATTAGCTAGAGTTGAAAATAATGTTGTTACGAACAAAACCTCTTTGCCAATTGGTGTTCTTAGATTAATAAATAATCCAATTGTTAAAAAAAGAAATTTACCAAAGTATGTAAAAAAATTATTAAGAGAGGAAAAATGGTTATCTAAAAAAAAATTTAATAATTTATATTTAGTGGGAGGAACTTGGAGATCTTTATTTAAATTACATCTTTTCCAAAATAATCACCCTGTTCATATTATTCATCAATATTCTATAGATAAATCAACGTTGTCTAAATTTGTTGAAAAAGTTTCATCATTAAATAAATCAAAACTTAAAACTGTGGAATATATTTCAAAATCAAGAACACAATTTTTACCGTATAGTTCTATTATTTTAGATGAGATAATGAGTATAACAAATCCAAAAAAAATAATTTGTTCAATTAGTGGCTTGAGGGAAGGTTCTTTATCAATTGATCATTTTAAAAATATAAAAGAGTCAGAAATTTTTACTAAATCAATTGAATATATTGCATTAAAAAGGGGGGATTTAGGATCTACCTACCAAAAATATTTTAAATTTATACTCCCTGTTTTTGATGGAAATGAACACTATAACAAAAAATTATTACATCTAGCTTGCGTTTTAAGTCATATGGATTGGGGTCTTGGTGCATTTCAAAAAGCAGAACTGGTGTTTCAAGAAACTCTTAACACACCTCTATTAAGACTTACACATAAAGAAAGGATACAATTAGCTCTTTCTTGTTATTGGAGATACTGTAGTATTAAATATAATCCAAAATTTGAATATCTTACTTTTTTAAATAATAACGAAATATTTTCAAGTAAACAGGTTGGTGCTGCTTTGAGATTCTCACAATCTTTAACATCTATATCAACAATTTTTCTTGAGGAATTTAAATTGTATAAAAGAGGGAATTCAATATTTTTAAAAATTCCATCTCAACATCAAGAAATTATTTCTAAACAGGTAACAAAAAGATTTAAGGCTCTTGCTAGAGAATTATTTTTAGAACCTAGAGTTATTTATTCAAATAATTCAAAATGAATTTATTAATTAAATTGTAATATTATATTAATATTTTTTTAACAAAAGTTTTCTAACTTAGTTTAACAGAATTTTTATTTAACTTATTTTTCCTCTGTAAAATTTAAATTTTGTTAACTATCTTCTTTCTTCCTTGTCTAAGTTGATAGGGAAGAAAGACCCCATATCAATTGTTAATTGTTTAAAGATAAGCTTTCACTAGCTTGTTTTTTTGCTAGTTTTCTTGCTTTTTTTTCTGCAACCTTTTTTTCTATATCAGCAATTTTAACGTTTATATTAGATAGCTTTTTTTCTTTAGCAGTTATTTTGTTTTTCAATCTATCTATTGTTTTTAAAATCTTCAGTCTTTTCTTTTCACTTTTTTTTAACTTTTTTTTCATTTTAAACCTCCTTAAAAATTAAATCAGGAATATTTAAACATAAAATTCAAAAATCTAAAAGCAAATTTAATACAACCCAAAGTTTAAAAATTTTCATGATTTCTAATTAAATAAAAGAACATTGCTATATGAGAACCGTTATTGAATTTTTGTTTTAATATTAATTTAAATATATCTTTTTGACTAAGTAAATGAACTTTAATACCTTTTTCTGGTTTAGAAATTTTAACTAAATCTTTTGTATAAAAACCTGTTATTTTAGTGGTTAAACGTCCCGGCTCATTATAAAAAGTTATCAATTTAGTTAGTTTCGATTTTGATTTATATCCTGTTTCTTCTGTTAATTCCTTATGAGCTGATTGCAAAGTTGTTTCTTTTTTTTCGACTATGCCAGAGGGAAACTCATAATTAACTTTATTAATCGGAACTCTTTTTTGAGAAACTACTATATATTTGTTATGAATTTTAGGGATGATAATTGAGAGATTTGATGTTTTCAAATAATGATAAAACTCATTTTTCCTAAAACCTTTATTAATTAACTGGATATTGTTTGTAAGTTTGAAATTTTTCAATTTTTCTTTGAAAATAAACTTTTAATAATAAATACCGCAATTAACATCCCTATAAGTTCTGCTAAAATATAATAAGGGGTATTCATATAATTTATACCGGTAAAGGACTCAGTAAAAGTTCTTGCAATTGTCACCGCAGGATTTGCAAAAGAAGTTGATGACGTAAACCAATAACCAGCAGTAATATAAAGACCAACACAAGCAGCTACCGCAATTTTACCTGATTTCATGGAACCAAAAATTATAATTATTAATCCTAATGTTGCTATTACTTCAGATGTGAATATGTAAATACCATCTCTTGACTTAGTAGATAATTCATAAATTTCATGTTCAAAAAAGAAATTTGCCAAACCAACACCTAACAAACAACCAAACAACTGTGCAAATATATAATAGGGTAATAAACGTTTTTTTAATTTTCCAGTAATTGCCATAGCAATACTTACAAATGGATTAAAATGGGCACCGGACACATCTGCAAAAACAGATATTAAAACAAACAAACCTGCACCTGTGGCGATTGTATTGGCTATAAGCATTACTGCAACATCATTAGTCAAGTTCTCAGCCATTAATCCAGAACCAACAATAATCATGACTAAAAAACTACTGCCAATAAATTCCGCTAAAAAATATCGATTTCTATTTTTCATTTACAAATTCTTGTATTTTATTATCTATCTTATTAAAAACTGAATCAAGTATTTCCTTTTTATTGTCGATATTATTTGTTTTTTTTAATTCAACTACTGGATCCTCAATATCCCAATGAATTATTTCATCCTTTTTTGGCCATACAGGGCAAATTTCATTGTTAGCATTATTACAAACTGTAATTACATAATCTATTTTGATTTTATTATTAGTAAACTCATCAAAATTTTTAGATCGACAATTTAACAAGTTGAAATTTTTTGAAATTAAATAATTTTTTACATCTTCATTTACTTTACCAGTGGGATTACTACCAGCACTAAATGCATTAAAACGATTATGGTATTTGTTTTTTATAATAGATTCCGCAATAATACTTCTTGCTGAATTACCTGTACAAACAAATAAAATATTTTTGTTTTTCATTAAAATATTATTTTGTAAATACCAATCACGAATAGTGGTATTTGCAGTCCAAAGTTAGTTAAGATTGCTTTATCCTTACTTATAAATCCTGCCACCGTCCAGCCCACAACACCCAAACCATGAAAATATATATTTAATGGATATATATTTAAATTTGTAAGAAGTATTCCTACTAAAACTAAAAAAGTGCTGATCCATTTTAGATATTTTTTTATAAACATAAAATTTCCTTTCGTTATTATTATGTCAGTTATGTTAAGAATTTATTAAAATAAAGGATTATTTACACTTTTTGCAGAGACCAAAAAATTCAAGATTATATTTTTTGTACTCCATGCCAGCTTTTTCTGCAAAATTTGATAAATACTTAGAAATCTTTGAATTACTTATTTCTGTTACTTCTTCACAGCTTTCGCAGATTGAAAATGCTGTAGCTTTAGAAACATTGCAGCTTGAATTTTGACATGCAACAAAAGCATTTTTACTCTCAATCTTATGTATTTTTCCCATCTCTATCAATTTATCTAAAGCTCTATAAACTTGTGGAGGAGCCTTGATACCTTTTTTCTGTACATTAGATAGAATTGTGTAAGCCTTTAAAGGTTCTGATGACTTGTTGATAATGTCGAAAATTATTTGCTGGTTTCTAGTAAGTGTTTGCATGACTATTATGTTATCATTTCCTAATCAATTTTTCAATTTTATGGTTTGTTTAATTTTGAATAATGAAATTACAAACAATATTAAAGCAGCTGTTATAATTGAAGGACCAGAGGGAGTATTAAATTTTAAAGACGAAAATAAACCTAAAAATACCGATAATAAACCCCCTATAATTGAAAAAATAACCATTTTTTTTGGAGTATCTGAAAGGTTTCGTGCAAAAGCAGCAGGTATAATTAACATTCCAGTTATTAATAACAAACCTATCATTTTGATTGATAATGCAATTACAGCAGCCATCAATAAAGTAAATATTGCTTTAGCAATATCTGGTTTTAGACCTTCTGCTTCAGCTAATTCATAATTTACAGTTGAAGCAAACAATGGTTTCCAAATAAATCTTAAAGTTAATAGAATTAATACTCCTCCTATCCAAATAATTAAAAGGTCATTAGTTGTTACAGCTAGAATATCTCCAAACAATAAGCCCATAACATCAAACCTTATAAAAGATAAAAAACCAATTGCCACCAATCCAATTCCTAAAGATGAATGAGCCAAAAGTCCTAAGAGAGCGTCTCCAGGTAAATTAGTCTTTTTCTGAAGTTGTATTAAGAATAAAGCAATAACTGATGCTGTTATAAAAACTGATAAAGCTATATTAAATTCTAAGGAAAGGGCAATCGTTACGCCAAGTAAAGCAGAATGAGCTAGTGTATCTCCAAAATAAGATAATCTTCTCCAAACAACAAAACAACCAAGCGGTCCAGTAATAAAGGCAACTCCTATTCCTGCAACTAAAGCTCTTATGAAAAAATCATCAAACATATTAATTTTTTTGTTTTATCTTTCCATCATCTGTGTGTTCATGATCGTGCTTATGTTCGTAAATTGAGAGTGTTTGCGACGCTTGGTCACCAAACAAAGCTTTATACTCTTTATCTTTTGCAACATCTATTGGAGAACCAGAACAACAAACATGACCATTTAAACAAACAACATGGTCCGTAGCACTCATAACCATATGTAAATCGTGTGATATAAGTAAGATACCACAATTTAATTTTTCAGATATTTTTTTGATAAGCTCATATAAAGCTATTTCTCCAGTAAAATCCACACCTTGGACAGGTTCATCAAGAACTAATAAATCCGGTTTTTTGGAAATTGCTCTTGCAAGTAAAACTCGTTGAAATTCGCCACCAGATAAGTTGCCTAAATTTTTATTTACAAGGTGATTTACTCCCGTCAATGATAGTGCTTCTTCAATTTCATCAGCGCTAAGGTTTTCAGTTAAGACCATAAAATCTGCAACTCTTAATGGTAAAGTCCAATCAATAGAAATCTTTTGAGGAACATATCCAATTTTATTAGTAAACTTTTCTACCGTGCCTTCGTAATTTTTATAAATACCAAGAGCTATTTTAGCTGTCGTACTCTTACCAGAACCATTAGGACCAATTAAAGTTATAATTTTTCCTCTGTTTACTTCTAAAGAGACACCTTGAACAAGCCATTTTTCGTCTTGTTTTATTCCCGCATCTTTTAATCTTACTAGTGTGTTTTTATCTAAGCTCACTTAAATTTCCCTATTGACTTTATGTTACTTTATTACATAATGTTATTTTATAACAATAAACTTAAACTTATAAACTAACAATAATCCTTTTAAAATATGACAAATCTAAAAAAATTACCAATTATACTATTCATACTTTCTTTTTTTACTTTCTTTTCCTCAGTAAACGCTGAAATAAAAGTTGTAGCATCAATTAAACCCATACATTCATTAGCTTCTTATTTAATGGATGGGGTACGCAAACCAAAATTAATCGTCGATGGCTATGCTTCTCCTCATGGATTTTCATTAAAACCATCCCATGCAAAAATGTTACAAGAAGCAGATATTGTATTTTGGGTTGGTGAAGACATAGAAAATTTTTTAGTAAAGCCATTAGGTTCAATAGCAAAAAATGCTGAAAAAATTGAACTATTAGATATCAGAGGATTGAAAAAATTAAAGTTTAGAGAAAGAAATGTATTTGAAGGTCATGACGACCACGGCCACAAAGAAGATGACCATGATGATCATGCCAAAAAAGAAGATGGTCATGATGACGAACATAAAGATGAACACGGCCATGATGATGATCACAAAAAAGATGGACATGACGAACACGGTCATGAGGGCCATGCTCACGGAGAGTTTGACCCACATATTTGGCTAGATCCTCTTAATGCTAAAGTGATTTTAAAGGAAATGGCTAAACATTTAATAGAGAATGATCAGAAGAATGCTTCTGTTTATAAAGATAATTTAAAAAAGGCTAATAAGGATTTAGATAAGCTAGTAAAACAAGTTAAATCAGAATTGAATAAAGATTTTAAATCTATAGTTTTTCATGATGCTTACCAGTATTTTGAGAAAAGATTTAAAGTAAACGTTCTAGGCGCATTTACAGTAAATACAGATGTTTTACCTGGAGCAGAACAATTAAAAGAAATTAGAGAAATAATTGAACATGATAAAGTTACATGTGTATTCTCTGAACCTCAATTTAATCCAGACATCATTAATGCAGTAGCAAAAGATATGAATATAAGTACCGGTGTACTTGATCCATTAGGCGCTACTTTAACTCCAGGTAAAAACTTATACTTTGATTTGATAAAGAATATGTCTAAATCATTCAAAGGTTGTTAAATTTAAAGTTTCCTAAAGAGTAATAACTTGGTCTGGAGGATTTGATCCAAGAGCAGTATATAATTGAGGAAAACATCCTGCTACTACTCCATCAACTAATCCTTTTGCTTTAACTTCTCCACTACCACATTGTTCAAATGTACCATCTGCTAAACCTCTTCTAACAGCACACTGGTCACAGACCATTAAGAGCATACCTTTTTCTTTAGCAATTTTTGATAATCTTTCACCGATTGGGTTTCCTTTTTGAAGGCAAAAAAGATTGTCATCAAAGAAAAACATTCCCAAAACATTCACAAGGTGTTTGTTATCTTCTAATTGAGGCAGTATCATCGTACTTAATTGATAAGTACTTGCCATATTGTTTCTAAAAACATACGCAACTTTCATAAATATCTCCTTAAGATTTATTTGTTAGTTATTGATTAAATTAATATCATAGTGTTATATTATAACACTGTCAATATTTAAGCTAATTCAATTTCGATAGGAGTATGATCGGAAGGTTTCTCTCCTCCTCTAGGGTCTTTATTAATATTAATTTTTTTAACATTATCTATTATAGAACTTGAAACTAAAAAATGATCAATTCTCATACCATTATTTTTTTGCCAAGCACCTCTCATATAATCCCAAAAAGTATAGCCTTCTTGTGTTTCATTAAAATGTCTGTAAACATCACTGAAACCTAAGCTTAACATCTCTCTAAATTTTTTTCTTATTTCAAGTCTATATAATGCGTCATCCTCAAAACTTTTAGGATTATAAACGTCTTCTGCAGCTGGAATTATATTAAAATCTCCTGTTAAAATTATATTTTTATTGGTTTTAGATATAGATTTTAATTTTTTAATCAAATCATCTAACCATTTTTTTTTGTATTCGTATTTTGGTGTATCAACCGGGTTTCCATTAGGTGTATAAATATTGATTAATTTTATCTTTTTTTTCTTATGTTCAACTTCCGCAGATATAATTCTAGATTGTTTTAATTTATCTTTAATTATATCAGTTTCGACATTACCTAGCTTTTTTTTGGAAATAATTGCAACACCATTATAACTTTTTTGACCATGGACGTGGCTTTCGTAATCAAGAGATGAGAACACATCAAAAGGAAAATTAACCTCTTCAGTCTTAATCTCCTGCATTACCAATATATCTGGTTTATATTTAACTAAATAACTTTTAATATTATCAATTCTTGCTCTTACCGAATTAACATTCCATGATGAAATTAACATTAAAGGGAAAAAGATACACCGCAACCACAAGATGACTTGCTCTGGGGATTATTTATTGTGAATTGCTGCCCAATAAGTTCCTTAGAAAAATCAACCTCTGAACCCTTCAGCATATCCGCTGATGTTTTGTCGATTAAAATATTGTTAAAGACTAGATCATCTTCATTCTTAGCTTTATCGAATGAAAAATCATACTGAAAACCTGAACATCCTCCCCCTTTAATAGCGATTCTAAAAAAAGAACCTTTTTCTTTTTTATCAAGAAGGTAATTGATTTGTTTTATAGCATTATCTGTAAATATAATTTCTTTATTCATAATCAAACTAAGTTATTACTAATATAATTATATATTTTCTTTTTTAAAGTATGAATAATTACAAAAAATTAGGTGTTTTTAAAAGCAAAGGTAGATTTTTTAAGGACAAAATAAGTAAATACAGAAGCCCATTTCAAAGAGACAGGGACAGAATCATTCATAGTGCTTCATTTAGAAGGCTAAAGCATAAAACCCAAGTTTTTGTAAATACTGACGGTGACCATTATAGAACAAGAATGACTCACTCCTTAGAGGTAGCTCAAATCGCAAGATCAATATCTAAATACTTAAATCTTAATGATGATTTGGCTGAAACATTAAGTTTAGCACACGATCTTGGCCACACTCCTTTTGGTCATGCAGGTGAAGAAATTTTAAATGATTGTATGAGTAACCATGGAGGTTTTGATCATAACTTACAAACTCTAAGAATAGTAATGTTTATAGAAAAAAAATATATTGATTTTGATGGTTTAAATTTGTCTTTTGAAACTTTAGATGGTCTAATAAAACATAATGGACCAATCAAAGACTTATCTAAATTGGAAAATATTATTGGAATAAAATCGTTAAAAAATAAGTTTAAATTAAATAAATTTTCATGTTTAGAATCACAGATTTCAAATATCGCAGATGACATTGCTTACAACAATCATGACATACAAGACGGTCTAAAAGCAGGCTTATTCACATTAGAAGAATTATTGGAAATCAATTTCTTTAAAGATATATATAAAAAATACAAAAATAAAAAAAAGATAGAATTACAAGTTTTGATACATCAAATAATCAGAGACTCTATAGACCTTATGGTAAAAGACATAATAAATAACACTATTCAGAATATAAAAAAAAATAAGATTAAAAAGCTCAATAAGGTATTTGATAATAAGCAAAAGACGGTCGAATTTTCAGATAAACTTAAAGATATTGATAAGGATATAAGAAACTTTTTAAGAAAAAATATGTATGACCATAAAGATGTTCAAAAAAGAAATAATGAAGGAAAAAAAATTGTGAATTTTTTGTTTAAAAAGCTTTACAGTAATACAAATAATAATTTTTCAATACAAAATTTTGATAAAAATAAAGCTAGATCAGTTGCAGACTTTATATCCGGAATGACAGATCGTTATGCAATTAATTTATATGAAGAATTAAAATAGATGAATATATTTGATTATTATCACAGCTCTTTAGTAAAAGGTCTTAAAGAATTTGAAAAAAAAGGTGCAATTAAAATCCCAGAAAAAACTAACAATATTAGTGTGGAGGTTCCACCTGATAAGTTTGATGCCGATATTTCAACAAACGTTTGTATGGTTTTGTCAGGTATTAATAAAAGTAAACCAAAAGATATATATGAAAATTATGTATCAAAACTTTTAAGTAAAGACGATAATTTAGAAAACTTTGAAATTGTAAATCCTGGTTTTGTAAATTTAAAATTTAAAAAGAAATTTTGGAACTCCTTTTTAGAAAAAATTGTCCAATTAAACGATTATGGATCAAATAAGAATGAAAAAACCAAAAAATATTTAGTTGAATTCGTATCAGCTAATCCAACCGGACCATTACATGTAGGCCACTGTAGAGGAGCCGTATTCGGTGATGTCCTTTCAAATCTACTAAAATTTAATAATCATAATGTTACAAAAGAATATTACATAAATGATCACGGTAATCAGATAACAAACTTTACTCATTCGGTCTTTTACAGAATTTTAGAATTAAAACTTAAAAAAAAATTTCCTGATGATGAAAATCTTTATCCCGGTGAATACATAAAAGAAATTGCACAAAATATTATATCAAATTCTAAAATTGATAAGTTTGATGAGCTGGAACCAATATTTGAGGAATTACAGAAACTTTGTATTGAAAATTCACTTTTAATCATAAAGTCTAATTTAAAGAAGATAGGGATTGTTCATGATAATTTTGTCAGTGAAAAAAGTATAATCGGAAATAAAGAAGTTGAAAAAGCTTTAAAAAAACTAAAAGAGCAAGATTTAGTTTTTGAAGGAAAAATTGAGGCACCTCAAGGAGAAAAGAATAAAGTTTCTGAAACTAGAAATCAATTATTATTTAGATCAACAGAGTTTGGTGACGATAAGGATAGAGCTTTAAAAAAAGGTGATGACAGTTGGACATACTTTGCTGGAGATCTTGCATACCATAACAATAAGATCAGTAGAAATTTTGATATACTCATCAATATTCTTGGAGCCGATCATGCTGGTTACATTAAAAGAATAAGTTCTGTTGTAAATGCTTTATCAAAAAATAAGCAAAAAATAGAATGTAAAGTAACTCAATTAGTAAAACTTATTAAAGATAATAAACCATTTAAAATGTCAAAGAGGAAAGGTGATTATATTACTCTTGAAGATTTAATAAATGAAGTGGGAAAAGATGCAGCTAGATTTATAATGTTAAGTAGAGTGAGCGATGTTGAATTAGAATTTGATTTTGAAAAGGTCAAACTTAAATCTAAAGACAATCCTTTGTATTATGTTCAATATTCTTATGCTAGAATTTGTTCAATTTTTTCAAATTCAAAAACACCAATTAATAACAGTTATAAAAATTTAGATAAAAATTTTGAATTTAACGATGAAGAAATTAAGATTATAAGAAAACTTTCGGAATGGCCAAAATGTATAGAAACTTCTATAAATAAATTAGAACCACACCGACTGACAACGTATTTATATCAGTTAGCATCTATTTTTCATTCATACTGGAATATGGGAAGAGATAGTGAAGATTTCAGATTTTTAGATAAGGATAAGAAAATTGATACGAACAAAGCAGTTTTGTTAAATTGTATTCTATTAGTGATAAAAAACGGTATGGAAATTATCGGAGTTGATACACCGGAAAATATGTAATGATAAAAGAATTAAGATATGTGCTAATTATATTTTTTATCTTAATATTTTTTTTCCTAACAATTAAATACTATCTATCGGATGAACATAAGAAAAAATATTATAGAACTGTCAACGAAATCAACAATAACTTAAATATAGATGATCAAAATATACCTATACTAAAAAATGACACTCAAAACATAATTACTTACGTTGATGATAAAAACGAAAAGACGAAACCTTTTTCATTCTGGAAACTTTTAAATGAATAATCTTAAATCAAGAAGAGCCTTTATAGTTGGATTAAGCTCGACTAAAATAACAAATAAAGAAAGACTTTTTTTAAGAAAATATAAACCTTGGGGTGTAATTTTATTTGCAAGAAATATCAAATCAGTTGATCAGACTAAAAAACTTACCAATGACATAAAAAAAATTTTTAAAGATCCAAAATATCCAATTTTAATAGATGAAGAGGGTGGCATGGTAACTAGAATTAGATCTATAATTGACAACAGTCATTTTCCTGCAAAATACTTTGGTGATAATTATAAAAAAGATAAAACCAAGTCTTTGCTTTATTTAAGAACTTACATCAAACAAATTAGTCATTTGTTAAGATATATGGGGATTAGCATCAACACGGTACCTGTTTTGGATATTCCTAGACCATTTACATCAAAGGTTATTGGTACTAGAGCAATCTCGAAAAAGATAAATGTAATTAATAAAATTGGTGAAAAAACAATAGAACATTTTCAAGAAGCCCGTATAGCAACTGTAATAAAACATATTCCTGGTCATGGATTAGCAAAATCAGACAGCCACTTAAAATTACCTATCGTAAATAAGACTTATGAATATTTAATGAAAAATGATTTTAAAACCTTCAAAAATAAAAAATCATTATTTGCCATGACAGCTCATATTCTATTTAAAAAAATTGATGCAAATAATCCTGTAACCCATTCATCCAAGATTATTGGTATTATTAAAAAAAAAATAAAGTTTAAGAATTTAATAATTAGTGATGATATTTCGATGAAAGCATTAAAATTTAATATTACTTTAAATACTATTAAAGCATTTACCGCAGGTTGTGATTTAGTTCTCCATTGTAACGGAAAAATCAAAGAAATGACTAAAGTTGCTGAAAATTCAAAAAAATTAAATAAATTTATAATCGAAAAGACTTTAAAATATTATAGATTAGTAGGTAATGATTAATCAAAGTAATGCATTTAACGTAAACCTAAATCAGTTTAGCGGTCCACTTGATTTATTGTTGGATTTAGCCAAATCTCAAAAAGTAAAAATTGAAGATATATCGATAACAAGACTAGCAGATCAATTTTTAGAATATATTTCAAAAGCAGAAAAATTAAATTTAGATATTGCCTCAGAATATCTAGTTATGGCTTCATGGTTAGCTTATTTGAAATCAAAACTTTTATTACCACAAACGGAGGAAGACGAATTTAAAGTTGATGAAGTAGCAGAAAAATTAAAACTACAATTAAAAAAGTTGGAATTAATCAGACTACTTTCAGATCAAATGCTTAAGAAAAAAAGATTAGGAAGAGACATCTTTATGAGAGGTATTAAAGGTAAAATTAAATCCATATATAGCGAAAAATATTCAGTAAATTTATATGACTTACTTAAATCTTATTCGACTATTTATATGCAGAAGGATTTCCAAAAAATTAATATTCCTAAACTTCCAGTTTTTACTACAGAAGATGGAATAAACAGAATTAAAAGATTTCTTAATAACTTAAATGACTGGAAAAATATAAATGCACTATATCCAGAGAATTTTATGAAATCTAAAGATCAGAAAAAAACTGGCATAGCCGGTCTTTTTGCTGGTTCTTTAGAGCTAGTAAAAGAGGGAAATATTCAAATTAAACAAGAGAAAATGTTTGATGACATATTTATTAAAAAATCATGAAAAACGAAAAAAAAAATAACAATATAATAAATTTTCCAAATAGTTTAACAAATGGGGAAAGAGAAGTTGAAGCAATCCTGTTTGCAGCTTCAGAACCACTTGAAATTGAAAGTATTGAAGCAAGATTAAATAAAAAAGTTGATGTAAAAAAAATTCTAAAAAAACTAGAGAAAATTTATGAAAACCGAGGTTTTAATTTAGTTTGTATATCCAACAAATGGTCTTTTAGAACTTCATCAAATTTATCTTCATTAATGACTCAACAAAAAAAAGTTGAAAAAAAATTATCCAAAGCATCTATCGAAACTTTATCTATTATTGTTTATCACCAACCAGTTACTAGAGCAGAGATCGAAGAAATACGTGGGGTTGCTTTTGGTGTAAATACTTTAGATATTTTAATGGAATTAAACTGGGTAAAACCAATGGGAAGAAAGGATGTGCCAGGTAAACCAATTCAATATGGCACAACAGATGAATTCTTAAGCCACTTCAATATAAAAAAATTGTCTGATCTGCCTACAATAGAGGAGTTAAGTTCTGCAGGTCTAATCGACAGCTCAAATATTGATTCTGCGATTTTTGGAACAGGTAAATTTTATCAAGAGAAACATGATGAAAAGAAAGAAAACATTTATACTGAAATAGACGATATGCTAAGTAGTACGTTAGATAAAGAAAACGATGATAAGTAAATTATTACTTTTAAATGATTAATAAACGAGCTATAAATAACTTATGAGTATAGGTTTTTGGCAAATTGCAATAGTTGTTATACTAGTAGTCTTACTATTCGGCAGAGGTAAAATCTCAAGTCTTATGGGTGATGTAGCCAAAGGTATTAAAAGTTTTAAAAAAGGTATGGCTCAGGATCCAACTGAGGATCAGGCAAAAAACATCACTGAGAATAACGATCAGACTAATAATCAAGATCCAAATAATAAAGAATAATCAATGCCACAGATTGGCTGGTTTGAATTACTGTTAATAATTGGTCTAGCAGTAGTTATAATTGGTCCAAAAGATTTTCCAATCGTTTTAAAAAAAATTGGAAGTTGGTTCGGTTCAATCAAAAGATATATTAGTGCTGTTCAATCAGAAGTTTCCAATCTTGAGGAAAATACTCTTGATTACGAAAATAAAGAAAACAAAGATAAAAAGGAAGATCTAAAGAAAGATGAGTCAAAATAAAGACGAAGGTTTTATTAGTCATTTGACTGAATTAAGAAAAAGATTAATTCAATCTTTTGTTTGCTTATTAGTCTTATTTATCATTTGTTATATTTTTTCTGAAGAAATATATAATTTTCTTGTAGCTCCCTATGCTGAAGCCGTAAAGAATAGTGAAATTCAAAGAAGATTAATCTTTACTGCATTACAAGAAACTTTTTTAACTTATATTAAAGTATCTTTTTTTACCGCATTCTTTTTTACAAGTCCTTTTATATTAATTCAAATTTGGAAATTTATTGCTCCAGGTTTATATGAACATGAAAAATCTGCAATCATGCCTTACTTAGTTGTAACTCCAATCTTATTTCTTTTAGGTGGAATGTTGGTTTACTATTTAATTATGCCTTTAGCGATTAAATTTTTCTTATCATTTGAGAGCACCGGTATAACCACATCATTACCTATTCAACTTGAAGCTAAGGTGAACGAATATCTATCACTAGTTATGAAATTAATTTTTGCTTTTGGATTAAGTTTTCAATTACCTGTTGTGTTGTCATTGTTAGCAAGAGTTGGTTTTGTTGACTCTGAGTTCCTTAAAACAAGAAGAAAGTATGTTGTAATTATTATTTTTACAGCTGCCGCAATACTTACTCCACCTGATCCAATTACACAAATTGGTTTGGCGATTCCATTATTAATTTTATATGAATTATCTATAATTTCAGTAAGAATGATTGAAAAAAAAGTAGAAGAAAATGCATGATATAAAAGAAATTAGAGAAAATTTTAAAGAATTTTCAGGTCAAATAAAAAAAAGAAATGTCGATGTAAAGTTTGATGAAATTTTAAGTTTAGACAAAGAAAATAGGTCTTTAATTCAAGAAAAAGAAAAATTAGAATCTGAAAAAAAATCTATTTCAAAAAGTAAAGATAAATCTTTATTTAAAAAATCTAAAGAACTTACTGACAAAATAAGCACTCTTCAAACAAAACAACTATCAATAAGTCAAAAATTAAATGAGTTATTATCATCAATACCTAATACACCGCTATCTAGTGTACCAGAGGGTAAGGACGAATCTTTAAATAAAGAAGTTAAAAAAAAAGGCTCTATAAAAGAAAGTGAATTTAAGATTAAGTCTCACTATGAAGTAGGTGAAAATCTTAATATGCTTGATTTTGATCTTGCCACAAAGACTTCAGGTTCAAGATTTGTATTTGTAAAAAACAAACTTGCAAAATTAGAAAGAGCTTTATCAAATTTTATGATTGATGTTCATACAAAAGAAAATGGTTATGAGGAGATATCTCCACCATTACTCGCTAACTTTGATACAATGTTTGGTACTGGACAACTTCCTAAATTTGAGTCTGATCAATTTGAAATAAAAATTGATGATAACAATAGAAAATTTTTAATCCCAACTGCAGAAGTTATTTTAACTAATATGGCAAGAGAAAAAACAATTGATATTAAAGAACTACCTTTGAGATATGTGGCATCTACTCCTTGCTTTAGAAAAGAAGCTGGAAGCTATGGCAAAGATACAAAAGGAATGATTAGGCAGCACCAATTTTATAAAGTTGAACTTGTTAGCCTAGTAGAGCCTCAAAAATGTGAAGAGGAGTTGGAGAGAATGACTAAATGTGCATCAGGAATTTTAGATAAACTGAAACTGCCTTATAGAATTGTTGAGCTATGTACGGGTGATATGGGTTTTAGTGCTCAAAAAACTTATGACATTGAAGTTTGGGTGCCTTCAGAAAAAAAATATAGAGAAATTTCTAGTTGTTCAACATGTGGAACTTTTCAAGCTAGAAGAATGAAAGCCAAATATAAAAATTCAAAAAATGAAAAAAATTTTATAGGTACATTGAATGGAAGTGGACTTGCAATCGGAAGAACTATGATTGCGATCCTGGAGAATTATCAAGACAAAGATGGATCAATTATAATACCTGACGTATTAAAACCATACATGGATAATATAAATAAAATCACATCGAATTAGGAGTTGTGTTAGTTAATCTAATAGTATAAAAACCAATCTATTATTATGTCTGAATCAGGATTTGCACAATTAATACCTTTAATACTAATTTTTGTTATTTTTTATTTTTTCTTAATAAGACCACAACAAAAAAAAGTTAAAGAACATAAGTTGATGGTTGAAAACTTAAAAAGAGGTGACAAAGTCATTACCTCTGGAGGAATAATAGGTACCGTCGAGAGAATTATTGACGGCGATAAAGCAGAAATTTCTATAACTGATAATGTCAAAGTTGAAGTTATCAAATCTACAGGTATTCAAGCTCTAATAAATAATACTGACCAAAAAAAATAATTTTAAGTGTTATATTTTTCAAAACTGAAGATCACTTTGATAGCACTATTCACTCTTTTTATGGTGATGGTCTCATCATCAAATTTTTTAGATTTAGATTTAGATAAACAAAAAAAAATTAAATTAGGCTTAGATCTTCAAGGTGGTTCTTATTTGTTATTAGAGCTTGATAATGAACCAGTAATTAAACAAAAATTACAATCAAAATTATTAGAAATTAAAGATTATTTTAAAAAAAATAAAATTAAGATTTTAAGCTTAAAACTTGATGACAAATTAATTAAGCTTAAAGTTTCGAAAGATGATGTTGAAAAGATTAGTGAAATATTTAGTGACAAAGAAAGTACGATCAATCCTTATTATTTTCAATACAAAGCTCATCAACTTGATGTGAAGATAAATGGTGATGTTTTTAATTTGGAGCTAAGTAAATATGGAATTATCCTGATTAAAAATGCATCATTAGATCAAGCAATAGAAATTGTTCGAAAAAGAGTTGATGAGGTTGGTACTAATGAACCAAATATTTTAAAAAGAGGTAATGATAGAATTTTGCTTGAACTCCCAGGTCTTGATAATCCAGATAGGATTAAATCTTTATTAGGTAAAACTGCAGATCTTGCATTTAGACTTGAATCTGAGAGTTCAAACGAGTCTTTTGGAACCGAAAAACTTAAATTAATAGAAACAGGTGAAGAACTATTATTAAGTAAAAGAGTTATTATAAGTGGAGATAATTTAGTTGATGCAAGTCCACGAATGGACTCATTAAATAATCAAACAGTTGTAAGTTTTACACTGGATAGGGTTGGATCTAAAAGATTTGCCCAAGCAACAAAAAGAAATATAGGCACACGTCTTGCTATAGTACTTGATGGTCAAATAATAAGTGCTCCAGTAATAAGGGATGTAATTGCAGGAGGATCAGGGCAAATTAGTGGAGGTTTTACTTTTCAATCTGCAACAGACCTAGCCTTACTTTTAAGATCTGGTGCTTTACCAGCTCCATTAAATATCATCGAAGAAAGAACAGTAGGACCTGATTTAGGGCAAGATTCTATTAATGCAGGAATACTTTCACTCATTATAGGATTTTTATTAGTGATCGGGTTTATGACATTTAAATACAGAATTTTTGGTATCATTGCAAATTTTACCCTAATTATTAATTTAATTTTACTAATCAGTATTTTAACATTATTAGAAGCAACTCTTACTCTCCCTGGTATTGCTGGAATAATTTTAACTGTTGGAATGGCAGTAGATGCAAACGTTTTAATTTTTGAAAGAATAAAGGAAGAAACAAGTAAAGAAAAAAATAATTTAATAGCTTTTGATAATGGATATTCAAAATCAAAAATTACAATTTTGGATGCAAACATAACAACAATAATAGCTGCAATAATTCTATTTATTTTTGGATCAGGACCAGTCAAAGGATTTTCAATTACACTATGTGTTGGAATATTAACAACTCTATTCTCAGTTTTTTTTATCGCACGATTACTTACGTCTATTTATGTAAAAATTAACAAGCATAAGGAAATTATTATAAAATGAAAAAGGATTATAGATTTAATCAATATTATAAGTCATTAAATGTATTTTCTATTGCACTGATATTACTTTCATTAATCTTTTTAATATTTAAAGGTTTGAATTATGGAGTTGATTTTAAAGGTGGAACTTTAATTGAAATTCGTGTTGAGACTGAAAAGCCTGATATTGAAATTTTAAGATCTAGTTTTAACAAATTAAATTTAGGTAAGATTTCAATTAAAAATTTTGGGAGCGATAATGATTTTGTGGTTAAATTTAAAAGAGACAAACTTAATGATCCAGAGTTTATCGAAAATTTACAAAGAAATCTTTCACAAGAATTAACTCAAGATTTTTCTTTCAGAAGAGTTGAAAATGTAGGACCTAAAGTAAGTTCAGAATTACTAAAGGCTGGAGTAACTGCTATATGCTTATCGTTAATGGCAATGCTAATCTATATTTGGATACGTTTTGAGTGGCAATTTAGTGTTGGTGCAATAGCTGCTTTATTCCATGATGTTATTATTACTCTTGGAATTTTTTCAGCATTAAGTCTAGAAATAAATTTGTCAATTGTAGCAGCCGTTTTAACTATTGTTGGTTACTCAATGAATGACACTGTTGTAATTTATGACCGCGTAAGGGAAAATCTTAAAAAATATTCAGATATTAAGATATTTGATCTTACCAACTTATCAATAAACGAGACTTTATCACGTACTATAATTACCTCTTCAACGACGTTATTAGCTTTACTTTCTATATTTTTATTTGGTGGTGAAATATTAAAAGGTTTTTCATTAGCTATGATTCTGGGTGTTATTTTAGGAACCTATTCCTCAATTTTCATAGCAAATCCACTTTTAGTTTTCTTTAAAGTTTCACAAAAAACAGTTCTTAAAGAAGATAATTAATATAAGTTTTGGGCTGCTACCATTGATAGTAACATTGGTAGAGATAATAAAGTATTAGTTCTTGAAAAAACCATTGCTGTTTTTGCAGCTTTAGCTTTAGTTTCTGGATCTGTTTCAACCATTCCTAAAGCTTTTTTCTGATTTGGCCAAATAACAAACCAAACATTAAAAGCCATAATTAAACCTAACCACATTCCTATTCCAATCGCTGTACTTTTGCCTCCACCTGATCCTATGCCAAGAGTCATTGCATCATGCAAATATCCGTTGAGATATGATAATATCAAACCCGATACAATCGTTGCAAAAGCTGCCCATCTAAACCAAAAAAGGGCAGAGGGAGCAATTACTTTGCTGATTGCTGGTTTTTGTTCATCAGGTATTTTAGCCATATTTGGAATTTGAACAAAATTAAAATACCACAATAATCCAATCCACATTATTCCAACAAGAACGTGGATATATCTAAATAACCAGCTCCAAAATAATAAATCAAAATCAAAACCACCATTAAGAAAAAACAAACCTACGAACAATAATACTGATATAGCAAGTGAGTAGTGGATCGTTCTAGATAGTGAGCTTAAAATACTTATCATTAAAGTAATTTAACAAATTTTAATTGATTATGCAATTTTTTTAAATTTTCCGTTTAGCAAAGGCTTTAGAAATTTACCTGTATAACTCTTTTCTGTATTGCATATATCTTCAGGTTTTCCTTCTGCGATTACTTGTCCACCTTTGACACCGCCATCTGGACCCATATCTACTACGTAGTCAGCAGTTTTAATAACATCTAAATTGTGCTCAATGACAACAACTGTATTTCCTGTTGCAACGAAGGTGTGTAATATTTCTAATAATTTTTTAATATCATGTTGATGTAAACCAGTCGTAGGTTCATCTAAAATATAGATTGTTCTACCTGTAGATCTTTTGGATAATTCTTTTGCTAATTTAATTCTTTGAGCTTCACCACCGGAGAGGGTTGTAGCTTGTTGACCAATCTTTATATAACCTAACCCAACTTTTTTTAATGTTAATAACTTTGATCTTATAGTTGCTATATTTTCAAAGAAATCACATCCTTCTTCAACTGTCATATCTAAAACTTCAGCAATGCTTTTTCCTTTAAATTTTATTTCAAGTGTTTCTCTATTGTATCTGCTGCCCTTACATTCATCACATGTTACATAAACATCTGGAAGGAAGTGCATTTCATAAGTTATTACACCATCTCCTTCACATGCTTCACATCTTCCACCTTTAACATTAAAAGAAAATCTTCCAGGTTTATAACCCCTGCTTTTTGATTCTGGTAAATTAGTAAACCAGTCTCTAATTGGTCCAAATGCACCTGTGTAAGTTGCTGGATTAGATCTTGGAGTTCTTCCAATAGGAGATTGATCAATATCAATTACTTTATCAATCAATTCGATACCTTTAAAACCTTTAAATGGCATTGGTATCTTTCTTGATTTGTTATTGTTCAAAGATAAGTTAAGAGCATTGTAAAGCGTTTGTAAGACTAAAGTGGATTTTCCGCTTCCTGAAACTCCAGTAACACATGTAAAAGTTCCAAATGGAATTTTTAAATCAACATTTTTTAAATTATTACCAGATGCTCCATTAATTTGTAAAAACCTTCCATTTTTTGCTAACCTTCTTTTTTTTGGAATTGGTATAAAATATTTAGAAGATAAATATTTTCCTGTAATGCTATTATCATTTTTAACAATATCTTTAAGATTGCCTTCTGCAACAACTTCACCGCCTTTGCTACCTGCTTGAGGTCCAAGGTCTAAGATATGATCTGCATTTTCAATTGTTTCTGTATCATGTTCAACAACAATTACTGTATTTCCTAAATCTCTTAATCTTTTTAATGCATTTATTAATTTTACATTGTCTTTTTGATGCAAACCAATTGATGGTTCATCTAACACATATAAAACTCCTGTTAGACCTGAACCAATTTGGGAAGCAAGTCTAATTCTCTGAGCTTCACCACCAGATAAAGTTCCTGACTCCCTTGATAATGTCAGGTAATCAAGACCAACATTAAGAAGAAAATTTAGTCTCTCATTTATTTCTTTTAGAATATGTTCTGATATTTTTAGTTTTCTTTGATCAAGTTTTTTTGATAACTGATTAAACCACTCTTTGGCATCACTTATAGATTTTTCAGTTACTTCACTTATGTGTTTATTATCTATTTTTACACAAAGCGCCTCATCTTTAAGACGGTGACCTTTGCAAATATCGCATTTTGTATCAGATTGATATTGAGAAATTTCTTCTCTTTTCCAATCACTATCGGTCTCTAAGTAACGTCGTTCTAAATTATTTACCACCCCCTCAAAAGTTTTTTTATGGGAATACTTTTCATATCCATCATCATATGAAAATTTTATTTCTTCATCATCAGACCCATACAAGATAATGTCTTTTATCTTTTTTGGTAGTTTTGACCATTTTTCATCTATAGAGAATTTATAATGTTTTGCGAGAGAAGTTAATGTTTGTGCGTAATAAAGAGTGGTTGTTTTTGCCCATGGTTGAATAGCTCCCTGAGCAATACTTTTTTTATCATCAGGTACAACCAGATTTGGATCAACGTTGAGTTTTATACCTATACCCTCACATTCTTCACAAGCTCCATAAGGACTATTGAAAGAAAACAATCTTGGTTCAATTTCTTCGATTGTAAAGCCACTTTCAGGACATGCAAATTTTGATGAAAATGTTAATTTTTCTGTTTTTCTAAATTTAGCAGGCAATGTTTCATCTTGATACTCAACAAATAAAAGACCATTTGCTAAATTTAATGATGTTTCTATACCTTCAGCAAGTCTATTTCCTAAATCAGAATTTATTACAATTCTGTCGACTAAAATGTAAATATCATGTTTCAATTTTTTATTTAAGTCTGGAGTTTTATCAATGTCATAAAGTGTGCCATCAACTTTTACTTTTCTAAAACCTCTTTTTTTGTAAGATAAAATTTCTTTTTTGTATTCTCCTTTTCTACCTCTAACTATTGGAGCGAATAAGAAAATAGTTGATTTTTTTGGTAACTCTAAAATTTTATCGACAATTTGAGAAACAGTTTGGGATTTAATTTCTTTACCTGTAAAAGGTGAGTAGGGTGTTCCAATTCTTGCATAGAGAACTCTCATATAGTCATAAATTTCTGTAACTGTTGCTACAGTAGATCTTGGATTTTTTGATGTATTTTTTTGTTCAATCGAAATGGCTGGACTTAATCCTTCAATAAAATCTACTTTAGGTTTTTTCATTTTGTCTAAAAACTGTCTCGCATAAGCTGAAAGACTTTCAACGTATCTTCTTTGTCCTTCAGCATAGATGGTATCGAATGCTAATGAGGATTTTCCAGAGCCTGACAAACCTGTTATGACCACAAATTTATCTTTAGGAATCTCAACAGAGATATTCCTTAAATTGTGTTCTTTTGCGCCCTTAATAACTATCTTTTTGTTCATTTTTTTATTTGCTTTAACTTAATAAAGTTAATAATCAAATCCTTTTTGTGATATAATTAATATAAAATAATATGGCTGGAAGTTTAAATAAAGTACTTTTAATTGGCAGATTAGGTGCAGATCCCGAGATAAAGCAGATGGTTAATGGAAAAAATGTCGCTAGACTTAGTCTTGCTACTAGCCAATCTTGGAAAGATAAAAACACTGGTGAGAAAAAGGAAAAAACTGAGTGGCACCGTGTGGTTGTATTTAATGAAGGACTTGTGAATGTTGTTCAACAGTATCTTAAAAAAGGTGCTCAGATTTATGTCGAAGGTCAATTGACGACAAGAAAATGGAAAGATGAACAGTCTGGCCAAGATAAATATTCTACAGAAATATTAATACAAGGATATAATTCATCTTTAACAATGCTTGGGGGAAATAATTCCTCAACGTCAATTGCAAATGCACCTCAAAATAAGAATGAGATGTCTCAAGCATCTGACAATGATTTAGATGACGATATTCCTTTTTAATTAATCTTTATGGATAAATCGCAATTAGAGAATAAAAATAATGTAAAACCTATTGAAATGTATGATGAAATGAGTTCATCATATCTTTCTTACGCGATGAGCGTAATTGTAAGTCGTGCTTTACCAGATGTTAGAGATGGTTTGAAACCAGTCCATCGAAGAATTATTTATGCAATGCATAAAGGTGGTTTTGATTGGAGTAAACAATACAGGAAGTCTGCCAGAATAGTAGGAGATGTTATTGGTAAATATCATCCTCACGGTGATCAAGCTGTTTACGATGCATTAGTTAGAATGGTTCAAGATTTTTCAATGAGCTTGCCTTTGATCGATGGTCAAGGAAATTTTGGCTCTGTAGATGGCGATCCTCCTGCTGCAATGAGATATACAGAAACTAGATTAGCAAAAATTTCACAGAATTTAATAGACGATATAGATAAAGACACTGTTGAATTTAAAAGTAATTATGATGAAACTGAAAAAGAACCTGAAGTTTTGCCTGCTCAATATCCAAATTTACTAGTAAATGGTGCTGGAGGTATTGCTGTTGGAATGGCAACTAGTATTCCGCCACACAATCTTTCAGAAGTGATAAATGCCACTTTAGCTCTTATAGACAATAAAGATATTAAGATAAATGAACTAATGAAGCATATACCAGGTCCTGACTTTCCTACAGGTGGTACAATAATAGGAAAAGATATTATTAAAACTGGATATAAAACTGGAAGAGGATCTTTTAAAGTAAGGGGAAATGTTTCAATCGAACAACTTAAAAATGGTAAAGAAAGAATTGTTATTAATTCAATTCCATATCAAATCAATAAATCTGTTTTAAACGAAAAAATTGTAGAATTAATAAGAAATAAAAAAATAGATGGAATTAGTGATATAAGAGACGAGTCAAATAGAGAAGGTATAAGAGTAGCTATAGACTTAAAAAGAAATATAGAACCCGAGACAGTTAAAAGACAACTTTATAAATATACCTCTTTGGAGTCTTCATTTAGTTTTAATACCTTAGCTATAGTAGATAGAAAACCCAAAAGCTGTAATCTTAAAGATTTTTTAGAGTCTTTTCTTAAATTTAGAGAAGAAGTCGTTGTTAAAAAGACAAAATTTGATCTTAAAAAAGCTGAGGACAGAGCTCACATATTGATTGGTTTATCAGTTTCAGTTGAAAATATCGATAAAGTAATCAAGATTATACGATCTTCAAAAAATCCAGAACAAGCAAAAAATTCTTTATTAAATACTTCATGGAAAATTAAATCATCCCAAAAATTAATAAAGTTAGTTGATAACAAAAAAAATAAGAATAGTTATTCTCTTTCCTTAAAACAAGTTGAGGCAATATTAGAATTAAGACTTCAAAAACTTACTGCTTTAGGTATTAATGAAATAGAGGTAGAGTTAAAGAAATTGTCTAATTTAATAATTTCCTTTAAAAAGATAATAAACTCTAGAAAAGAACTTTTAAAAGTTATTAGTAACGAATTAAATGAAATAAAAGAAAAATATTCAGTTGAACGAAGAACAAAAATAATTGATGCAGTCCTTAATTATGATATCGAAGAGACTATTCAAAAACAATCTGTATTAATAACTGTTACCTTGCAGGGATATATAAAAAGAGGCGCACTCGATATTGTTAAAAAACAAAAAAGAGGTGGTAAAGGAAAATCAGGAATTAAAACTAGAGATGAAGACTCAGTGGTTCAAACTTTATCTGTAAACACTCACACATCTGTTCTTTTCTTCTCAACTCAAGGAATGGTTTATAAGCTTAAAGCTTGGAAAATACCCGAGGGATCTGCTAGCTCAAGAGGTAAATCTTTATATAATATTCTTCCATTAAAAAACCACCAATCAATCAGTTCGATTATGCCTTTACCTGAAGATAAGTCTGAATTTAAAGATTTAAATATTATTTTTGCAACAGCCAAAGGTAAAATAAGGAAAAATAGCTTAGAAGATTTTTTAAACATTAATACAGCTGGAAAAATAGCAATGAAGCTAGATAATGACGATAAGATTATAGGTGTTAAAATTTGTAAAGAAAATCAAGACATCATGCTTAGTTCACTAAATGGAAAATGTATCAGATTTGAATCAAAAAAATTAAGATTATTTAAAGGTAGATCTTCTAAAGGTATCAAGGGAATTAATTTGGGTGATAAGGACAGAATTGTGTCTTTATCAATAATAGAAAAAATAGAAAAAAAATCTGAAAAAAATGGTAAAGTTGAGGGCAAATATATACTTTCAATAACTGAGAATGGTTTTGGAAAAAGAACAAATGACAAAGAATTTCGTACTACTAATAGAGGCGGAAAGGGTATTATAGGTATAGTAAACTCATCGAGGAATGGAAATATAGCATCTTCTTTCCCAGTTTTTGATGGCGACGAAATATTGATATCTACCAATAAAGGGAGAGTTATAAGGGTGGCAGTAAAGGAAATTAGAACTGCAGGAAGAAATACTCAAGGGGTACGAATTATTAAGTTATCTGGCGATGAAAAAGTTGTTTCAGCAATTAAAATTGATGATAACTTAATATAATGAAAAAAGCTATATACCCCGGAACTTTTGACCCAATTACATTTGGACATATAGATCTAATTAAAAAGTCTTTAAATATTTTTGATAAAGTGATTGTTGCCGTATCTGACGGAAATACAAAAAATTATCTTTTTAACGCAGAGGAAAGAGAACACTTAATTAAAAAAGCTCTTTTTAGTGATTTAAAATTTAGTAAAAAAAAAATAGTTGTTACATCATTTAAAACTTTAACCACTGATTTTTGCAGAAAGATGAAATCAAATGTTATTATTAGAGGTTTACGCGCTACTTCCGATTTTGAATATGAATTTCAATTAGCAGGAATGAATAAAAAATTAAATAAATTGGTTGAAACTGTTTTTTTAATGTCAGACCCAGAAAATCAAATTATTTCATCCAAATTTGTTAAAGAAATTATTGAATTAAAAGGTGACATAAGAAAATTTACCACTAAAACAGTAATTAAATCTTTAAAAAATAAATTTTATGAATAAAATAATTTTTTTAATATTATTTTTAATTATTAATTTTAACGCAAACGCAGAGGAAAATATGATGATACTTAAATTAAAAGATGGGGATGTGAAAATAGAACTATTCGAAGACAAAGCACCAAATCATGTAAAAAGAATAAAGGAATTAGCTAACAAAGGTCTTTATGATAATGTTGTATTTCACAGAGTAATAGATGGGTTTATGGCTCAGGTAGGTGATGTCCAATTTGGTAACTCATCTTCAGAAAATTTTGATTTAAATAGAGCAGGCACAGGAGGTTCGGATTTACCAAATTTAAAAGCTGAATTTAATGATATTCCTCATGTAAAAGGTATTTTATCTATGGCAAGATCCTCTGATCCGAACAGTGCAAATAGTCAATTCTTTATATGTTTTGAAGATGCCCCGCATCTGGATAGACAATACACAGTTTTTGGAAGAGTTGTAGAAGGGATGGAATTTGTAGATAAGATTAAAAGAGGTGATGGACCCAATGGTTCAGTTTCAAACCCTGACAAGATAATTAGTTTCAAATCTTTATAAATTGAGTTTAAAAAATTTTTCTTTTAAAGTAAAAAATAAAGATAAATTTTCCCGAACAGGAACAATTGTTACTTCTAGAGGTAACATTGATACCCCTGTTTTTATGCCTGTTGGAACTCAAGCCACAGTAAAAGCTACTTTTGTAGACGACTTGATAAAAGCTGGAAGTCAAATAATTTTATCTAATACATATCATTTAATGATAAGACCTGGAGAAGAAAGAGTAGCTCTTCAAGGAGGACTGCACGAATTTATGAATTGTCCATTACCGATTTTAACTGATTCAGGTGGTTACCAAGTTATGTCTCTTTCAAAATTAAATAAAATCGATAAAGAGAAGGGCGCTATATTTAATTCCCACGTTGATGGAAAGGAATATATACTTAGTCCAGAAGAAAGTATAAGAATTCAAAAAAAACTTAATTCAGACATCGTCATGGTTATGGACGAATGTCCAAAAAAAACAACAGATAGAAAAATTATTGAAGACTCTTTAAATTTATCAACAGAGTGGGCTTTAAGATCAAAAAATTCTTTTGGAAAAAATCCTCACAAGGGTCTTTTTGGAATAGTGCAAGGTGGATTATTTGATGATTTAAGAAAAAAATCACTTAATGATTTAATAAAAATTGGGTTTGATGGATATGCCTTAGGTGGTTTAGCTGTTGGAGATACACAAAGTGAAATGTTTAAGGTATTAGACGGTATAAAAAATCACTTACCTGAAGATAAACCAAGATATTTAATGGGTGTTGGAACACCTTCTGATATCCTAGGAGCAGTAAAAAGAGGGGTTGATATGTTTGATTGTGTATTACCCTCTAGGTCTGGGAGAACTGGTTTAGCTTTTACGTGGAATGGACCTATAAATATTAAAAATGCCAAGTATCAGAATGATACAAAACCCATTGATGAAAAATGTGAAAAATTTAACTTAAATAAGTATTCAAAAAACTACTTAAATCACTTATTCAATACTAACGAAATACTGGCCTCAATGCTTTTAACACTCCATAATATAAATTTTTATCATGAACTTATGAATGAAATAAGAATTAACATAAATAATGGAACTTTTGACCAGTTTTTTGATGAATACATTGCTAAGTTGTAATTATAACATATTGATTATTTGAAAAAAAAAACTATAAGAATTTTATTTTGGGCCGTTAGCTCAGTTGGTAGAGCAATTCCCTTTTAAGGAATGGGTCGTTGGTTCGAGTCCAACACGGCTCACCATTAAGTTTTTATTGGTGGATAATCTAAAATAATTTCATTCATCCAACCGTCAAGATTTTCTATTCTTTTTTGAGAAGATGGATGAGTATTCATAAACTCTGGAGGTTCCTTACCTTTATTTATTTCCTTCATTCGTTCCCAAAACTTTGTTGTTTCTCTAATATCATACCCAGATAAAGATGAAAAAATAAGACCAAGATAGTCAGCCTCAGTTTCCTGTTTTCTTGTAAATGGATTCATAATGCCAATTTGTTGTAATAAACCAACAGTATCCATACCAGTTGCTCTATTTACTTGTGAAAGTTTTCCTCCTGAAAATATATCAATGAGTTGAGTGCCCGTTTGAAGTACTACACTACGACTAGCTCTTTCAACAGAATGTTTTGCAACTGCATGAGCAATCTCGTGACCCATCACTGCAGCCAATGCATTTGTATTTTTAGTTACCTCTAGCATTCCACTATAAACAGCAATTTTACCACCAGGCATACACCACGCATTCTTAACTTTTTTATTATCAATTAGTATATATTCCCATTGAAAATTCACTGTTGGATCTTTAATGTTATTTAGATAAAAATATTCACTGATCGCATACTCCATTTTTTTTCCAATTTCCTTAATTTCTTTCAAATTACGTCCATCAGTAATTAATTTTTCCTTTTTTTTTACTTTTTCGTAAATTTGTGCTGCTTGTGCATTAAGTTTTGCCTCCGGTATTAATTTAAGCTGTTTTCTGTCAGTAATTGGCACTGATGCACAAGAATTAATAATATAACTACAACCACAACAACCGACTATATTTAGAAATTTTCTTCTATTCATTTAAATTAAATTAAGTATTATGTTTTAATAGTTTTTTTATGAATTTAAACAATAAAATATTAGTTTTTTTATTCATAATTGCTTTATGTTTTGTAATATATTCATCTTATAATTAATGAAAAAAAAATCATCAATAACTTCAAAACTTAGAAATGCTTTTATAGCTGGTATTGTTGTATTAGTTCCAATTGGTTTTACTTTGTATCTTACTTTATTTTTAATAAAAATATCCTCAAAATTGATTCCTAATGAAATAAATCCAAATAACTATCTACCTTTTTCTATACCAGGGCTTGAAATTTTATTATCTGTTATTTTTATCACGATAGTAGGCGGTATTTCATTATCGTTTTTTGGTAAAAAAATTTTAAATTTAATCAATGACCTTTTTAAAAGAATTCCAATTTTAAGAACCATTTATTCAGCGATTGGTCAAATGACAGAGAGCTTTACTAATAAAACAGATAATAAAAAAAGTGTTGTTTTGATTGAATATCCTAAAAAAGGTTCGTGGGCTGTTGGATTCGCTACTAAAGAAAATAAAGGTGAAATAAGTAAAAAAACTAATAAAGAATTAATAAACGTTTTTGTTCCAACTACACCAAATCCGACAAGTGGTTTTTTATTAATGTTTCCGAAAGATGAAGTTATCTTTCTTGATATGACTTTTGAAGAAGCGTCAAAATTTATTGTATCTGCTGGAACCTCAGACCCAATAGGTAATTAAACAATATCATTTAAAATATCAGCTCTATCATAAAGTTTTAACAAAGATTTAAATTTATCTAAATCGATATTGTCCTTCTCAATTTTTTTAACTTCTTTTTCAGCTAATAAAAAAAGATCCTCATTTAAAACAGGATCTGCAAGTCGAAAACTTTGAATTCCACTTTGTTTAAAACCTAGTAAATCACCATAACCTCTTAATTTCATATCTTCTTCTGATATTTTAAACCCATCATTATTTTCTTTTAAGATATTTATTCGTTTCCGAGCATTTTTACTTAAATTCTTTTTAAACATTAGAATACAGAATGACTCTTTATCGCCTCTGCCAACTCTTCCCCTAAGTTGATGAAGTTGAGATAATCCAAATTTGTTTGAATTTTCTATTATGATCACATTTGCATTTGGAAAATCAATACCAACCTCAATAACTGTTGTTGAGATCAAAATATCAATTTTTCTGCTCAAAAACTTATTCAATATTTTATCTTTATCGATTTTATCGAGCGAACCGTGTAAAAGGCCAGCTCTATCTCTAAAAATTTTTTGAAGACCTTTATATCTTTGCACTGCTGATTGATGATCAACTTTTTTAGACTCCTCTATTAAAGGACAAACCCAAAAAATTTGATTACCTTTTTTAATCTGATTTTTAGTAAAATCAATTATCTCATTTAGTTTTGAGTCAACTTTACTGTAAGTTTTAACTGGTTTTCTATTTTTAGGTTTTTGTTTTATTATAGTTACATCCATATCTCCAAAAACAGTCATAATCATTGTTCTGGGTATAGGAGTTGCTGACATTACTAATACATCACAATTTTTGCCACCTTTATCGGATAATTTCTTTCTTTGCTTAACTCCAAATTTATGTTGTTCATCAATTACGACAAGCCCAAGTTTTTTATAACTTATCTTTTCTTGAAAAACAGAATGAGTGCCAAAAAGTATATTTAATTTGTTTGTTTCTAAATCATTAATTATTTTTTTCCTTTCAGAATAATCAGTTTTGGATGTTAAAAAACCTATTTTCATTTTATCTTTTATTAAAGATTGGGCTAATTTATAATGTTGATATGCTAAAATTTCTGTAGGTGCCATAAAAGCAACCTGATAACCACTATTAACAACATTTAGACAAGAAATTAATGCCACAATAGTTTTACCACTTCCAACATCTCCCTG
>CACESO010000008.1 GCA_902562205.1 uncultured Pelagibacteraceae bacterium | reverse complement strand
ATTGATCCCCAAAATACTCTCGTTGACTTAAATAGATCTGGAGTTGCTCTTATGGAAATAGTAAGCAAACCAGACTTAAGATCTCCAGAGGAAGTAAACTTATACATAAAAAAACTTAGATCAATTATGAGATATCTAGGAACTTGTGATGGAAATATGCAAGAAGGATCTTTAAGAGCTGATGTGAATGTTTCAATCAGAAAGACAGGGGAAAAGAAATTAGGCACAAGATGTGAAATTAAAAATGTTAATTCTATAAAGTTTATGCAAATGGCAATCGAATATGAAGCAAATCGTCAGGCTGACATATTAGAAGAGGGAGGCTCCATTGATCAAGAAACTCGTTTATTTGATACAAAAAAAAATGAAACTAGATCTATGAGGTCAAAAGAAGATGCTCATGATTATAGATACTTTCCTGATCCTGACTTATTACCCCTTGAATTAACTGAAGATTTTATATCAAAAATTAAAAAAGAAATACCTGAACTTCCCGATGAAAAGAAAAAAAGATTTGTAGATAAGTTTAAATTAACTCCATACGAGGCAAATATATTGGTATCTGATATTGAAACATCAAAATATTTTGAAGATGTAATTAAAAATTCAGATATTAAGCTAGCAACAAACTGGATAACAGGTGAATTATTTGCATTACTTAATGATAGAAATTTAGAAATATCACAAAGTCCTATTTCATCTAAAAATTTATCATCTTTAATTAACTTGATTAAAGATGGTACTATTTCTGGCAAAATTGCAAAAACAGTTTTTGAAATAATGGCAAATGAAAGCAAAGATCCAAAAAGCATTATTGACGAAAAGGGATTGAAACAACAAAGCGACCCTAAAGAAATTGAAAAAATTGTAGATGATGTAATTAAAGAAAATCCTAAAAATGTTGAATTATTTAAATCCGGTAAAGATAAATTGTTTGGTTTTTTTGTTGGTCAAGTTATGAAAAAGACAGATGGCAAAGCCAATCCTAAGTTAGTAAATGATATCTTAAAGAAAAAATTGAACTAGCATGAGTTCAAATCTACCTATTAATAAGCTAATAGAAAAATATATTGATGAGCACTCTTTAAAATTACATCCAGTACAAGATGAAATTATAAAGTATAACGATACCCTTGGAAAAAAAAAGAAATTACAAATTTCAATCAACCAATGTCATTTTTTATATTTAGTCACAAAATTGTTTAAACCTAAAGAAATTTTAGAAATTGGTACTTTTACTGGTCTTAGCTCATTAAGTATGGGCATTGGTCTAGAAAACGACTCTAAGATTACCACTATCGATAAAAACAAAGATACTTCATTAGTAGCGAAAAATTTCTTTGAAAAGGCAAAAGTTTCAGAAAAAATTGATATTATTATTGATGAAGCTATCAATGGAATTAATAAATTAATAAGCCAAAAAAAATTGTTTGATTTGATTTTTATAGATGCTGATAAAGAAAATTACAAAAAATATTATGAACTGTCTTTTAACTTATTAAAAAGAGATGGTTTTATAATCATTGATAATGTTTTGTGGCATGGCGAAGTTGTAGATAAAAACAATAAAGAACACTTAACTGAGATAATTCGAGATTTTAATACTTATGTAAATAACGATATAAGAGTTGAAAATATGATTATCCCAATAGGTGATGGTTTTTCAATTTGTAGAAAATTATAATGTATACCATCTTTGGTTTTTATAAATTTAAACAATTAAAAAAGATCAGTAAACTCAAAGACAAACTTCAAAATTTCATAGATGATTACAAAATTAAAGGAACTATAATTATCTCACCTGAGGGGATTAATGGATCAATTTCTTTCCTAAAAAAAAATACTAAACAAATAAAAATCAATCTTAAAAAAATCTTTGCCATTACAAAATTTGATAATGAAAATATTTCTTTTAATAGATTCATTCCTTTTCATAAAGGGAGGGTGAAGGTTAAAAAGGAAGTTGTTCCAATTGGAAAAAGACTTAAAAAAAAAATTAAAGATAATCATCTTTCTCCAAAGGAATGGAATAATTTCGTTTTAAACAAAGACACCTATATAATTGATACTAGAAAAGATTTTGAGTTTAGGATTGGGACTTTCAAGAGATCTATAAATCCAAAATTAAATAACTTTAGAGATTTTTCTAAATATTTTAAAAAGTTTAATAAAAATTCGAAAATCGGAATGTTTTGTACAGGAGGTATTCGATGCGAAAAGGCTAGCGATTATTTATATAACAAAGGTTATAAAAATGTTTTTCAGTTAAAGGGCGGCATTATTAATTATTTGTCAAAAATCGACAGAAAAAAAAGCTTATGGAAAGGGGAATGTTTTGTATTTGATAATCGTGTTTCTGTGAACCATAGATTAAATAGAGGCAAATATTCAATTTGTGCTGGATGTAGAGAACCTATTTCTGTTATAGATAAGAAATCTGTGAAATTTGAAGAAGGTGTTTCATGTCCTAATTGTTATAATAAATCAAGCATAGAACAAAAAAAACGATTTAGAATGAGACAAAGTCAAATTGATAAAGCAAAAAAAGAAAAAAAAAATTACATGTTTAAAAAAATTTACAAATAGATGGTTAAGAAGATTAATTTAACAGCGGATCCAATGTGGCAACTTCTAAGAAGAGTTACATTCCCCGCCAGTATTGGATCGTTATTTCAAACTTTCTATAATCTGGCTGATACTTTTTTTGCTGGAAAGATATCACCTGATGCACTAAGTGCTTTAGCAAAATCGTTTCCAATTTACTTCATCATTATCGCAATAGGTGTTGGGGTTGGAGCTGGTACTAATACACTTATAGGAAATTCCATAGGTGAAAAAAAAGAAAAAGTCGCTTCATTATATGTTGCTCAATCAATAATTTTTGCAATAATCATTTCATTATTAGTTACATTTGTAGGAATTAATTCATCCAATTATCTGCTTCAATTATTAGGGTCCTCTCCAGAAAATATTATTTTGACCAGGGAATATTTAGATATAATTTTTTATTGCACAGTAATAGTATTGATCCAAATATCTTTAAATGGAACATTAAACGCTCAAGGTGATACAAAAAGTTATAGAAACGTCCTTATATTTACTTTTTTTTTAAACATCATACTTAATCCAATTTTTATTTTTGGTTTTTCAATAATACCTGCTTTTGGAATTTCAGGTATTGCAATTGCTACAGTTATTTGCCAACTTATTGGAACAATCTATTTAGCGCAAAAAGTTTATTGTTGTAAACTTAAAGAGTATTTATATGCAAAGTGTTTTATTCCAAAAATTAACTTTTTAAGTAATCTTACTTTTCAATCTGTACCAATCATGTTTAGCATGTTGTTAATTGGTGTTGGTATATTTAATGTATTATACTTTGTAGGAAAATTTGGAGATATTGCTGCAGCTGGTTATGGAGCTGCACTTAGAATAGAACAAGTTTTCTTATTACCAGTCATAGCATTGAATACGGCTGTATTATCAATCGGAGGTCAAAACTTTGGAGCTAGAAATTTTGAAAGAATAAGAGATCTTTATAAAAAAGCATTAATATTTGGTTGTTCATTTATGATCATGGCTGGCTTTATTCTGTATTTTGGGGCAGAAAATCTTCTTGGATTAATTACTGACGATCCAGAAACTATTAAATTTGGATCTTTATACTTAAAGATTGCAGCATTGATAGGCCCTATATATCCAACTTTTTTTATTACTACTGCTGTATTTCAGGCTCTTAAAAGACCCATTTTTAGTTTGTATTTGAGTATATTAAGGCTCACTGCAATTCCTTTTTTATGTTTGTGGTACGTTATTAATATTAAAGGAGGGGGTTACAGCGATATCTTTTATACAATATTAGTTACAAATTGGTTAATGGGATTAGTAGTACTATTTTTTATAGGATCTTTTTTTAATTATATGTTTAAAGATAATAAAAAATATTTTTTTATAAAAAATTAGATTAACTATCCTTTTTCATTTTTTTTTCAAGCCGTCTTACTAAGAATGATACAATTAAAATTAATATAAGATACTCTAAAATTAAAAACGTATATATTTCTAGAGGTCTGTATGTAGTAACAACAAGCTCATTCGCCTTTCTAGTTAAGTCTCCGATACCAATAATCGAAACTAAAGAAGACATTTTTAAAACGTATACAAACTGATTTCCAATAGCAGGTAGTATATTTCTTATAGCTTGAGGAAGAATGACAAGTCTTAATTTTCTAAAAAAATTAAGCCCTAAGGAACTTCCAGCTTCCCATTGATGTTTTCTAATTGAATTTATTCCAGCTCTAAAAATTTCAGCCTGAAATGCGCTTTCACTTATAGATAAAGCTATAATACCAGATACAAATGGACTAAAACTAATTCCTGTCATAATAGGTAATCCATAATAAATCCATAAAATCAAAACCAACAAAGGTATAGCCCTTACTATTTCGACATAACCTATATTTAAGTATGTTAAAAATTTATTTTTGGCTAGGGAGGGGATGGCAACTATTAATCCCAATATTATTGATAGAGATATTGATACGATAGATATAAAGATAGTTGTTGTAAATCCACTTAATAAAAATTTTAGATTTGTTAAACCGTTAACATTGTTGGGAGATAATATTAACCAATCTAATTCCTGCTTTCCACATGATAATAGGAATAACAGTGAGAATAATAAAAATAAGTTTTTCACACTTATATTTATAAAGAATTAATTATTAATAGCTAATTTATTATAAGCTTTTAAGATTGTATTTTGCTAAAAGTTCTTTGAAGAAACCAGATTTCTTTTTCTTATTGATCCAATCGTTAACGTACTTTCTCCACTTATCATCATTTTTACCAACCATCATAGCTAAGAAAGCTGGATTTTTTTCGCCATCTGGAACAATTGCTAATTGTGGATATTTAATAACTAATTTGTTGGCTTCCGTTGAACTTGTAATATTACCATCAGCTCTTCCTGCAAGTACTTCCTGGAAGTCTCTTGCCGGTGCCTCTACTGAATTTAATTTTGATTTAGGGAAGAATTCTTTAGCTTTTTCTTCTTGTGAAGTTCCAAGTGTTGTAGCGATTGTAACATCTTTATTGTTTAGAGAATCCCAAGTTGAAAATTTACTTAAATTTTTCTTTAAAACCAGTGGAACAGTTCCATATTTGTAATAAGTTTCTGTGAAACCTGCTACTTCTGCTCTTTTAGGAGTTTTTGTTACACTTGTTGAAATATCATATCTGTTTGAAGTTATTCCAGAAACTATAGTTTTCCATTCAGCGGGAACAAACTTAATTTTTACACCCATGTCTTTTGCAAGTTCGTTCATGACATCAATGTCGAAACCTTTATAGGTATTTGTAGAAGGATCCTTTATAGTCATTGGATCCCAGTCTCCGGTTGTACCAACTCTTAACTCTCCATTTGAAAGAATTTTGTCTAAAGAAGAAGCGTTTGCTGAAAATGAGAATAATAAAGTAAATAATAATATGATAATTTTTTTCATAAGTGTTAATAAGATAATTTAAGATATTTTTCTATGCTAACCTTGACGCAGTTAAATTTTACAATAAATTCGCCCCGTCATTAAGCCAATCCCATAAATGGTTAGAAAATGATCGTCTTACAAATAAATTTATATTGTTATCACCCAGGTTATGAATGATTACATCAATATGATTAATTATAGTTTGGGTTGTGGATCCTTTAGTATCTTTAAATTTTGAGAAATCAAATGGACAACTCATTGAGAGCAATTCGTATAATTTATCCCCAGAAATATTAATACACACCCATTGGTCACTTACATTTGTAACTGCTCCGTAGTTAAGTGATGAAATTTCTTTAAAAACTCTATCAAAAATTTCTTTATTCATGCTATTTGTATAAACCATCCATTCATCTGGACTTAGCCATAAAGCGCTTAATTCTTGGTTACTTGTAGAAGTATTACTTTCCGTTGGCAAAATAACAGAGAGTAGTTGGCCAACTTTTGTAAAGAACTCTCTTTTTTTTCCACGTAAGTTAATTTTAGTAATTGGTTCTACCTCTTTTAGATTTAAATCTGAATATTCTCTTTTGTCTTTAATAGCTGTATTAATATTATCCATTTATTCTCTCATTTTCTTTATCTAAGAAGACTGTGTCTGATACAGTTACTTTAATTGTTTTATCTATCATTGGAACCAAGAGTTTTTGTCCCTTGAGTTTTTTACCTTCTTTCAAAACGGCTAAAGCAATAGATTTTTTTAAAGTTGGACTGAAATAGCTTGAAGTTACATGTCCAAGCATATTCACAGGCTTTTTATTTTCGTCTTTAACAATTTGAGCACCTTCTTCTAAAATTTCATTAGGGTCATCAGTTAAAAGTCCGACTAATTGTTTTCTATCTTCTCTAATAGTATCGCTTCTATATAGAGATCGTTTACCAATAAAGTCATATTTTTTTTTACTAATTATCCAATCCATTTGAAGATCTACTGGTGTCATTGTTCCATCAGTATCTTGGCCAACAATGATAAATCCTTTTTCAGCCCTTAAAAGGTGCATAGTTTCGGTTCCATAAGGAGTAATTTTAAATTCTTTTCCAGCTTCAATACATTTTTCCCAAATATATTTACCGTATGATGCTTCCACATTAATTTCATAACTTAGTTCACCTGTAAAACTTATCCGCATGATTCTACAGTTTATATTACCTAGCTTTACCTCTTTAAATGACATATGTGGGAAACTTTCATCAGATAAATCTAAATTTTTAAAAATTTTATTAATGATTTTTTTTGCGTTTGGACCACATACACTCGCTGTTGCATAATGATCCGTAACTGATGTTAAAAATACATCTAATTCTGGCCATTCTGTTTGTAAATAATCTTCAAGTTTGGACATGACATTTGCAGCACCGCCAGTTGTTGTTGTCATTAAATAGTGATTTTCACCTAGTTTTGTTGTCACTCCATCATCGTAAACCATACCATCTTCATTCAACATTAAACCATATCTACATTTACCTATTTGTAATTTTGACCAAGCATTTGTGTAAACTCTATTAAGAAACTCATTTGCATCAGTTCCTTGAATGTCGATTTTACCGAGTGTTGAAGCATCTAATATTCCACTAGACTCTCTTGCAGCTTTACTTTCCCTTTGCACAGCATCATGCATTGTTTCACCATCTTTTGGATAATACCAAGCACGTTTCCATTGGCCGACATTTTCAAACTTTGCATTATTATCAACGTGCCACTCATGCATAGGAGTTTTTCTAAAAATATCAAAAAATTGTCCAACGTTTCTACCTACTATGGTTCCAAAAGTGAGTGGAGTATATGGAGGTCTAAACGTTGTCGTACCTAGATCACCCATATTAGTATTAGTTGTATCAGCAACTATACCTAAGGCATGCATGTTAGCAAGTTTACCTTGATCAGTACCCATGCCAGTCGTTGTATATCTTTTTACATGTTCAATTGATTTAAAGCCTTCTCGTAAAGCTAATTTTATATCTTTTGCAGTGCTATCATTTTGATAATCTAAAAATGGTTTTGTTTTACTTAACGGTTTATCTGATGGAAGTAACCATATATTTTTTTTCTCTTTTTCCTTAGAGCATTGAACGTCAATTTTATCATAATTAGAATTTTCAATCTGCAAAAACTTTTTTGTATCTTTTATTGAGTTTTTTAAAACATCATCTAATTCAAAATCTCCTTTTGCAGAACCAATACTTAATTGATTCAAATTTGTTTTATCTGGAACAAAAATATTATCTTTATTATCAAACTTAAGTTTACCACCAGATTGTGTAAATAGATGAACCATAGGGGTCCAGCCACCAGAAATTGCTAAGCAATCGCAATTTAATTCAATCTTTTTTCCGATAACGTCATTGCCTTTATCATTTAGCTTCATTATTGCTACTTTGTTAATTCTTTTATAACCTTTGGTGTTTGCTATTGTATGGTTCCAATATATTTGTATTCCTAAACTTTTTACTTTATTTACTATTTCTGAAGATGAATTTTCTCTAATATCTACTATTGCATTTAATTTTGTGCCTGATTTATGTAAAGATAAAGCTGTTTCATAAGCACTGTCGTTATTGGTAAATATAACATTTTCTAAACCACATCTAACACCATAATAATCTATGTATTTTTTTACAGCAGATGCCAACATTATACCGGGTCTGTCGTTGTTATGAAAAACTTGAGGTCTTTCTATAGCCCCAGTGGAGATAATTACTTTTTTTGCTCTTATTTTGTAAAGCCTTTGTCTGATTTTATTATTACGGTCATTAACACTTAAATGATCAGTTAAATTTTGCCTTGCTAGTAAAAAGTTATAATTATGATAAGCAGCAAGACTTGTTCTAGTTTTAATAATGATATTTTTATCATTTTTAATGTTTTCAATGAGCTTTTTTAACCATTCACTGCTTTTTTGATTATCAATTTTAGAGATATCATTATCATCATAAATTAATGAACCTCCCAGTAATTCCTTATCCTCTAACAATAAAACCTTTTTATTATCATCAGAAGCTATTTTAGCCGCTATTAAACCAGAAACACCACCTCCAACTATTAAGATATCACAGTGCATATATCTATGGTCGTACATATCCGGATCTTGTTTCGTTGGGGATTTTCCTAAGCCAGCAGACTTACGAATAAAGTATTCGTACTTTTCCCAAAAACTTGCTGGCCACATAAATGTTTTATAATAAAAACCTGCAGGAAGGAGAGGTGATAAAAAATTATTTATTCCACCTATATCAAAGTTTACACTTGGCCAACAATTCTGACTGTTACAAATTAAACCATCATATAACTCGATTTCAGTAGCTCGTACGTTAGGCTCTGTTAAAGCATCGTCATTTCCTATTTGAAGAATTGCATTTGGTTCCTCAGAACCGGAAGTCATTATTCCTCTTGGTCTATGGTACTTAAAACTTCTTCCCACAAGATGAATATCATTTGAAAGTAGGGCAGAGGCTAGTGTATCGCCTTTATATCCGTATAATTTTTTTCCATTAAAAACAAAAGATAGTTTTCTAGTTTCGTCTACAAATTGTTTATTATTTATTCTTAGATTTTTGGACATTATAATTTTGGTGGTTGTTCACCCATTTTGTATATTATTTCTATTTTATCATTTGAGGTGTCACGAGCTACATTAAACCATTTTCTACATCCATGTGCATGATTCCATCTTTCAAATTGGATACCCTTAATATTTTTTCTCATAAACAAATATTCTGCCCATTGATCATCATTTAATTCGGTAGGTTGTTTGGGTCTTGCTATATGAGCTTCACCACCAGAAACAAATTCTGATTGATCTCTTTCACCACAATATGGACAATTAATTAAAAACATTAGTGGGCAACAGCTGCTGCTCCATGTTCATCTACTAGATCACCACTTACAAATCTATTAATGTTAAATGCAGCATTTAATTTATGAGGTTCATCATTAGCGATTGTATGAGCAAATAAATCACCCGAACCAGGTGTTGCTTTAAATCCACCAGTTCCCCAACCACAATTAAAATAAAGACCTTTGATTGATGTTTTACTAATTATCGGGCTTGCATCTGGACAAATGTCAACAATTCCACCCCATTGTCTTAACATCTTCATTCTACTAAAAATTGGATATAATTCTAATATAGCTTTAAGTGTTTCTTCTACAATATTAAAGCTTCCCTTTTGTGTGTAAGAAACATATGAGTCAGTTCCTGCACCAATCACTAATTCACCTTTATCTGATTGACTCACATAAGCATGAACAGCATTTGACATTACAACAGTATCGATTATTGGTTTTACTGGCTCTGATACAAGCGCTTGTAAAGGTTTACTTTCGAGTGGCAACTTAAGTCCCGCCATATTTGCTATTACGCTTGAATGTCCTGCAGCAACAACACCAATCTTTTTTGTTTTGATAAATCCTTTTGTTGTTTCTAGACCTTCAACTGTATCTCCATTTCTTTTAATCCCTTTAACTTCGCAATTTTGAATTATATCAACTCCCATTTCATCAGCGCCTCTTGCATAACCCCAAGCAACAGCATCATGTCTAGCTGTACCAGCTCTTTTTTGTAATGTACCACCTAATACTGGATACCTAATATCTTGAGAAGTATTTATTATCGGACAAAACTTTTTTACTTCATCTGTTTCCAACCAAACAGCATCAATACCATTTAATCTATTTGCGTGAGTTCTTCTTTTTAGATCTCTTACGTCTTGTAAATTATGAGCTAAATTCATAACTCCTCTTTGGCTGAACATTACATTGTAATTAAGTTCTTGGGACAAACCTTCCCAAATCTTTAATGCGTGATCATATAAACCTGCGCTGGCGTCCCATAAATAATTTGATCTGATAATTGTAGTGTTTCTTCCAGTGTTACCTCCACCAATCCAACCTTTCTCAACAACAGCAATGTTTGTTAAATTATGTTTTTTCGCTAAATAATATGCAGTGGCTAGACCGTGACCGCCGCCACCAACAATTACAGCATCATACTCTTTTTTAGGTTCAGGATCTCTCCATGCTCTTTGCCAATTTTCATGGTTGCTAAAAGCATTCTTTATTAAAGAAAATATAGAATATTTATTTTTCATTTTTTGAGAAATTACTTGATAAATATTGAATATTCAATGATTTCAAGTTACACAGTATATAAGGAAGGATGGGTGAGCTGGTTTAAACCAGCGGTTTGCTAAACCGCCGTACGCTTGAAAAGGTGTACCGAGGGTTCGAATCCCTCTCCTTCCGCCATTTTTCAGAAATTAGTATAGTGGGTAATTAGCGAAAAAATCTTTCATTTTGATAGGCTTTTGCTCTAGCACGTATCGATAAACGTTATAATTTTCCAAAACTCTTTGAACATAATTTCTTGTTTCTTTAAATTTAATAAGTTCAATCCAATCAACATAATCCACTTGATCCTTTTGAGGATTTTTATTTATTTTTTTCCAATATCTTACTCTTTTAGGTCCCGCATTATAAGCGGCAATAGCAAAAGGGTAGGCACCATCATATTCTAAAATTAATCCTGCTAAATAATGAGACCCTAAATTAATATTGTATTCAGGATCTGAAGTTAATCTTGATTTTGAATATGGTAGCTTAGCTTGCTTTGCAACAATCTTAGCTGTGTAAGTCATAAGTTGCATCATACCTCTCGCACCAGCGTAACTATTTGCTTTACTATCAAATTCACTCTCTTGTCTTATAACTGCAAGTATCAATGCAGGGTTAGGAATTTTTCTTCCCCCAACCATAGTTGGTGTGCTGATAACAGGATAGTTATATTGATTGTGAAATCTTTTTTCATAAGATGCCAATTTAGATATTTGAATCGCAAAATCATATCTTGAAATTTCAGTAGCAAGTTCTGCAGCTAGAACTTCACTTCCTTGATCTATATTATCAAGAGCTAAATGACGTAAAATATGTTTTGTATATTTATCTCTTTCTATCTCATAAAGTAAATAAACGAGTTTATATAATTTCTTGTCCTTAAATTCTTTTTTGTATTTATCGTTTGCTTTCATAGTTTCATTTAAAGAAAATGTTTCGTCTGGTTTAATTTTCATATGTGCAAGTTGCCCATAATATGTAGTCGGAAATTTAGACGCTTCACTGTAATATTTATCGGCTGTTACGGGGTCACCCAGTTTTTCATACGTTCTTCCTAACCAAAATGCTCCTCTAGATAAACTTATTGGATAACCAACATTTTGATAAAAAGATTTAAAGTGTTCTCTTGCTAAAATTGGATCATTTAAGAAACTTAAAGCGATCCATCCACTAAACCATTCTGCCTCAGCGTATTCCGGAGTTCCTTGTTCTAATGAGTGGTTATTGACAATTTTGTAGGCTGTTTGATATTTCTTTTTATAAATTAACGATCTTCCAATAATAGACCTTTCCACCCACCATTTGTCTGGTCTTACCATATAACCCTTAGTATTCTTAATTTTTAACAAAATTTCTAATGAGCTATCTACTCGACCTCTTTTTCTTCTCCATTTTAATCTGTCATAGTTAAGACCTGGGTCATTTCTGAAACTTTCAGGCACTTTTGAAATTGCATTGTCAACACCATATGACTTACTCATTAACAATTGCCTCGCAGTATAAAGAAGCTGATAATCTTTCGGTAAATATCTCAACATTCTTTTTAAATCCCAATATTTATTTTCCCAAGCTAGGTAATCAGCCCTTTTAATATGGTCTTCTGATGATAAATATTTTTTTATTCGTTTGTATGTAGGTCTAAGTTCTGCTTTAGATAAATCGGCAGTAATCCAACCTTTTTTTATCAACTTTATACCGTCTACATTTTGCCCATCTTGTAATAAACTTTCCCCCAAAACTATCTCTCCGTATCCACTTAATGGTTTTTTATCCTCGAATAAATCTATTATTTTTCTGTGACCAATTTTTTTAACTGATAATTTCTTTTCAGATAGATATTCAATTCTACCACGACGAGGATAAGTTTCATTTCTTTTTAAAAATGAACTATAGTCAGAATAATTTGCATTATTATTTCTTTCTAATAGGTATCTCCACATTGTGAAGTCATAAATTGACTTATCTTTTGCACGAGAAGCAATTTTGATTGCACTTTGCCACTTTTTTCTCTTAATTAAATCTAAAGATTGTTGAGCTATTTTTACGTCTTTTTTACTATAGTATTTTGATTTTTTAACTTTTTCCTTTTTTGGCTCTGTCTTTTTAACAATTATTGTTGGTTTCTTTTTAGGTAGCAAAATTCCTATATTTTGAAAATCCTTATCAGTTTCCACTTTTTTAACTTTTTCTTTTTTTTCTTCTTGAATTTCTTTCTCTTTTTTAACTGTAGGTTTTATTGGAGGTATAATATTCTTTTTTGATATAATCTTTTTTTTAACCTCAGCAGATAATGCTGGTTTTTTTGGTGGAATAATTAACTCACTTGAAAATGAATATGAGCCTAAAATTAACAGAAAGATTAAAATAAATTTGATAAATATTTTAAAAAAGATCATATTTTTGTAAATGAATCGATAATCTATGTTATAAAGTTATATGTTTAAAGGATCAAATGTTGCATTATTAACTCCGTTTAAAAATAATAAATTAGACGAAGATTGTTATATCAAACTAATAAATTTTCATATTGAAAATGGCACAAATGGTTTAGTTCCTGCAGGAACAACGGGTGAATCGCCCACATTGAGCCATGAAGAACATGAAAAAGTCATTGAGCTTTGTATTAAAGAAGCAAAAGGCAAAATTCCAGTAATTGCAGGCACTGGATCAAATTCTACTACCGAAGCTGTAGCATTAACAAAACATGCAGAGAAAGCAGGAGCTGATGGTGTACTAGTGGTAACTCCATATTATAACAAACCAACTCAAGAAGGTTTATATCAACACTACAAATCAATTAATGATAATACTAGCCTACCAATTATAATTTATAATATACCGAGCAGATGCGTAATTGATATGTCAGTTGATACAATGGCAAGACTTTATGAACTTAAGAATATAGCTGGTGTAAAAGATGCGACTGGAGATTTAAATAGACTTGATCAAACTTTAAAAAAATTAGGCCCTGATTTTATCCAGTTGACTGGTGAAGATGGTCTTGCTTTAGAATTTAACAAAAGAGGAGGCGTTGGTATAATTTCAGTTACAGCTAATATAGCCCCAAAACTATGTTCTGATTTTCAAAAATTTTCAAAATCAACTTCAGATAAAGAAATTAAAGAAGCTGCAAGAATTGATGGTCTTCTTCAACCACTTCATAAAGCATTATTTATCGAAAGCAATCCAGCGCCTGCAAAATATGCAGCTAAACTATTAGGTCTATGTAGCGATGATGTTAGACTACCGTTAGTAAAGATCCAAGAATCTACAAAGGAAAAAGTTAAAGACGCGTTATTATCTGCAAAATTATTGTAGCATGATAAAAAAAGAACCTGGACAAAAAATAATCTGTTTAAATAGAAAAGCATCCTTTGATTTTTTTTTCCAAGAAATTTTAGAGGCGGGAATTGTATTAAAAGGATCTGAGATTAAGTCTGTAAGAGCAGGAAAAGTAAATATAGCAGAGTCTTATGCTATTGAAAAAGATGGTGAGTTTTATTTAGTAAATTCACACATTCCAATTTATAAAGAGGCAAGTTTTACTAACCATAATCCTAGAGAAGAGAGGAAGCTGTTGTTAAATAAAAGAGAGATAAAAAAATTAATTGGTAAAGTTAATAGAGATGGATTGTCACTTATTCCTCTTAAAATGTATTTTAAAAAAGGGAGAGCAAAGTTGGAGATTGCCGTCGCAAAAGGTAAAAAAAGATTTGATAAACGACAAACAAAAAAAACAAGGGACTGGAACCGTGATAAAGCAAGATATTTCAGAAGATCCTCATAATACAATCATACTGGCACTTGGATCAAATTTGGGAAATAGAGCTTATAATATTGAAAAAACTAAGTTTCATTTATCACATTTTTGTTACTTTCTTAAAGTTTCAAAACTTTATGAAACACCATCGTGGCCAAATCAATCGAATCCAAAATTTTTAAACCTCATTATTGAATGTAAAACAGATTTAACAATAATCGATTTATTTGAAAAAATAAAAAAAATAGAAACATTATTAGGAAGAAAAAAAAGTATAAAAAACGCACCACGAACTTGCGATATTGATATTATTGATTTCAACAATACTTGTAAAAGCATTATTCATAAAGGAGAAAAAATTATTACTCCACACCCAAGAATGCATCAAAGAAATTTTACTTTAATTCCATTATATGAAATAAAAAAAAACTGGATACATCCAAAAAATAAGCAAAAAATAGACATTTTGATAAAAAAATTAAACCCCAAATCAATTAGTGATATAAAGATTTATCAAAGTAATGGTATAATTAAATATGCTTAAATCTGAAGAATTAATAAATAAGGTAAGGGAATATAATAAGTTTTTAAACCCGACAACTTTAACTAAAGCTTATAATTTTGCTCTTGAGGCTCACAAGAAACAAAAAAGGGATGAAGGTGTGCCTTATATTATTCACCCAATAGCTGTAGCAAGTATTCTTTCAGATTTAAAACTTGATAGTGCAACTATCGCAACTGGATTATTACACGATACGATTGAAGATACTAGAGCTACTTATAAAACAATCAAGGAAGAATTTGGTCAAGAAGTTGCTGATTTAGTGGAAGGTGTAACAAAAATCTCTGCATTTGAAAATCAAGCAGCTGAAGATTCTAAAGCTGAAAATTTTAGAAAATTAATTATAGCAACCTCTAAAGATATAAGAGTCCTTCTTGTAAAATTAGCTGACAGACTTCATAACATGAGAACAATTAAATTTGTAAAACTCAAAGAAAAGCAAATTAGAAAAGCCAAAGAAACGATGGAAATATATGCTCCATTAGCAGACAGAATGGGCATGAATAGAATTAGAGATGAGTTGGAAGATCTTTCTTTTGAAATTTTAAATCCTGAAGCAAGACATCTCGTTAAGAAAAGACTTGATGAAATAAAAGAAAATAATATTTCAAATTTTAATTTGATTTCTGAGGAGTTTCAAAAAATTTTAAAAGAAGAAGGATTAAATGTTAAAATATTTGGTAGAGAGAAAACTCCTTTTTCTATTTGGAGAAAAATTCAAAAAAAAAGAACTTCACTAGAGCAAATCACAGATATAATCGGATTTAGGGTAATTGTTGACGATGTATCAGATTGCTATAAGACTTTAGGTGTATTCCACAAAAAGTGGAATTGTATACCAGGAAGATTTAAAGATTATATTTCATCTCCAAAAATAAACAAATATCAATCATTACATACCGCTATAATTGGTCCAAACAAAAGACCTATTGAAATTCAATTAAGAACAATGCAGATGCATGAATACGCTCAAAGAGGAATTGCTTCTCATTGGAAATATAAATCTTCTGAAAAATTTAATTCTTTAACTTGGAAAGAATACGATTGGTTGAAAGATCTAGTTGAAATAATTGAGAGAAATGAAAATCCAGAGGATTTTTATGAATATACTAAACTTCAGATGTTTCAAGAAAATGTATTTTGCTTTACACCAAAGGGATCTGTGATTAAACTTCCAAAAGATGCTACTCCAATAGATTTTGCTTATGCTGTACATACACAAGTTGGAGATACAGCTATTGGATCAGAAATTAATGGTAAAGACAGTCATTTACAAAGTATCCTAAGAAATGGTGATGTAGTTAAGATTATAACATCAAAGAAAGAGTCACCATCTTTACATTGGTTAAGCTCAGCTAAAACAGGTAAAGCGAGAGCCGCAATTAGGAGATATTGGTTATATAGAGAAAATTCTAAACCAACTGATAAAATATATAATACTACTCTTTGGATCTCGTTACCTGATAAACCGGGTGTTCTTGGAACAGTGACAACGATGATTGGAGAAAATCATGTAAACATTTCTAGTGTTGAAATGGTAGAAAAAACTAAAACCTCCATTAATTTTAGATTTAATCTAATTATTTCTGATCTCAAAAACTTTACAAAATTAATAAGTGAGTTAAAACAAAGAGAGTATAAATTTAAAATTATTAGACACAAAAACAAAAAATATGCTTTCTTTAAAAAATTCTTTGGCAGTTTTAAAAAAAACTGACGCTCTTTTAGAGGGACACTTCGTACTTTCATCTGGTCTACATTCACCCCAATATGTTCAATGTGCTAAGCTTTTAAGTAAACCAACTCAAGCTAAAAAATTTATAAGTTCCTTGGCAACAAAAATTAAAAGAAATATTAAAACTTTTGATATCATTCTATCCCCAGCAATGGGAGGTGTAATTATTGGTTATGAAATAGGAAGATTGTTAAATAAAGAGACTATTTTTTGTGAAAGAGTAGATAAAAAATTTAAACTTAGAAGAGGTTTTAATATCAAAAAAAAAGCAAAAATATTAATAGTAGAAGACGTAATAACTACAGGAAAATCTTCATTGGAGTGTGTAAGACTTATTAAAAAGTTTGGTGGAAAGTTTGTTGGGATTGCTTGCTTAATAGATAGGTCGAAAAAATTAAAAATGTCCAAAAAAATTATATCTCAAGTAAAATTAGATATTCCTGTTTATAAGAAAAATAAATTGCCAACTTCTTTAAAAAATATCCAAATTACAAAACCAGGAAGTAGATATCTAAGATAATGTCTAAACTCGGTGTTAACATTGACCATGTGGCTACATTAAGAAATGCTAGAGGAGAAAATCATCCAAATATTCTAAAATTTGCAGATATTGCAATTAATTCTGGAGCAGACTCTATTACAGTTCATCTTAGAGAAGACAGAAGACATATTAAAGATTTAGATTTAAAAAAACTTTGTAAAAAAAAAATTAAAATAAACTTAGAGATGGCATGTAATAACAAAATGTTAAAAATTGCTCTTAGAAACATGCCTAATTATGTTTGTATAGTACCAGAAAAAAGAAAAGAAATTACCACAGAAGGGGGAATAGATTTAAAAAAAAATTTTCATAATTTAAAAAAAATTATATCCAGACTTAATAAAGCTAAAATAAGAACAAGTTTATTTATAGACCCTTCAAAACAAAATATTGAAATCTCGAAAAAAATAGGAACGAATTGCGTTGAACTGCACACAGGAAAAATATCAATTTTAGTTAAAAAAGGTGCAAAATTTTCAAATGAACTAAAGAGAATTAAAGATGCAAGTAAATTAGCATTTGATTATGAAATTGATGTACATGCAGGACACGGCTTAGATTACAAAACAACAAAAATTTTGAGAAAAATTCCATACATTAAAGAATTTAATATTGGTCACTTTATCATAGGTGAAAGTTTAGATTCTGGTATGCCCAGTATTATTAAAAAATTCAAAAAGATCGTGAGATGACTTTAAATATTTTTGGTGTAGGGACAGACATTGTTAAAAATAGCCGTATAAAAAAACTTATTAAAAACAAAAAATTTATTAATAGAATATTCACATCTAATGAAATTAAAGACTCAAAAAAAATTAATCAGAAAGTTTTGTTTTTTTCAAAAAGATTCGCTGCTAAGGAAGCTTTTGTAAAATCTCTTGGTACTGGTTTTGCTTATAATATTAATTTTAAAGATATAAATGTATCAAAAAAAAGAAGTGGTAAACCCCACCTTACTTTAAGCAATAAGTTAAAAAAAATATTAAAAAAAAAACTTAAATTGAAAAAAGTTAAAATTTTTCTGTCATTATCAGATGAAAGAGAATATTCAGTTGCATACGTTGTAACTCAAAAGATTAAATGAAACAAAAAATTATAGATAATATCAAAACTATTTTTTATGCTTTAGTAATTGCTATTGTAATTAGGTCTTTATTAATTCAACCTTTTTATATTCCGTCATCATCAATGGAGCCTACTTTATTAGTAGGAGATAGGATTTTTGTAACTAAATATACTTATGGATATAGCAAGCATTCATTTCCTTTTAGTTTAGGTCCCATTAAAAAACGTATTTTTTTTGATGAACCAGAAAGAGGAGACATTATTGTATTCAAAACTCCTGCGGATAACAGAACCGATTACATTAAAAGACTCATGGGTGGACCGGGAGATAAGATTCAATTTATAGACGGTAATATATATCTTAACAACGTTGAAATCCTTAAATCTAAATTGAAGTCAGAAATGGAAATATATTGTGGTGGTGAAGTTTTAAAAACAAATCTTTTTGAAGAAAAAATAGAAAATAAAAAATATTTAACTGCTTATAATAATTTTGGATCGTATCAAAATTCAGATGAATTTGTTGTACCTGATAATCATTATTTTTTTTTAGGCGACAATAGAGATTGTTCAAAGGATAGTCGATTTTTAACAAGTGTCGGTTATGTACACCGTGATAATATTGTTGGTAAGGCTAGATTTATTTTTTTTTCAACCGACAAAAAAATAGGAAGATTTATTGAATTTTGGAAATGGAATAATAGTTTTAGATTGGACAGATTCTTTAAAAAAATTAAATAATGAAAAAAAATATAAGTTCTTTTGAAAAAATAATAGGTGTTAAATTTAAAAATCAAAATCTCTTGTTACAAAGCCTAACACATAAAAGTAATAATCCACTAAATAATAATGAAAAATTAGAATTTTTAGGTGATAGAGTATTAGGATTAATTATATCAAAGAATTTATATAAATTATTTCCAAATGATAAAGAAGGAGATCTTGATAAAAAATTGGCATCATTAGTTAACAGGAAAAGATGTGTTGAAATTTCTAATTATTTATCTTTAAAGGATTATGTTTTAGTAGGAGACAATAAAGAAAATTCAAAGATAGAGAATAAAATTTTAGCAGATACAGTTGAGTCAATTGTTGGTGCCTTGTATATAGATCAAGGATTAGAAGTAACTGAAAAATTCATTTTAAATTACTGGAAAAGATTTTTAAATGAAAAATTAACAATATATAGAGATCCAAAAACAATGCTTCAAGAATATTCTCTAAAATTGTATAAAACCCTCCCAATTTATAATGTAATAGAAAACAAAGGCCCAAGACATAAACCTGTTATAAAAGTTTCAGTCAAAATAAAAAATTCAAAAAAATATTTGGGAATTGGTAATTCTAAAAAAGAAGCTGAACAGAAAGCGGCCTTAAAATTATTGGATACTTTTAAAAAATGAATTGGACAGATACAGGTATTTTGTTGTCAAAGAATAAATTCCAAGAAAATTCAACCATTGTTAATTTCTATACTAAAAATCATGGAAAGTGCTCAGGTATTATTTTTGGAGCATCATCAAAAAAAATCAAAAACTATTTACAAATTGGCAATGAACTTCATTTAAATTATAATTCAAAAAGTGATGACAGTTTTGGATATTTTAAAGTTGAAATTTTAAAAGTAAACACCCCAATATTTTTTTCCCAAAAAAGATCTATGTATTGCATTAATGCAGCATTAAATTTAGTAAAATTACTAACTGTAGAAAATCAAGAGAATTCATCAATTTATGAGCTGTTTCATAAGTTATTTTCAATTTTAGAAAAAGAAGATTGGTATATAAATTATATTTTCTGGGAACTTGATTTTTTAAGGTTGATTGGTTTTGACTTAGATGTAAAGAAATATGCAAAACAAGAATCTAATGGAAAAGACGAATTTTTTATTACTACAAATCTAAAAAAAATTAAAGTTCCTAATTTTCTTATTTCCAAAAGTGGGGATAATGTAAATAATCAAGATATTATAGACGGCTTGAATCTTATAAGTGAGTATTTACAAACAAATCTTTTTTTACCTAACAGTATTAATTTTCCTCATCAAAGAAAAAAATTCATAGAGGATTTTAAATCTTAATTTTTAATAATTTTGTCTATTCTATCTGCAAAATATGAAATAATTGCATTAGCACCAGCTCTTTTAAATGACATAAGTGTTTCATAAATAGAGTTTTCATTTATTAATCCCTTGTTAATACCATTCATTAACAAACTATATTCACCTGAAACCTGGTAGGCCAAAACTGGTATTTTAAAATTTTCTTTCACTTTTTTTATTATATCGAGGTATGGAAGACCAGGTTTCACCATCACAAGATCCGCTCCTTCTTTAATATCTAATGCTACTTCTCTTAAAGCTTCTTCGGAATTACTGAAGTCCATCTGGTATGTTTTCTTGTCGCCTTTTAAAGATTTTTTTGATCCAACCGCATCTCTAAAAGGTCCATAAAAAGAAGATGCGTATTTTACAGCATAAGATAATATTTTAATATCTTTAAGCGAATTATTATCAAGTTCTTGTCTAATCTCACCAATACGCCCATCCATCATATCTGATGGCGCTATAACATCACTACCCATTTGAGCTTGTAAAAGAGATTGTTGAATTAATATTTCTATCGTTTCATCATTAAGTATTCTTTTATTTCTTAAAATTCCATCATGTCCATGAGATGTATAAGGATCTAAAGCGACATCAGTCATTATACCGATTTCATTTTCGTATTTATCTTTAATTTTTCTAATAGCCTTACAAACTAAATTGTTTTCATTTAAAGCTTCACTACCATAAGAGTCTTTTAAACTACTGTTTGTTTGAGGAAAAATTGCTACCATTGGAATTTTAAGCTTTAGCGCTCTATCAACAATCTGGCCAAGTTTATCGACACTATATCTAAAAACTTCAGGCATTGTTTTAACTGGAATCTTTTTATTTTTTCCCTCTGTTACAAAGATTGGTAATATAAAATCATTGCTAGAAAGAGAATTCTCTCTAACTAATCTTCTCATCCAATCAGTTTTTCTTGATCTTCTCATTCTCAATTTGGGGTATTTACCAGTGATAATCATTCTCAATGTTTTTTAATGCGACAATAGTAATATATATAAAAATAGTTTATAAGCTATTAATAAAAAAGTTATAAAATGTCACTATCATTTAACGATTTTCAAAAACAAGATATCAAATTCGATATTACTAAACTTCGAGAAGCTTGTACAAAAGTTTTAAACCTAAAAGGTTTTGACACAAGTCTAGGAATTCCTCACTTTGCCGGAATTTCATTAAATCAAATACCAGGAGACCCAGAGTCAATTAAAGGAAATAATGTTCGTGGAGTATTTTGGACGAAACCAAGCAGCGATGGAAAAGAAGTTTCAAGAGACAAAATGATTGACGAAGAAAAGTACACACAGTTCATAGATGAATATAAAGATACTTATTTTAAAACTGTTTATGAAGAATTATCAAAAAAATATAAATTAGGCAGAGTAAGATTATTATTGAAGGAACCAAGATCTACTTTAAGTTGGCATCGTGATCCAGAGCCTAGACTACATATTCCAATTATTACAAACCCTGGATGTATAATGGTAATAGATAATGTAGCTAAGCACATGCCAGCTGATGGATCGGTTTGGGTTACGAATAATAAAAAGTATCACAATGCATTTAATGGTGGCGAAGAGAATAGAATTCATCTTGTTGCTTGTGTACTTAATTACAAATTTAATTAATTTGAATAAAATTTATATATCTTCAGACCACGCTGGATTTAAACTAAAAGAAAAAATAAAAAATTCATTAAAAAAGAAAAAATTAAAAATTTTCGACTTGGGACCCAGTAATGATAATTCAGTAGATTATCCAGATTTTGCAAAAAAATTAGCAAAAAGTGTTGCAAAAAGTAAAAAAAATCGTGGGATTTTGGTTTGTGGCTCAGGTGTTGGAATGTCAATGGTCGCAAACAAGGTTAAAAATATAAGGGCTGCATTGTGCTATAGCATTGAAAATACCAAATTATCAAGATTACATAATGATGCCAATATAATCGCTTTAGGATCGAGACTTATTAGCGCAAAATTAGCTTTAAATTGTGTTAATATTTTTTTGAAAACTAGATTCGAAAGTGGTAGACACTTGAGAAGGGTTAAAAAAATAAAATAAATTATGTCTAGTGAAGGTAAATATACAAATATAGAGTATCAAAATTTTTTTGAAAAAAACTTATCAGATACTGATCCGGAAATTTATAAAGCTATTAATGATGAATTAGCTAGGCAACAACAACATATTGAACTAATTGCATCAGAGAATATTGTTTCTAATGCTCTTCTTGAAGCTCAAGGATCTGTATTAACTAATAAGTATGCTGAAGGTTATCCAGGAAAAAGATACTATAACGGATGCGATCATGTTGATGTGGCGGAAAACTTAGCTAACGAAAGACTAAAGAAATTATTTAATTGTAAATTTGCTAACAGCCAACCTCACTCTGGAGCTCAAGCTAATGGTGCAGTCTTCTTAGCATTACTAAAACCAGGTGATACTATAATGGGAATGAGTTTAAATTCTGGTGGTCACCTTACTCATGGATCTAAAGCTTCTGTATCAGGAAAGTGGTTTAATGCTATTGCATATGATGTAGATAAAAAAACTGAATTATTAGATTATGAATCTATAGAGAAACTTGCAGTTGAGAATAAACCAAAACTTATAATTGCAGGTGGAAGTGCGTATTCTAGACAAATAGATTTTAAAAAATTTAGAGAGATCGCAGATAAAGTAGGTGCATATTTTATGGTAGATATGGCGCACTTTTCTGGTTTAGTTGCAGGCAAAGGTTATCCAAATCCAGTAGAATATGCTGATGTTGTTACTTCAACAACTCATAAAGTTTTTAGAAGTGCACGTGGTGGAATTATTTTAACTAATAATGAAGCTTTGTCTAAAAAATTTAATTCTGCAGTTTTCCCAGGTTATCAAGGTGGACCTTTGATGCACATAATTGCTGCAAAAGCAGTTGGGTTCCTTGAAGCATTAAAACCTGAATTTAGAAATTATATTTCGAATGTAATGGCAAATGCAAAAATTTTAGCTGAGACATTAAAAAATAATGGTTTTAAAATATATTCAGGCGGAACTGACACTCATTTAATGTTAGTGGACTTAAGACCATTCAATGTAAAAGGAAATATTGCAGCCGACAGTTTATGTAGAGCTAACATAACATGTAATAAAAATGGAATTCCATATGACACAGAAAGTCCAATGATAACATCTGGAATAAGATTAGGAACACAAGCTGCAACTACGAGGGGTTTCGGACTAGATGAATTTAAAAAAGTAGGTGAATTAATAACTAAAACAATAAAAGGTTTATCAGCAAATCCAGACGATAATGCGAAAGTTGAAGCAGAAGTAAGAGAAGAAGTAATTTCACTGTGCTCAAAATTTCCGATTTATAAAAATTTAAAATAGTAAATGATTTGTCCATGTGAAAAAAAAGGTGAAACATCGGTTGTGGACTCACGTCCAACTGAAGATGGTACAGCAATAAGAAGAAGAAGACTTTGCACTTGTGGAGAAAGATTTACTACTTTTGAAAGAATCCAATTTAGAGAATTAATGGTTGTTAAAAAGAGTGGAAGAAAATCACCATTTGATAGAGATAAATTATCAAAGTCAATTTACATTGCTCTTAAAAAAAGACCAATTGATACTGAAACTGTTGAAAAATTTATTACTAATATTTCAAGGTCACTTGAAGAGTTAGGGCAAAATGAAATTTCATCCAATGCAATTGGAAAAATGGTTATGGATGGTTTAAAAAATTTAGACCCAGTAGCTTATGTAAGATTTGCATCTGTTTATAGAAATTTCAGAGAAGAAAAAGACTTTGTACAATTTGTAGACAAAATAGATGTCTTCAAAAAAAGATAAGCTCTATTTAAATTTAGCTTTGAATTTAGCAAAAAATATGGAGGGTTTAACAGGGACAAATCCTTCTGTCGGAAGTGTTCTTGTTAAAAATGATGAGATTGTTTCGTTAGCTTCCACAGGTTATAATGGAACACCTCACTCTGAGTTTAGTTTATTAAATAAAATTGACAAAAAAATAACCAAGGGTTCATCTCTTTACGTAACTTTAGAACCTTGTAGTCATTATGGAAAAACACCGCCTTGCACTAACATTATAATAGATAAAAAGATTTCCAGACTTGTTTTTGGAGCTCATGACATTGATGAAAGATCCTCAAAAAGAGCTAAACAAATTCTGAAATCAAAAAAAATTAAAGTTAAATATATTAATGTACCTAAGATTAATGAATTTTATAAACCTTATATTTTTCAAAGAAAATATAAACAACCTTATATAGTAGGAAAAATAGCATGCTCAAAAGATTTTTTTATTAAAAGTTCTAAATCAAAATATATTTCTAATACATATACTCAATATTTTACTCATCATCTCAGATATAAGAATCAAGCTATATTAGTCACTTACAAGACGATTAATGAAGACAATCCATTATTGGATTGTAGATTATCTGGTTTAAATGAGTATTCACCAATAAAAGTTATTATAGACAAAAATTTAAAAGTAAAAAAAAATGCAAATATTTTCAAATCAAAGAATACTAAAATAATTATTCTTTATAACTCAGGTGATAAAAAAAAGATAAAGTTTCTGAAGAGTAAAAAAGCAAAACTAATCAATGTTAAACTCAAAAAAAATGGTGACTTTGACTTAAAAAAAGTTATGTCAATTTTATACCAAAACAATATTCGTTTTTTATTAGTTGAGGGTGGAAATCAGCTTACAAACAAAATGTTGGATAAAAATTTGTTTAATGAATTTTATTTAATAAAAACAGATAATAAATTGAGACAATCTGGTAAATTAAACATTAAAAAAATAGTTTATAAATTATCAAAAAAATTTAAAATCAAGAGTAATATCAATCAGTATTTTGATAAAAATAGAATTACAAGATTTAATTAAAAAATGTTTAACGGAATTATATATCAACAGGGAACTGTATCGAAATTTTCGAAGTTAAACGCAGGGACAAAAATATATATAAAGAGCAAACTTAAATTAGACAAAAAGGATATTGGTTCATCCATCGCATGTGATGGTGTTTGCCTTACATTGGTTTCAAAAAAAAAAGATTTGTTAGAATTTTATCTATCCAAAGAAAGTATTAACAAATCAAAGTTTAAGCATCTCAAAATTGGTCAAAAGATAAATCTTGAACTGCCTTTAAAATATGGTCAAGATATTTCAGGTCATATATGCCAAGGCCATGTTGATTGTACTTCTTTACTAAAAAAAATTAAAAAAGTGGGTAAATCAATTGTATTAGAATTTAAAATTGAAAATAAATTTTCAAAATATTTAATACCTAAAGCTTCAATACTTATAAACGGAGTTTCGCTTACAATATCAAAAATAAAAGGTAATAACTTTCAAATTTGGTGCATTCCGCATACCTTAAAACTGACTAATTTATCAAGTTTAAAAGTTAATGATATTGTCAATATTGAAATAGATATTCTCTCAAAATATGTAAAAAAATTTTATGAAAACAAAAAAGTTTAGCTCTGTAGAAAACATTATTCGTAAAGCCAAAAAAGGTGAAATGTATATTCTTGTAGATGATGAAAATAGAGAAAATGAAGGAGATTTAGTAATACCAGCTTCAAATGTCTCTCCAAAGAAAATTAATTTCATGGCAAAATATGGAAGGGGATTAATTTGTTTAGCGCTAACAAATAAACAAGCTAAAAGATTGAATCTTTCTCTCATGTCTCCAATAAATAAATCAAGGAACCAAACAGCTTTTACGGTATCAATAGAGGCAAGAAGGGGAGTTACAACCGGTATTTCTGCAAAAGACAGATCTTTAACAATTAAAACAGCAATAAAAACAAATGTTAAAAAAAAAGATATAGTTTCACCAGGACATATATTTCCAATTATCTCAAAAGACGGTGGAGTTTTAGTAAGAGCAGGTCATACGGAAGCATCAGTTGATATATCAAAACTGGCCAAAAAAAATCCTTCCGCGGTTATATGTGAAATAATGAACGATAAAGGAGTAATGACAAAAGGCAAAGAGCTTTTTGAATTTGCTAATAAACATAAATTGGCTATAGCAAAAATAGAAGATTTAATTTCTTATAGACTAAAGAATGAAAAATTAGTTAAGCTAAAAAAAACTGATAAAATTGTGATAAAAAATAAAAAATATCAAATTAAAATTTTTGAAAATCAACTTGATGGTTCTGAACATTTTGCGTTAATAAAAGGTAAAATCAGTCCCAGTAAAAATACTAGAGTACGAGTTATATCTTCTAATTTGGTTGAAAGTTATTTACTAGGAAAGAGATTGCCTAATTCATTTAATAATACATTAGATTATTTTAAAGATTATAATAATTGTATATTAGTTTTTATAAGAGACTCTAATTTAAAATCTGTTTCTTCTACTTTAAGAGACTTTAAATATGATAAAAAGAATAAAATAGGCGCTGATAAACTAATTAGAAACTATGGTATTGGTGCACAAATAATTAAAGCTTTAAAAGTTAAAAATATGATATTAGTTACCAGATCACCAAAAAAAGTTATTGGCTTAGAAGGTTTTGGAATTAGAATTACTAAACAAGAAATTATAAAATGAAAAAAATTTGTATAGTCGCATCAAAATATTATGAAGATATCATCAATATGCTAGTTAGTGGTGCAAATGATGTACTAAACAATCATAAAAAAAAGATTAAAACAAAGATTATTTATGTTCCAGGTGTTTTCGAAATACCATATTCGATATCAAAAAATTTAAAAAAATATGATGCTTTTATAGCCTTAGGATGTGTCATCAAAGGTGAAACGCCTCATTTTGATTTTATCAGCAAATCTTCAATAGATGCAATAATGAAATTATCAATTGAAAGTAAAAAACCTATTGGAAATGGAATTTTAACTTGCTTAAATAAAGACCAAGCAATTGAACGTGCTGATAAATCAAATAAAAACAAAGGTAAAGAAGCTGCAAATGCAGCAATTGAACTTTTGATTAACGACAACTAAAAAGATGCAGCCACAATACAGTCCAAAAAATAATCCAAGAGTAATTATAATTCAAAAATTATATGGAAAATTTTTTAATAAAGAAGAGGAATTAACATTTCCTAAACACAGATTTAAAAAATTTATAAAGGATGTTGTAAAGGGAACAATTGAACGAAACGAAGTAATTGATAATGAAATTCAAATACATTTAGAAAATGATATTAAACTTAAAAAACTTGATAAAATTTTCATAATAATAATTAAAAGTGCTATTTTTGAATTTTTATATAAACCGAATGTTTCTTCAAAAATAATTATCAAAGAATATCTAAATGCATCTAATTATTTTATAGATTTATCACAAACGAAGTATCTTAATGCATTATTAGATAAAATATCAAATAAAATCAGAGCTTAAATGAATGAAGTTCAATTAATTGACAAATTCCTTAAAAGATTAACCAAAAAAAAAAGTTCATCTCAAGGTCTAAACGATGATATTTTTTTTGATAAATCCAACAAATTAGCAGTATCAGTTGATACTTATGTTGAAAAAGTACACTTTCCTAATTTTAAAGCACCTGATCTTGTAATTAAAAAGATTTTAAGATCATCACTATCAGATTTAATTTGTAAAGGTGTTAAACCAAAATATTATTTTATATCAGCGAGTGGTAACTCAAAATTTTTTTCAAACAAAAACTTAAGAAAAATTTCAAACTCTTTATTGCTGGAACAGAAACAATTTGATATTGAATTATCTGGTGGTGATACCGTTTATTCAAATACCAACTCTTTTACATGTTGTGTTATAGGATTTTCCAATAAGATAGTAAAAAGACATAACTCAATAATCGGAGATGATATATACATTACTGGTCATTTAGGTGATAGTTTCATAGGTCTTCAAATTTTAAAAAAAAAAATTTCAATACCAAAATTATTAAAAAAATACTTCATTTCTAAATTTTATATGCCATCTATAAATTTAAAGATGGTAAATTTCTTACAAAAATTTGCAAATACTTCTATTGATATATCCGATGGTTTGTTGATTGACTTGAAAAAAATGATAAGACAACAGAAACATGGTTTTTCAATTAAATTGGATGACATTAAATTATCAAATCAACTCAAAAAAGTTTTAAGTAATAATAAAAGATATAAAGTTGAAAATATAGTTTTTAATGGTGACGATTATGAAATTATTTTTACCTCTCATAAAAAAAACCGATCTTTAATTGATAAGTACGCTAAAAATAAAAAACTTAAAATTCAAAGAATCGGCAAAATCTTAAAAAAACACCAAGATTCTTGTATTTTAAAAGGAAATAAGAAGTTAAGGATAAATAAAAACCTTGGTTATACTCATCAATTTTGATTAATATTATATTGCCTTTTATACTTATTTTTGTAATGTCCATTTTTTTTAAATAGAAACTTTTAATACATAAGGAATTTATGAACTATAATGTTGAAACAATACTAATCTACACAATTTTAGCAGGTATCTTATCAATAGTTTACGGATATTTTACAGGAAAAAATATTTTAGCTTCAAGTACTGGAAACTCAAAGATGCAAGAAATTGCATCTGCAATTCAAATTGGTGCAAAGGCGTATTTAAATAGGCAGTATAAAACTATCGCAATTGTTGGTTTGGTAGTTCTTGTTATTATAAGTTTTTCATTTAGCTTCTTAGTGGGTTTAGGTTACTTAATTGGTGCTGCATTATCTGGTATTGCAGGATATGTAGGAATGCTGGTTTCAGTTCAAGCTAATGTTAGAACTGCTGAAGCATCTAGAAAAGGTTTGTCAAAAGGTTTATCAATTGCGTTTAAGTCTGGTGCAGTGACCGGGATGTTGGTGGCTGGATTAGCTCTATTATCAATAGCAGTATACTATTATTTACTTTTAAAATTTAATGTTGATAAAAGAGAATTAATCAATGCACTTATTGCATTAGGATTTGGCGCTTCACTTATTTCTATATTTGCACGACTAGGTGGTGGAATTTTTACAAAAGGAGCCGATGTTGGCGCAGATTTAGTTGGAAAAGTAGAAGCAGGAATTCCAGAAGATGATCCAAGAAACCCAGCAGTAATAGCAGACAACGTTGGAGATAACGTTGGTGACTGTGCAGGGATGGCGGCTGATTTATTCGAAACTTATGCAGTAACTATTGTTGCTACAATGGTTTTATCATCAATCTTTTTCCAAAATGATTTAATGATGATGGTTTATCCTCTTACAATTGGAGGAGCTTGTATAGTTACCTCAATTCTTGGTACTTTTTTTGTAAGATTAGGTTCGTCAAAAAATATTATGCTTGCTCTTTATAAAGGTTTTATTGTTACTGCAATTACATCTCTTCTAATTTTATATCCACTTACTGATTATGTTTTAGGTTTAGATAAAGTATATTCTATAGATGATAAGCAATTTTCTGGCTTAAGTCTTTATTATTGCAGTGTGATAGGATTAATAATCACAGGTCTTCTTATATGGGTAACAGAATATTATACTGGTACAAATTATAGACCAGTAAAAAGCGTTGCATCTTCATCTACTACTGGTCATGGTACAAATGTGATCCAAGGACTTGCTGTTTCTATGGAAGCAACAGCAATCCCAGCATTAATTATTGTTGGTGGAATTTTATTAACAAATTATATTGCTGGGTTATATGGAATAGCTATTGCGGTAACTGCTATGTTAGCTCTTGCTGGAATGGTAGTAGCATTAGATGCTTATGGACCGGTAACAGATAACGCTGGTGGAATAGCTGAAATGTCAAACTTACCTAAAAATGTAAGAAAGACTACTGATGCTTTGGATGCTGTTGGTAATACTACAAAAGCTGTAACTAAAGGATATGCAATTGGTTCGGCTGGATTAGGAGCTTTAGTTTTATTTGCAGCATACACAGAAGATATTAAATTTTTTTCAGATCTTCCAGGATCAAAACTTGAAAATGTTGTTGTAAGCTTTGATCTTTCAAACCCATTTGTAGTTGTGGGTCTTTTGGTTGGTGGTATGTTGCCTTACCTCTTTGGATCTATGGGTATGCAAGCTGTAGGAAGAGCAGGGGGTGCAGTTGTAATTGAGGTTAGAAGACAATTTAAAAAGATACCTGGTATAATGAAAAGAAAAGCTAAGCCAGACTATGGAAAGTTAGTTGATTTATTAACTAAAGCTGCAATAAAGGAAATGATTATACCTTCTCTATTACCCGTTTTATCTCCAATAGTTTTATATTTAATAATTTATCAAATTGGTGGTCAGGTAGCAGCATTATCGTCTGTGGGTGCAATGTTGCTCGGAGTAATTATAACTGGTCTCTTTGTTGCAATTTCTATGACAGCAGGTGGCGGTGCCTGGGATAATGCAAAAAAATATATTGAAGATGGAAATCATGGGGGAAAAGGATCTGAGGCTCACAAAGCAGCAGTAACTGGCGATACAGTTGGAGATCCATATAAAGATACAGCTGGTCCAGCAGTTAATCCGATGATAAAGATAACTAATATTGTTGCATTATTACTTTTGGCTGTGATTGCTGGATAAAAGTTTACTGACCTTGTTCTCTCCTTTTCTTTCTAACTCCTAAAGGGTCATTAATTTTTTGTCTCATGCTGGCTAAAAAATCGTATACAAAGCTTTTTTTATTATATCCGACATCGGTAATATCTGAGTCAATTTTAAGTTTGTTCATATCATCAATATCGTAAAATTCAATTTTTGCCAACAACCCTCTTTGATCTATTTCAAGTACAAGAACATTGTTTACGATTAGATCCCTTCTTCCCATAAAATGTGTATTTGTTATTTTTCTCTCTATATATATCCATACATCATTATCAAAAGAACTTTTTGTAGAGGGTTCACCAAAAATTTTTACTAAATCGTTTTTATTAGTTGTATTAACTTGTATTTTCTTTATTTTTTTTTCAAGAAAATAAACACCGTGATGATCATCTACGAGATTAAAAGAACAATTTGAAAAAATTAAGAATAGGGATATAAGAAATATATTTCTCATGACTAATGAATTTATAAGTTTATATAATAATTTGGTAAAACTCTCTAGAAATAAAAATCTTTTTTCCTTTTTTACCGATAAAGACACCTTTTCTGATAGAATACTAATTCTGTTGTTTCATTTTGCATTTTTTTTACGACAATATAAAAATAATACTGACAAAGATTATCTTCAAAAATTCTATGATTATTTTTTTAGACAAATTGAGCTTAGTTTAAGAGAAATTGGCTATGGCGATGTGTCAATTAATAAAAAGATGAAAGATTATGTAAATATCTTTTATTCAATTTTGGATAAAATTAATGATTGGAATAATCTAGATAATATTCAAAAAGGTGAAATTTTAAGTTTTTACTACAAATTAAAAGATAATCATCTTAAAATTGTTAATTATTTTAATAACTTTGAGATTTATTTATCAAAAACTTCTTTAAAATCATTTACAAAGAGTGTAATAAATTATAGATTTTAATTATGGCTGTACCAAAACGTAAAACAACTAAATCTAGAGCTGGAAAAAGAAGATCTCATATACAATTTTCTACAAAAAATGTAATTGAGGATAAAAAATCTGGTGAGTACCGTCTTTCACATCATTTAGATTTAAAAAGTGGTACTTACAAAGGTAGACAGGTACTAGATCCTAAGGAATAAATTTTCTATATGACCAAAATCTTAAATATTGCAGTTGATGCAATGGGTGGGGAAGGTTCACCCAAAAAAACTATTGATGGAATTATTCATCATTCTAAATCATCAAACAACATAAATTATAATATATTTGGCAATGAGAAAGAAGTAAGTGAATTAATAAAAGATTTAGAAGGAAACTCTTTTAAGATTTTTGATACAAAAGATAAAATACTTGATACTGACTCTCCATTATCAGCGGCTAGAAAAGGAAGAAATTCTAGTATGTGGAAAGCAATTGAAAGCGTCAAATCCAAAGAGTCGGATATAATAATATCTGCAGGAAATACAGGGGCACTCTTCGTTATTGCAAAAATGAATTTAGAAATGATAGAAAATATTGATAAGCCAGCTTTATCCGCGTTATGGCCAAATAAATTAGGTATGAATGTCGTACTAGATCTTGGCGCAAACATAGAGTGTAGTGAAAAAAATTTAACTGATTTTGCAATAATGGGCTCATCTTTATTTAAATCTCTTTTTCCCAAAGAACAACCAAGAGTAGCGCTGTTAAATATTGGATCTGAAGACATAAAAGGTAACGAAACAATAAAAGGTGCCTACAAAATTTTAAGTGAAAAAAAAAGTAACGAATTTAATTTCGCTGGCTATATTGAAGGTAATAACATTATGTCTGGCGATGTAAATGTTATCGTGACAGATGGTTTTACTGGAAACATTGCTCTTAAAACAGCTGAGGGAACTGCAAATTTTATAATGAAGGAAGTTAAGAATTCAATGACATCAAATCTATATGGAAAAGTTCTATCTTTTTTAAATATAAAAAATTTAAAAAAAGTTAAGGATAAATTAGACCCTAGACTTTACAATGGAGCAATCCTTATAGGCCTTAACTCTCCTGTAGTTAAAAGTCATGGTTCGACCGATTATATTGGTTTTTCTAATTCACTAAAAGTTTGTGAAAAAATAGTCAACGGAAATTTGATAGATAAAATTAAATATAATATCATTACTTAATGAGAGTAAATCTTACAAAAAAAGAGATTATAAATTCAGTATTTATGCAAATAGGCTACTCAAAAAAAATGTCCGAAAGCATTCTTGAAGATATTTTGTCTGATATTGTTAAAAATCTTAAAAAACACAAAGTTGTTAAAATATCCAATTTTGGAACTTTTCATATACGTTTTAAAAAAAGCCGTGTTGGAAGGAACCCTAGGACAAAAGAAGAAAAAATTATTAAAGAAAGAAATGTAGTATTATTTAAACCATCTAAAGAATTTAAAAAATTTATTAATACTAAAAATGAAAAAAAATTTGAAAGCCTATAAAACTATTGGCGAAGTTGCGGAAATATTGGAATTAGTATCGACTAGAGATAGAAAGAATACTCATACAATACGATATTGGGAGAATGAGTTTAAACAGATAAAACCAATCATAATAAATAAAAGGAGGCATTATGATGAAAAAAATATAGATCTTCTTAAGAAAATAAAATTTTTACTTAAAGATAAAGGAATGACTATATCAGGTGTAAAAAAACACCTAAATGAAGATTTTTTTAATATTGACGGTAAAGAAAATCAAACTATAAATGCTCTAAATTTAAGATTTAAACTTAATAAAATAAATAAATTAGTAAAAAATTTAAAAACTTCAAATGGCAAAAAAAACACACGTTAAAGTAAGATTAGTTCCAGAGGCTAAACCAGATAGTCCATTTTTTTATTATGTGAAAAAACCAGCCGGTGGTGAAAAGGCTAAGATAAAGCTAAAAGCAAAAAAGTATAATCCTTCTACAAGGAAGCATGAAGTTTTTGTTGAAAAAAAACTACCTCCACATAGTAAATAATAACTTATCTTTTTTTCTTAAAATTTCTAAATTCGTATTGAATAAAAGCGTTAATCATACTTTTCCATACCTTTAGAGTAATCCTAGTATCTATTTTATTCTTTTTGGATTTTTTCTTAATATTATTTAAAATTACATTAATTCTTTTTCTATCAATTATTTCACTCTTTTTTTCTTTAAGTTTTAGGACATTTTGAACAACATTAAATCTCTTTTTTAATATTTTGATTAGTTGATTATCAAGTAAATCTAGTTTTTTTCTTAAAACAATTAATTTTTTTCTATTATTAGGCGACATTTAATCTTTTGGATTTAATTATAATTATTATATTTATTCATATATGTACATAAATAAAAGTATCGAAAATTTACTGTCTTTTTGGTTAATCATTATGTTTATCTTAGTTTCATCAATAATAGTTGTTGGTGGACTTACAAGATTAACTGACTCAGGTCTATCAATTACTGAATGGGAATTATTTAAGGGATTTTTACCGCCTTTTTCAAATACTGAATGGGTTGTTTATTTTAATCTATATAAGGAAATACCTGAATATAAATTACAAAACTTCAATATGTCACTAGATGAATTTAAAGTAATTTTCTGGTGGGAGTGGGCTCATAGATTTTTGGGTAGAATAATAGGTTTATTTTTTCTAATACCATTAATATATTTTATTTTCAGACTAGGTTTAAAAAAAACTAAATCATATATATTTATATTTGTACTCATATGTGTTCAAGGTTTTATAGGTTGGTATATGGTTATGAGCGGATTAGTAAACAAAGTTGATGTAAGCCATTTTAGGTTATCTCTTCACTTAACAACTGCCTTTATAATCTTAACACTCATACTTTGGCAAATTTTTAATCTTAAAATAAAATTAAATTCTAACTATGGGTATATAAAATTTAAATTACCTGAGATCTTCATTTTCTTGATTTTTTTACAAATAATTGTTGGTGCTTTTGTTTCGGGTATGGATGCTGGAAAAATTTATAATTCATGGCCATTAATGGGATCAACGTTTTTTCCAAATGACAATAATATCTACAACTTGTTTAAGATTTCAGCTTTTAGTGAACCGTCTCTTGTTCAATTTATGCATCGAAATCTTGCATACATTATAATGTCTGTATATTTGATTACTCTTTATTTGGTAATTTCGAATAAATTAATAAAGTTTAATAAAACAGTTATAGTTTTAGGTTTAATATTATTGCTTCAAATAGTGTTAGGAATTTTGACAGTAACTAGTGGTGCACAAATGTTTATAGCATCTATGCACCAAATTAGTTCAATTCTACTTGTAAGCTTTAGTGTTTATTTTTTATTTATAAACACTAAGAAAAATTAACTTACAGCCTTCAGACTTGGTTTACCTGAAGCATCAAGTGCCTGCTTTAAGTCTGCAATAATATCATCTGGATGCTCAATACCTATTGATAGTCTTATGTATCCAGGTGTAACTCCAGCTGCTAATAATTCTTCTTCAGTAAGCTGACTATGTGTAGTTGTAGCAGGGTGGATAGCTAAACTTCTAGCATCTCCAATATTTGCTACATGATAAAACATTTTTAAAGCCTCAATAAACTTTTTACCAGCTTCTACACCACCTTTAACTTCAATACCTACTAGAGCGCCGTTACCTCCAGAAAAATATTTCTTAGTTCTATCGCCAACCGCTCCTTTGTGAAGTGTTGGATATATAACTCTCTCAACATTTTTGTGTTTAGTTAAAAAATCAACAGCCTTTTCTGCATTTGAACAGTGTTGTTTCATTCTTAAAGGTGCTGTTTCTAGACCTTGAATGATACCCCAAGCGTTGTCAGGAGCTAAAGGTGCTCCCAAGTCCCTTAATAAACATACTCTTGCTCTTACGGCAAAAGATACATTAGCTCCAGTCAATTGAGGTACGACTTCACCCCATTTTGCTCCACCGTAACTCATATCTGGTTCATTAAACAATGGTTGTCTTTTTGGATCAGCTGTCCAGTCAAAATTTCCTCCATCAACTAAACATCCACCAATTACTGTACCATGACCTCCAATGAATTTAGTTAAAGAATGAACAACAACAGCTGCACCATGGTCTAATGGCTTACATATAACTGGTGCTGCAGTATTATCCATTATTAGAGGTATATTGTGCTTTCTTCCAATATCTGAAACTTCTTTAATTGGAAAAACTCTTAAAGCAGGATTAGGCAATGTTTCTGCATAGAAACATCTAGTTCTGTCATCAATTGCTTTTTCAAAATTTTTTGGATCAGATGGATCAGCGTACCTTACTTCAATACCAAGTTTTTTTAATGTATGTGTAAATAAGTTTACTGTGCCACCATATAGATCTGTTGAACTAACAAAGTTATCACCTGACTGACATACGTTTAGAATTGCAAAAGTAGAAGCTGCTTGACCAGAACCAACAGTCACACAAGCTAGTCCGTTTTCAATAGCCGCAACTCTTTTTTCTAAGACATCATTTGTTGGGTTCATGATCCTTGTATAGATATTTCCAAACTCTTTAAGCGCAAATAGATTTGCTGCATGTCCAGTATTATTAAACTGATATGATGTTGTTCTATAAATCGGAACGGCAACTGCTGTAGTTGCTGGATCACTTCTATATTCACCACCATGTAGAGCAATAGTCTCTGGATTCTTTGATTTACTCATTTTTTTCTCCCTTCGTTGATGATTTGTGTTTTTTGATCAGTAGAAATTGTGAATTATGCACTACTTTCATATAATTATTTAGGCTATCATAAGATAATTGGAAAAAACAAGATAAATATAATAATTTGACAATAAGCTATTTCTAAGTATTAATCCCCGCAAACATGACTAAATTCGTTAAAAAAAGTGAAATAAACTGTAAGTGGTATGAAATTGATGCCAAAAATGCTGTTGTAGGTAGATTAGCTACTATAATTACAAAAATAATTAGAGGTAAAAATAGCCCTAAATTCTCACCTCACATGGATCATGGTGATTTTGTAGTAGTAAAAAATATAGAACACGTAAAATTTACGGGAAATAAATTTGAAAATAAAAAGTATTACCGACATACAGGTTATCCGGGTGGTATTAAAGAAACAACACCTGAAAAATTACATCAAAAAAAGCCAGAGGAAGTTTTAAAATTGGCTGTTAAAAGAATGTTGCCAGGTGGACCTCTAGGAAAAAAACAATTATCAAAACTAAAAGTTTATGTTGGAGAAAAACATCCTCATGAGTCTCAAAACCCAGTGTTAATTGATGTCTCAAAATTAAATAATAAAAATATCGTCAGAAATTAATTATGGCCACAGAAAATATACAAAATATGGGTAATTTTACAGACAGCAAATATGCTACTGGAAGAAGAAAAAAGTCAATTGCGAAAGTTTGGCTTAAAAAGGGAAGTGGAAATATTTTTGTTAATGGAAAAAAATATGATGAATATTTTAAAAGATCAAATCATGTGAATCAATTGTTACGTCCTTTTGAACTTATTGAACAATCTACTTCTTACGATGTAAGATGTTCTGTGAAGGGTGGTGGACATAGCGGTCAAGTTGGAGCCATGATACATGGTATTTCTAAAGCTTTATTGTTGTTCGATGCTTCATTTAAAGCTCCTTTAAAAAAAGAAAAACTTACCACGAGAGATTCTCGTTCTGTTGAGCGTAAAAAATACGGTCATAGAAAAGCAAGAAGAAGCTTTCAGTTTTCTAAAAGATAATTACTTTTTTACAATCAACTGTTATAATAATTTATGGATAAACTTAATGTATTAATTGCTGGCTCAACGGGTTATATCGGAACTCAGTTAGTAAAACTTTTATGTAAACACAAAAATATTAAAATAAAATATCTTTGTGGCAATACATCTGTTGGTAAGAATATTTCATCTTATGATAAAGATTTAAAGAAATATAAGCTACCAAAGATAACTAAGATTAATTATAAACTATTTAAAGATGTGGATGTTATATTTACATCATTACCCAATGGTGAGTCTCAAAAAATTGCTAACAAACTATTAAAAAAAAATATCATGATTGATCTATCAGCTGATTTTAGATTAAAGAATCCAAAAATTTATAACAAATATTATGGGATTAAACATAAATCTTTAGATAATCTTAAGAAAAGTGTTTATGGCTTATCTGAAATTAATAAGAAAAATTTATCAAAAGCAAAAATTATAGCTTGTCCAGGCTGTTACCCTACATCTATACTTTTGCCGCTATTTCCTTTAATCAAAAAAAATTTAATTGATTTTAAGAATATTGTTATTGACTCAAAATCAGGTTTTTCTGGAGCTGGTCGTGGCGTTCATAAAAAATTTAAAAATAAAAATCTATATGGTTCAACAAGCGCTTATGGAATAGGTTATCATAGACATAATGCAGAAATTCAGCAGGAATTGAGTTATATTAAAAAGAGCATAGAATTTACTTTCACTCCTCATATACTACCTATGTTTCGTGGGATTTTATCAACTATTTATTTAAATTATAAAAGCAAAGCAAATTTGAATAAGATATACAATGAATTAAGAAGATTTTATATGAGCCATAAATTTATAAAAATATTAAAGAATAAAGCTCTAAGCACAAATGATGTTATTAACACAAATAGTTGTCAGATATCAGTTTGTAAATCTAAAGATAAAAAAAAATTAATAATTCTTAGCAGCATAGACAATTTGATAAAAGGTGGAGCAGGGCAAGCTGTTCAAAATTTAAATCTTATCTTTAATTTTAAATTAAACGAGGGTTTAAAATGAGATATTTTTTAATAACAATATTCATTTTTATAACTTCATGCACTAAACAAGATCTTAAGACAGAGGTTATCGATATTAATAAAAAAATGACTTTCGAAGAGTTTAGAGTTTTGATTGAAAATAATGGAAACATTAAAGATTACCCAAATATAGACTAATGAAAAAAGAATTTAATATAGCAATTGTAGGTTTAGGACAAATAGGAATTTTTCTTTATAATGAGCTTAAAAGAAATCAAAAAACTATTCAGCTTTTAACAGGAAAAAAAATAAAAATTGTTGGTTTGTCAGCAAGAAATAAAAATAAAAAAAGAAGATATCCAATAAATAAAAAAATCTTTTTTAAAGATCCAATTAAAATGCTTAAGAGTAAACAAGTTGATATTTTATTTGAATGTATTGGGTTATCAGATGGAATGTCAAAAAGATGTGTTGAGTTTGCTTTAAATAGGAAAATTCATGTTATAACACCCAACAAAGCCTTAATATCAAAACATGGTGACAAACTTTCTTCAATTGCTGAAAATAAAAGAGTAAATTTGGAGTTTGAAGCATCAGTTGGAGGTGGTATTCCAATTCTTAGGACAATAAAAGATAGCCTTGCAACTAATCACATTACAAAAGTTTATGGAATATTGAACGGAACATGTAATTACATATTATCTGAGATGGAAAAAACAAAAGATAATTTTAAAAATGTACTAACTAAAGCCCAAAAATTGGGCTATGCGGAACTAGGTAATCCAAAATTAGATTTAAATGGGTATGACGCACTTGCTAAAGTTAAAATTCTATCTGCCTTAGCATTTAATAAACGTTTGTCGAATTCGGTTTCTTTGATGGAAGGAATAGAAAATGTCGAACCAAAGGATTTTGAAATAGCAGATCAATTAAATCTAAGAATAAAACTATTAGGTATTACAGAAATCATCAATAATAAGCTTTTTGAAAGGGTTCACCCATGTTTGGTCAAAAAGAATACATATATTGGAAATGTAGGCGGCGTAATGAACGCAGTAATATTAGAGGGAAAACCAGTTGGAGAGAGTGTTTTGCAAGGTGAAGGGGCAGGGCCTGAACCTACATCATCGGCACTAATGTCAGATTTAATGTCAATTTTGAGAGGAAATATTAAATATCCTTTTGGCATTCCTAATGCAAAACGAAATAAAATTAGAAGTTATGATCTTAATAATTATGAAAATTCTCTGTATATTCGATTTGAAGTAAAAGACAAACAGGGTGTATTATCTCAAATCACAAAAAACTTAGCTAATAATAAAATTTCTATTCAAAGATTAATACAAATTCCGAATAATAAAAACAAAACAGCTTCAATTGTTATTATTACACATGCAACTAAACAAATAAATTCAGATAAATGTGTTAGATCGTTACAAAAAAACAAAAATGTGCTTAAAAAGCCTGTTTTATTAAGGCTTTTTTAGTAATGGAAATATACGTAAAGATATTTGAAGTTATTTTTCCAGTTTTTTTTGTCATAGGTATTGGTTACTATTTAGGTAAAAAAAATCCAAAATTTGACACTAATTTTATAACAAATTTTGCTGGAAATATTGGTACACCAGCGATGATCTTTTATACTGTTACGACAACAGGTATAACTCTAAGTATTTTTGTTCATTACTTTGCATATGCTATTTTAATGATTGGTGGTTTTGCAATAGTTGGACTTATAGTACTTTTTCTCCTTAAAAAAGATCTTAGTATGGAACTTCCACCATTAATTCTTCCAAATACTGGGAATATGGGTGTTCCAATTTGTTTATTTGCCTATGGAACTCAAGGTTTAGGAGTAGCTTCTGCTGTTGCTTCCGTAATTATTCTATTTCATTTCACATTAGGTGTTTTTTTAGCAAAAAAAAAATTTTCATTTGATATACTTATTAAAAGTCCACCTGTATACGCAATTATAGTCTCTGTTTTTTTTCTATTTTTTGATATCAAAACACCTTTATTTCTTGAAAACACAACTTTTCTTCTGACTTATGCAACTATTTTTTTAGTATTGATGTCTTTGGGTATTGCATTAACAAGGTTTAAATTTTCTTTTCGAGACTCAATCATATTTTCATTTTTAAGAATTATAATAGGTCCCATTATAGGCTTTGCTGTTATTTATTATTTTGATCTTTCAGGATTTCCTGCAGGCGTACTTTTAATACAAAGTGCAATGCCAAGTGCTATATTGAACTATTTAGTTGGAAGCATGTATTCTCCCAAAAAAATTGTTGATAGTATTGCAAGCACAATTGTTACATCAACCTTAATGTCATTTATCACTATTCCTATTGTGGTATTCTTTGCTTTAAGATATTTCAATTAAATATAATATATAAGTGAAAGCTATAACTTTTAATCTATTAGCGTGGGTAATGCTCCCCATAATGGATGGTTTTGCTAAATATCTCAGTTCTGATCTTCCAGTTTTACAAATTACGTGGGCACGATACTTTTTCACTGTGGCATTTACATTACCAATAATGTTTTTCTTTTTTAGAAAAAATCTTGTTTGGACTGATAAACCTAAACTACAACTTATTAGAGGTTTAATTTTATTAACCGCAAATGTTTGTTTTTTTTATTCAATTTCAATAATTTCGTTAGCAAAGGCTCTTACATTAGCATTCATTGCCCCTTTAATTGTTACAGCATTTTCTCCAATTTTTTTAGGTGAGAAAGTTGGTTTTAGAAGATGGTCTGCAGTTATAATTGGTTTTATTGGATCAATGGTAGTAATTAGACCAGGATTTGTAGAAATAAACTTAGCAAGTTTAGCAGCTTTAGGAACTGGGGTTATGTATGGTTTTTATTTAATAATTACACGAAAACTAAGTTCATCTGATAATCCATTATTAACTTTATTATTAACTGGTGTAGTAGGGGCCATAATAATCTCATTTGTTATGCCTTTCGTATGGATTAAACCTACCTTAAATCAATGGTCTATGATGGCGGCTATTGGAATATTTGCATGTGTAGGTCATTTATTTATTATATTGTCTCTTAAATATGCAGATGCTTCGAAATTAGCTCCATTTAGTTACTTTGAGATAGTTACAAATATTATAATAGGATATTACTTCTTTAGCGATTTCCCTGATAAATGGACTTTCCTAGGTTTATTTATTATTATTCTTAGTGGTATCTATATATCAAGACGAGAGAACATCGTTAAAAGACTTAAATAAATAGGTAATATAAGTTTACTAATTAGTTAAGTAATACTTTAATATATTATCGTAAACCATTGTTATTATTAAATATTATTAGTATTTTTGAAGGAATATTTTTGGGAAAAAAACTAAAAAAACCGTAAATTAATGATAAAAATGAAAAAAACCTTTAAAATAGCCATTAATATTAGATCAAAGACTGTGAAAAATCAAAAAAAAGGGGGTGTCTAAAACTATTGTTATTAAATAATTTTAGACCAATGCAGATATTGAATATGCTATTTAAACGGCCATAGAGGGGTCAATTTTAAGAATTACCCTCTGAATGGTGCAACTAATCGTTGAATCTATAAATAATATCAATTTATAGCCTGAATATTAAAAAAATGTTGATTTAGTTGGGTTTTTGAGTGAAAAAAAGCCCTAAATATCAACCTTTTCTGACCTCAATAATTTCAATTTTTGATTAACTCCACCTCTTCCGGAGTAACCTCCAAGGCCTCCATCAGACCTAATAACCCTATGACATGGTATATTTGGGGCATATGGGTTCGCAGCACAAGCATTAGCAACCGCACGAGCTGATTTTGGCTTATTTATTGCTATAGCTACTTGTTTATATGTTTTTACAGAACCTTTAGGTATCTTTTTGAGATAATTCCACACTTGTAATTGAAATTTAGTGCCTTTCATGAAGAAAAAACCCCTGTTTCCTTGCACTTTTTACGGTGCAAAGAACAGTAGTTTTGGCACGTCGTTGTATGCGCTACCGCCATGCCTTCCGCCCTACGATTTTAGCGCTACTCCGCAAGACTTTCTGCCCCCTGGGCTTGGTCCTCTCGGCCTTTCCCCAGTCGGCCAGTTAAGGGTTGCCCCTTAATTCATTTCACAATAACAAACTACTTAGGTTGAATGTATCACTTTTTAAGCGATTAAATAGGATAGGTGTGAATAACGTTAATAACTCTAAAAGTACAATAATGAAACAATTCCAGCTAAGCTTAAAATTAATACTGCTATCAAAATATATATGGATTTCTTTTTCTCAGGCTTATCCAATTTTTCAAATTTAAACAGCACAAAGAAAACTATTCCAATAAAAGCTAAAGCTAAAATTATATATTTTAACATAAAAACAAATTAACTTATTTACTTGACATCTTAAATGACTTATATTATTACTAATGATAATTAATTGTTATCAATAGTAATTATGAATAAATTAACAACAGATCTTAAATCGCTTCATGAAGCAACTTTAAATAATCTTAAAAGCTCAAAAGCAAATAATACATTAAGAGCTTATAAGTCAGATTTTAAAGACTTTGGAGCTTTTTGTACTAAACATGGGTTAAATTCTTTACCAACAGAGCCTAAGATAGTCTCTATTTACTTAACCCATCTATCCAAAAATTCAAAAATAAGCACTTTAAGAAGAAGATTAGTATCAATAAGTATGGTTCATAAGTTAAAAGGGCATTATTTAGATACAAAACATCCAATAATTACTGAAAATTTATTAGGAATAAAAAGGGTTAAAGGAAGCTATCAGAAAGGAAAAAAACCTATATTAATCAATCATTTAAAATCAATAGTTAATGTAATTGATCAACAAAAAATCGAAGAAATAAAAAAATTAAGAGATAGATCAATTATATTAGTAGGGTTTGGAGGTGGTTTTAGAAGAACTGAGTTGATTTCAATTGATCATGAGGACTTAGAATTTGTTCCTGAAGGTCTTAAAATTTCCATTAGAAGATCAAAAACAGATCAATTTGGAGAAGGAATGACTAAAGGCCTACCCTACTTTACTAATGAAACTTATTGCCCTGTAACCAGTTTAAAAAAATGGTTGGAAATATCAAAAGTAAAATCAGGACCTATTTTTAGAAGATTTTCCAAAGGCTCAATATTAACGGATAAAAGATTAACAGATCAATCAGTAGTTTTATTAATGAAAGAATATTTAAATTTAGCAGGTATCGAAAATAAAAACTTTGCAGGGCATAGCTTAAGATCAGGATTTGCTACGGTAGCTGCTGAATCTGGCGCTGATGAAAGAAGCATAATGGCTATGACAGGTCATAAAACAACTCAAATGGTAAGAAGATATATTAAAGAAGCAAATATCTTTAAGAATAATGCTCTGAATAAGATAAAGGTATAAAAGAAAAATATAATGAATTTTGCTAATAATATTACAATAGTCATAGTTTCACATAAAAGTAAAAAGAAATTAACTAATTTAATTAAGGATATTTCAAATAATATTAAAATAATAATAGTTGAAAACTCTTTAGACAGATCAATAGAAATTGAGCTTTCTAAACTAGGAAAAGAAATAGAAATAATATTTTCTGAAAATAATGGATATGGAAGTGCAATAAATCTAGCAAGGACACATGTTTCTACGAAATACTTTTTTGTTTTGAATCCAGATATGCGGAAAATTGATGATAAATTAATCAGTGTTTTTTATGAGTCAGCAAAAGAATTAAATGATAATTTTGGAGCTTTGGGACCTAGATTTGAAAATGTAAGTAAGAAATCACATAAGCAATCGAATATAAATGAAAAATATGGATTGATAGAGTCAATAAGTGGATCTGCAATGTTTTTTTGTTCTGAGATATTTGATAAAAATAGAGGATTTGATGAAAATTTCTTCCTTTATTTTGAGGAAACTGATTATTGTTTTAGATCAAATAAAAATAACTTTAAGATTTACCAAGTAAACTCTCAAAAAGTATATCATGATATAGGTACATCTGTTGAAACAAAAAATGAAGAAGAACTTAGAAAACTTAAGAGTCTGTATTCATGGCATTTCATTTGGTCAAAGTTTTATTATTATAGAAAAAGATACGGCAAATTAACAGCTCTAATTTTATTTTTGCCTGCTTTATTAAGAATAATCTTTAGGATCTGTCTTAATACTATTTCTGGTAATAAAGTTACTAAATCAAAATACCAAATTAGATTAAATGGTTTAATAAACTCAATAAAGAATAACAAATCATTCAAACGTATTGAAGATTTTTAATTTTTAATCTTTTTGAATTTTTTTTTTAAATTTAAATATAGTTCTAGAGCTCTTTCGATCACTTCGTCGGTATTATAATATGTGTATCTGGCTAACCTACCCTCAAAAAAAATATTATTCTTAGCCTCTTTATTCATCAAATTTTCATATTTTTTGAATAATCTTATGTTCTTATCATTTATTATGGGATAATAAGGATCGCCTTTGTTGGTTGGGTATTCCTTTGAAATCACTGTATAGTTGCTTTTTTGCTTGGTCACATGTTTTATTTCAACAGTTCTGGTGTACTTATGATCATTGGGATAATTATACTGAACACATTTTTGTAAAAGTTTCTTTTTATGGTTCTTAAATTTAAAAATTAAAGATCTCCAATTTAACTTTCCATACTTATAATTAAAATACCTATCTGGTTCTCCGGTATAAATAAGAAAATGCTTAAATCGTAAATTTTTTTTAATTTTATTAAAATCAGTATTTAATCTAACTGTAATGTTTTTATTATTAATCATCTTTTTAAACATTTCGGTAAAACCTTTTTTGGGCATTAATCTCAATTTTTCCTTAACATAGTACGGATTACGATTTATTCTAATGGGAAGTCTTCCCGTTATGGTTTTAGATAGATTTCTAGGATGTATGCCCCATTGTTTAATAGTATAGTTTTTATAAAAATTCTCATAAATTTCTTTACCTAACTTTGATAGAATAAAATCTTCTGCGTTCTTAATTTTTTTTAGTTTTATTCTTTTTTTATCCAAGAAATCAACAACATCTTTTTTTGAATTAAATTTTTTGTTAAAAAACATTTCCAAAGTTTCAAGATTTATTGGTATAGGATATAATTTTTTATTTACATATGATTTGACTATATATTCTCCAGGTATCCATTTTGTAAATTTAGATAAATAATTTAGAGTCTTTCGATTTTTGAATCTCAAATAATGAGGACCATATTTGTGGTATAACAATCCTTTTTTATTGTATTCATCGTAACAATTTCCGGCAATATGGTTTCTTTTTTCAATTATCAAACATTTTAAATTCAATTCATTTGATAACTTATTAGCTAAAACGCATCCTACAGGCCCTCCTCCAACAATAATCACATCAGATTCAATCATCTCTCACACTATATATCTAAAACTGTCGGATAAAACATAAAAGTTCCAGGTAACTTAAATGTATTTATAAATTTATTTAAAAAATCAGAAGCAAAAAAATTATTTAATTGAGCATATGATAAATAACTAACATTTGTATTTTTATGAAACCAAAAAGAAGTAAATCTCTCAATAAAATAAGCTGGTAACTTGGTATTTTTGCCAGTGCATAGATTATTATCTTCGCAATATTTAAGTATCTTAAGTAGGTATGGAAAAACAAATTCGCAGTAATCTATTAGAATTTTCGGCTTTGTGATAAACATATTACAACAACTAAATTCTCTATTATTAAGATAATCTTTAAAATCTTTCGCAGTTTGTTCATCTAAAATGTTTATTGCTTCAAAAATCATTTTGTCACCATGATTATTGATGAAATGATTCATGATTGTTTCTCTCTTAAGTTTTGTTGGCTGGGCAAGTATAACATCTGTTATTTTAAATTTTCCATTATCTGTGAGTAATTTGGAGTACAGGGATGATTTTATTTTGTGATTTTGATTATAAAAATCATTAAGCCAAAACCTTCTATAATGACAAAAACCAATCCAATCATCATTTTTAAATTTGTTTATTTGGTTTTTGTAGACCCAATATATTCCAGTCATTTCAGCAAGATATTTATTATGTTTTGAAATATTTATACCTAATTTTTCATTCAAAAAATCTTTGGGATAAAGATTATCCCCAAGTCCTAAAGGAATTATATTAGATGGTAAATATTTAAAAAGATTATATTTTTTTGACGTAAGACAGTAGATATATAGATCGCTCATTTTTTAAAACTACTAATTAATTTAAGATATATATAGTTTAATTTACATAACATAAGTTTAATAAAAAAGTTTAAATTTTTAACTGGTTTATTTAAAGGCCCATCATATTTTTGGTCCGATCTTAAATAAAATTTTTTAAAAAACTTAATTGTTATACCCCATTTTAAAAGAAAAATTTTTCCACCTTTACTGCCAGATTCTGTGATAATTGTTGGATGATTTTTATATTTTCGTGTGACTATTGATCCAAAATGATAAACTTTACAATTATTAACTCCTTTAAAAATTCTTACCCCTTCTTTCCATAACTTCATATTTAAATCAGGATCTGAACCAGTGCCAGGAAAAAATTCTTCACTAAAACCCCCTACCTTTTCCCATAAGTCTCTATGTAAAAGATGTGGTGCCCATGTCGATCCCTGAAAATCATAATGATTATAATTTAGGTATTCATTTAAAACTTTATTTTCATCAAAGCTTTTAATATCTGATCCAGCATTGAATCTGATTGGTCCATTATTCATCATAACCCCAGATAAATAAAAGTTATTGTGGCCAATAGCATCAATTTCATTTTTTAAAACTACGTCCCAACCTGGACAAAAATAAAAGTCGTCATGGGAGTATAATATATATTTAAACTTCGACTTTTTTGATGCTGTATTCATTCCTTCACAAATTCCAGAATTATACTCA
>CACESO010000007.1 GCA_902562205.1 uncultured Pelagibacteraceae bacterium | reverse complement strand
AAAGACGTGTTGGCTAGTTTAATTTTAATATTATATTTTAATGATAACTTTTTTATTAAAAACAATGCTATGGGAAAAGTAAAAATTTCATCATTATTCAAATAAAAAATTATTGTTTTTTTCATTTAAATCCTATGATTACTATGATTAAGAGTGTATTTGTCTTTTTTCAACAGATAAAGCCGCCTCTTTTATTGCCTCAGAAAATGTTGGATGAGCATGACAAGTTCGTGCGATATCTTCAGAACTAGCTCCAAACTCCATCGCAACTGCCATTTCTGCGATCATCTCTCCTACATGGGGCCCTATCATGTGTACTCCTAAAACTTTATCAGTATCTTTATCGGCTAAAATTTTTACAAATCCTTCTGGCTCATCTATTGCTTTAGCTCTTGAGTTGGCCATAAAAGGAAACTTTCCAATTTTATAAGACTTATTTTTTTCTTTTAGTTGCTCTTCAGTTAAGCCTATACTTGCTACCTCGGGAGTAGTGTAAATTACCCCTGGAATTAAATCGTAGTTTACATGACCAGATTGGCCTGCAATTATTTCTGCAACTGCGATACCTTCCTCTTCAGCTTTGTGAGCTAACATTGGCCCATCAATTACATCTCCAATAGCGTAAATATTTTTTGCTGAAGTTTGAAATTTTTTGTCAATTTTAATCCTTCCTTTTTCGTCTGATTTTACTCCTGCAGAACTCAAATTTAAATTAGATGTAAACGGTTTTCTTCCAATTGATATTAGGGCTACGTCACAATTAAATTCTTTGCTATCTCCATTCTTATCTGACGTTGAAATTTGTACCCCATTGTTAGTTTTTTTAATGCTAGTTACTTTTCTATTTAAGTGAAACTTTATATTTTGTTTCTTCAATATTTTCATAAACTCTTCTGAAACCTCTCTATCCATCCCAGGTGTGATATGATCTAAAAATTCTATTACATTCACTTCAGCCCCTAAACGAGACCAGACAGAACCCATTTCTAAACCTATATAACCCCCACCAACGACGACTAGACTTTTTGGAACTTCTTTTAAAGATAGGGCACCTGTCGAAGAAACGATTATTTTCTCATCAAATTCTACGTTGGGCATAGGCATTGCCTCAGATCCAGTCGCAATAATAATGTTTTTTGCCTCAATCTCTTTTTTTTTTCCATCTTCACTTTTTACTGATATTTTCTTGTCAGAAATAAAACTTCCGAAACCTTTTAAGTAAGTTACCTTGTTTTTTTTGAATAAAAATTCAACACCCTTGGTCAAGATTGAAACTGCTTTATCTTTATTTTTCATCATCTTATCTAAATTAAGTTTTACGTCTCCTGTTTCAATTCCAAGTTTAGAGAAATTTTTAGCTTTTTTAAAATTCTCAGATAAATTTAATAAGCTTTTTGAAGGAATGCATCCAATATTTAGACAAGTTCCACCCAAGGCACCTCTGGCCTCTATACAAGCAGTTTTTTGACCTAATTGGGCTAATCTTATGGCGCAAACATATCCACCAGGTCCACCACCAATCACTACTGAATCAAATTTTTCTGTCATAAACTATAAATTTAAAAATAATCTTCTTGGATCTTCTAAGTTATCTTTTGTGTTTTTTAAAAAAGAAACCGCCTCTTTTCCATCAATTATTCTATGATCATACGATAAAGCTATATACATTATTGGTCTGATTTTAATTTCACCATTTACCACATGCGGCCTTTCTACAATATTGTGCATTCCTAAAACCCCAGATTGAGGTAAATTTAAAATTGGTGTTGATAACATTGATCCATAAACACCACCGTTACTGATAGTAAATGTCCCGCCCTGAAGATCATCAATTGTAATTTTTCCATCTCTTGCTTTATCAGATAATTCTTTTATTTTTTTTTCAATGTCTGCAAAAGACATTTCATCAGCTTTTTTTAGGACTGGAACCACAAGACCTTTTTCAGTGCCTACTGCAAAACTAATATTATAATAATTCTTATAAATTATATTTTCTCCCTCAATTTCAGCATTAATTGCAGGAAATAATTTTAGGCTTTCAATGCAAGCTTTTACAAAAAAGGACATAAAACCTAGTTTTATGCCAAACCTATCTTGAAAATCACTTTGATTTTCTTTTCTCATGTCAATTATACCGCTCATATCAACTTCATTAAAAGTTGTAAGCATTGCTGCGTTATCTTGAGCTTGTTTGAGTCTTTTAGCAATTGTTAGTCTTAGCCTTGTCATTTTTATTTTTTCTTCTTGGCCAAACTTTATTTTCCGCTCGGAAGGTCCGGGTTTAATATTCATTAAACTTAATAGATCACCTTTTGAAACTCTTCCACCCCTACCAGTCCCTTGAATTTTTTTTAAGTCAATTTTATTATCTGCAGCGATCTTTCTCACAGCAGGAGAAACAGATACATCCTTTGTTTTTTTAGATTTCTCTTTTTGAGAAGATACTTCTTCTGTAAGAACTAATGGTTCTTCCTTTTTTATATCATGTTTGGGCCTTAAAATTTCTTCCTCTTTATCAAAAAGTTTTGTTTCAACTTCCTTTGACTCTGCTTCTTTTTTTAAACTAACAACATTGTCCTCGTTTTTAATTGGTTCATCTTTTTTTGGTTTATCTTCACTTAAATCTTTTTGAGTACTTCCCCCAATTATTGATCCAAGAACAGCACCTACTTCAACAGTTGAGCCATTTTGTGCATTTATTTCGCTTAGCACTCCGTCTGATGGGGATGGAACTTCTAAATTTACTTTATCAGTTTCAAGTTCAACAACAGGTTCATCGGCTTCGACACTATCACCTTTACTTTTTAACCATTTGGCTACAGTTGCTTCTGTTATACTTTCACCTAAAACTGGAACTACAATTTTATCTGACATTATTCTAAAATTTTATCTATAATTTCTTTTTGTTGTTTTGCATGTCTTTTCGCATATCCTGTAGCTGGTGAAGCCGAAGGATTTCTGCCAATAAACTTTATTTTCTTTTTAACCTTTAAATTATCTAAAGTCCATTGAATATAATCTCTTACTGAAAACCAAGCACCCATATTTTTAGGTTCTTCTTGGCACCAAATAAATTTAGCGTATTCAGCATATGGTTTAATAGCTTTTGTCAAAGACCTTACTGGGAAAGGATAAAGTTGTTCTATTCTTATAAAAACAACATCATCAATTTTCTCTTTTTCTCTTGCAGCCAAAAGATCAAAATATATTTTTCCAGAGCAAATAACGACTTTTCTAATCTTTTTTGGTTTTTTTAATTCAATTAATTTGTTCTTTTTATTTAAGGCTTGATCCTCTAAAACTCTATGAAATGAATTATTTTTATCAAAGTCCTCTATATTTGAAACACAGTATTTGTTTCTCAGCAAAGATTTTGGAGTCATTATAACAAGTGGCTTTCTGAATTCTCTGTGAATCTGTCTTCTTAGAGCATGAAAATAATTCGCTGGAGTTGTACAATTAAGCACTTGCATATTTTCTTGAGCACAAAGTTGCAAAAATCTTTCAAGTCTTGCTGAAGAGTGTTCGGGCCCTTGTCCCTCATAACCATGGGGAAGTAATAGAACTAGTCCTGAGGCTCTAAACCACTTTCTTTCTCCAGATGCAATGAATTGATCAATTACGACTTGAGCTCCGTTTGCAAAATCTCCAAATTGTGCCTCCCAGATCGTTAAGGTTTCTGGTTCTACTAAGCTGTATCCATATTCAAATCCAAGTACTGCAAGCTCAGATAAGAAACTATCTACTACCTCAAATTTTTTCTGTTTTGTGGATACATGGTCTAACGGCAGGTATCTTGAGTTATCTATTTGATTTCGTAAAACTGAGTGTCTTTGGCTAAATGTGCCACGACCACTATCTTGACCAACTAATCTCACAGGAAATCCCTCCTCGAGTAATGTTGCAAATGCTAGTGTTTCTGCATTAGCCCAATCAATATTTTTTTCATCTTGTACACACTTATCTCTATTTTCAAAAACTTTTTGTATAGTTTTATGAATATTAAGCTCTGGTTTTAAAAAGTTTATTTTTTCAGAAAGTTTTTTCAATTTCGTCGTATCAACTCCTGTCTGTCCTCTTTTATCCTTACCTTTCTTTGGTTGATATCTTGACCAGGTCCCTTCAAACCAATTCAGTTTTGGTTTGTAATCATTTGCAGTTTTAAATTGATCATCTAAAAGTTTTTTAAAGTCGTTTACTTTATTATTGAATTGATCTTCAGTTATACTGTTATTTTTAATAAGTTTTTTCCCATATATGTTTAAAGTAGATGGATGTGATCTTATTTTTTTGTACATTAAAGGCTGAGTAAAAGATGGTTCATCCCCTTCATTGTGACCAAATCTTCTGTAGCAAATCATGTCAATTACAACATCTTTGTTAAATTTTTGTCTAAACTCAATTGCGATTTTAGCACAATGAACAACTGCTTCTGGATCATCTCCATTGCAATGAAGAATGGGAGCTTCTACAATTTTTCCTAAATCAGATGGGTACGGGCTTGATCTGGCAAACCTTGGGCTAGTGGTAAAACCAATTTGGTTATTTACAATTATATGAATTGTTCCACCTGTATTGTGACCTTTTAAACCTGACATCGCAAAACATTCAGCTACAACACCTTGTCCTGCGAATGCTGCATCCCCATGAATAAGTAAAGGTATTACTTTTTTTCTTTCTGTGTCTTTATGAAAATATTGTTTTGCTCTAGTTTGACCAAGAACTACAGGGTTGACTGCTTCCAAATGAGAAGGGTTATCTGTAAGACTAACATGTACAGAGTTTCCATCAAAAGTTCTATCTGATGAGGCACCTAAATGATATTTTACATCACCTGTTGAGTCCTCGCTTGAAGAAGCAAATTCACCAGCAAATTCATTAAAAATTCTTTTATAAGACTTTTGAAGAACATTTGCTAAAACATTTAATCTACCTCTATGTGACATTCCAATTTTAATTTCTTTTACTCCTAGCTGGCCTCCACGCTTAATAATTTGTTCTAGTGCTGGAATTAAAGACTCTGCACCATCAAGACCAAATCTTTTCGTGCCAACATATTTTTTTGCTAAAAACTTTTCAAAACCTTCGGCTTGAATAATCTTATTTAATATTGCATCTTTTCCTTTTTCAGTAAAATTTATTTGGTTCTCCTCTTTTTCCATTCTTTCTCTAAACCAAACTTTCTCCGTTGGATTTGTTATATGCATATATTCAGCACCTATTGATGAGCAATATACTTTTCTTAATTTTGTGATGATTTCATTTATTGAGGCATAACCCACATCCATATATGAATTAAGATAGATTTTTCTGTCAAAGTCCTCAGTTTTGAAACCATAGTCATTTGGGTGTAATTCATAAAGATATTCTCTTTTCATTAAACCAAGAGGATCAAGGTTTGCTATAAGGTGGCCCCTGATTCTATATGCCCTTATCAATGCGATTGCTTTAATAGAATCTATTTTCTCCCTCTCAGAACCATTTAGATTTTCCTCAAGTTTTTTATTTTTTTCTGGATCTATCGATATCTTTTTTGGACTCCATGAAGGGCCCGATATTTCTTTTGAAACTGAATTTAGATCTTCATTTAAATCACTAAAGTATTTTTTCCAGCTATCTGGTAATTTCGGGTCATTCTCTATAAATCTTACATACATTTCTTCTATGAACTGACTGTTAGATTTATTAAGAAAAGACTGCTGCTTAAATTCCAAATTTTTTGAAGAGCTCATTTAAGATTATTATAGTATTAACATTAAAATATTAAAGACCCAATTTATTTTTTAATGTGATTCCCATTTCTGCAGGAGATTTTGCAATGGTAATACCTGCATCTGTCATTGTATCAATTTTATCTGAAGCTCCGCCTTTGCCACCAGAAATTATTGCCCCCGCATGTCCCATTCTTCGTCCAGGAGGTGCTGTAATGCCAGCAATAAATCCTACCATAGGCTTTTTGATTTTATGATTTTTAATAAATTCTGCAGCTTCTTCCTCTGCAGTTCCCCCAATTTCACCAATCATCAAAATAGATTCGGTTTCTGGATCGTTTAAAAATAAGCCTAAACAATCTATAAAATTGGTTCCATTAATTGGATCTCCTCCTATTCCAATACATGTTGACTGACCTAATCCGTTTTCAGTTGTTTGTGCAACAGCCTCATAAGTTAGAGTTCCTGATCTTGAGATTATACCAACAGATCCCTTCTTATGAATATTTCCTGGCATGATGCCAATTTTACATTCGTCTGGAGTGATAATTCCTGGACAATTTGGTCCAATTAGTCTGGAAGCTGAGTTTGATAATTTTTCTTTTACTTTTAACATATCCAAAATTGGAATCCCTTCAGTTATACAAACTATCAATTCGATCTTAGCCTCAATTGCCTCGATTATTGCTGCAGCAGCAAATTTTGCAGGGACATAAATCATTGTTGCATTTGCATTAGTCTTATCTTTTGCTTCTTTTACAGAATTAAAAACAGGTTTATTTAAGTGTGTTTGTCCTCCTTTGCCTGGAGTTACGCCTCCAACTAGATTTGTCCCATATTTTATTGACTGTTCAGAATGAAATGTTCCATGGGCGCCTGTGAACCCTTGGCATATAAGTTTGGTATTTTTATTTATTAAAACTGACATTTTATTTCACTTGTTTTACAATTTTTTTTGCTGCATCCCCTAAATCCCTTGCAGAGATTATTTTTAATCCGGATTCATCTAATATTTTTTTTCCTTCTTTAGAATTGGTTCCAGCAAGTCTTACCACAAGAGGTATATCTATTTTGGTTTCTTTTGCAGCCTCTACAATTCCTTGGGCAAGCACATCACACCTCATAATCCCTCCAAAAATATTTATCAGTATTCCTTTTACATTTTTATCTGATAAAATTATCTTAAACGCAGCTGCAACTTTTTCTTTAGATGCACCACCTCCTACATCTAAAAAATTTGCAGGTTCTTGACCATGCAGTTTAATTATATCCATTGTTGCCATTGCTAATCCTGCTCCGTTTACCATACATCCAATAGATCCATCTAATTTTATATAAGCTAAATCGTGTTTACTTGCCTCTATTTCTGTAGGATCCTCTTCATTCAAGTCTCTTAATTCCAGTAATTCTGGATGTTTGAAAATTGCATTATCATCAAAGCTTATTTTTGCATCCAGACAAACAATATTGTTTTCCTTTGTAAGTATTAGTGGATTGATTTCAATTAAGCTTGCATCGGTTGAAACAAATGTTTTGTAAATTGATTTAATAATCTTGATACATTTTAGATTGGCATCATCATCTAGATTAAAATTATGAATAATTTTTTTACAATCCTCATCTCCAATATCTTCCTTAAAACTAATTTTTACAGTATTGATTTTATTAGAATCACTTTTTGCAACTTCTTCGATGTCCATTCCACCCTGATCGCTAGAAATAAAAGCAATTTTGGAACTTGCCCTATCAATAAGACAGGATAAATAGAATTCCTTTTTTATGTTGGATGGCTCCTCTAGATAAAGTCTTTTAACTTCTTTGCCACTTGGTCCTGTCTGATGTGTAATTAATTTTTTTCCTAACAAATCCTTTGCAGCTTTTTCTAGATCAGATAAATTATCTAATATTTTAACTCCGCCCGCCTTACCTCTCCCGCCTGCATGTATTTGTGCTTTTAAAACATATTTTTTAAGATTGAGTTTTTTTGCTTTTTCTAAAACTTCTTGTACAGTAAAACAAGCCTCTCCATTAGGAACAGTGGCGCCAAATTTTTTTAATAATTGTTTAGCCTGGTGTTCGTGAATATTCATTACTTTTTCAAGCTAGGGTCAATTTTTACTGCAGCCTCCCAAAGCTTATTTACAGCATTCACAGAATTAATAAATTCAGCCTTTTCTTTTTCATCAAGTTGAATTTCGACTATTTTTTCTACTCCATTTTTTCCAATAACAACTGGAACACCTGCATAAATTCCGTTAAAACCATATTGACCTTCTAATTGAGCGGCACAAGGTAACTGTAGTTTCTTATCACCTAAAAATGCTTCAGCCATTTGTACTCCTGAAGCAGCTGGCGCATAATATGCGGAACCTTTTTCCAAAAATTTTACAATTTCACCTCCACCGTCTCTTGTTCTTTGATTGATGCTTTCTAGTTTTTCTTTAGAAATAACACCTGAATTGACAAGATCTAATAAAGGTTTTCCAGATACTTTAGTGAATCTTGGCATTGGTACCATCGTGTCTCCATGTCCGCCCATGACCATTGCGTCTATTTCTTTTACTGGAACCTTTAATTCTTCTGACAAAAAAAGTTTAAATCTTGAGCTATCTAATATTCCTGCCATACCAACAACTCTTTTAGCTGCAAGCTGAGAATATTTTTGGAAAGCCATTACCATCACATCTAGGGGATTTGTTATACAAATTATAAAAGCATCTGGAGAGTTTTTTTTAATTCCTTCTGCAACTTGTTTAATTATTTTTAGGTTAATACCTACTAAGTCATCTCTGCTCATACCAGGTTTTCTGGGGACCCCAGCAGTTATAATAATGACATCAGAGTTTTTAATATCTTCATATTTATCCGTTCCTGAAAATTTTACATTAAAACCATCAACTGAAGATGATTGTGCAATATCAAGAGCCTTTCCTTTAGCAATGCCACTAGCAACATCAAAAAGAACTACTTCATCAACTAGTTCTTTTACTCCAATTAAATGTGCTAAAGTTCCACCTATTTGTCCTGCTCCAATCAAACTTATTTTTTTCATATTTTCCTTTATATTATTTCATGGTTGGCATTACGAACTCAGGATCTGAACCAATCCCTGATGGCCAACGTGATGTGATAGTTTTTAGTTTAGTATAAAATTTTACACCTTCAGGACCATGCATATGCAAATCTCCAAATAAAGATCTTTTCCATCCTCCGAAACTATGAAATGCAACGGGGACAGGAATAGGTATATTTATACCTACCATACCAACTTTTATTTTGTTTGCAAAAGTTCTTCCTACATCTCCATCTCTGGTATAAACACTTGTCCCATTACCGAATTCATGATCGTTAATCAATTTAATTGCATCATTAAAATCTTTAACTCTTACAACAGAAAGTACAGGGCCAAAAATTTCTTCGTTATAAATTCTCATATTTTTTGTGACATTATCAAACAAACAACCACCAATGAAAAAACCATTCTCATATCCTTGAAGTTTAATGTCTCGACCATCCACAACTAACTTTGCTCCTTCTTTTACTCCTAAATCAACGTAACCTTTTACTTTTTCCAAATGCTCTTTTGTAACTAAAGGTCCCATTTCAGAATTTTTATCTAGACCCGGGCCTACCTTTAAAGCTTCAACCTTTTTAGATAATTTTTCTACGAGTTTGTCACCAATCCCTCCTACCGCTACCGCAACAGATTGTGCCATACATCTTTCTCCTGCAGAACCATAAGCTGCTCCCATAAGACCATTGACCGCTTGATCCATATCGCAATCTGGCATTACTACACAATGATTTTTTGCTCCACCCAATGCTTGTACTCTTTTTTCATTTTTCGCAGCATTTTCATAAATATATTTGGCTATTGGTGTTGAACCTACAAAACTTACAGCTTTTATATCTTTGTTTGTTAATATTGAATCAACTACCTCTTTGTCACCATTTACTACATTTAGAACCCCATCGGGTAATCCAGCTTCTGAAAAAAGTTGAGCAAGACGAATCGAACATGAAGGATCTTTTTCGGAAGGTTTTAAAATAAAAGTGTTTCCACAGGCAATTGCCATTGGGAACATCCACATTGGAACCATCGCGGGAAAATTAAAAGGTGTGATTCCTGCACAGACTCCTAAAGGCTGTCTCATAGACCAGCTATCTATATTTGTTCCTACATTCTCAGTAAATTCTCCTTTAAGCATTTGAGGAATACCACATGCAAACTCAACTATTTCAAGACCTCTTGTAAGAGAACCTTTTGCGTCCTCATAAACTTTTCCATGCTCTGAAACAATCAGTTTAGTCAATTCATCATAATTTTTTTCAATTAATTCTTTATATTTAAAAATTATCCTAGCTCTTTGAAGAGGGGTAACTTGAGACCATTTTTCGAAAGCTGTTTTTGCATTTTCTACAGCATGATCCAAATCAGATTTTGTTCCAAGTATTACTTCTGACTCTTGAGCACCTGTTGCAGGATTAAAAACTTTCCCTTTCCTTGATGACGATCCCTTATAGATTTTACCATTTATATAATGTTGAATTAAATTCATCGGCGAAATTATTTAATTAAGTAATTAGCTAGTTGCAAGCATTTTCTTAATTGAGGCTATTGCTTTTGCTGGATTTAAACCTTTGGGGCAAGCATTAGTGCAATTCATAATAGTATGGCACCTATATAGCTTAAGTTCATCTGCAACTTTTTTTAATCTCTCTTTTCTATCTTCGTCTCTTGAATCAATTATCCATCTATAAGCCTGTAAAAGAACTGCAGGCCCTAAGTATTTATCACCATTCCACCAATAACTTGGACAAGAAGTTGAACAGCATGCACACATTATACACTCGTAAAGCCCATCTAGTTTTGCTCTGTCCTCTTTAGATTGAATATTCTCTTTTTCAGTTTTTGAGGTTGTCTTTAACCAAGGTTCAACTGACTCATATTGTTTGTACAAAGTACTAAGATCACCAATCAGGTCTTTTAAAACTTTCAAATGTGGTAACGGATAAATATTAATATCTCCTTTAATCTCAGAGTGTGGCTTCGTACAAGCTAATCCATTTTTACCATCCATATTCATAGCACAAGAACCACATACTCCATGTGCACAAGACCTTCTGTAAGCAATTGATGGATCTATCTCATTTTTAATTTTATTTAATAGATCTAAAACTTTCGAAGGGCAATTATCCATGTCTACTTCGTAAGTATCAATCCTTGGATTTTCTCCTGTAGATGGATCCCACCTATAAATATTTACTTTGCGTATGTTTTTTGAGCCAGTCTTGTCTTTAAAAAACTTACCTTTTTCAACTTTAGAATTTTGTGGTAAGTTTATTTGAACCATCAATAAACTCTTTCTTGAGGTGGAAAGTATTGAACGTCATTTGAAAGTGTTGATCTGTGAACAGGTCTATAGTCAATTTTAGTCTTTTTGCCATCACACCAGGATAATGTATGCTGCATATATTTTTCGTCATTTCGCTTTGGAAAATCTTCTCTAGCGTGAGCTCCTCTACTTTCTTTTCTGTGATAAGCAGAGTCCATTGTAGTTATTGCTTGTCTAATCAAATTGTCAAATTCTAATGTCTCTACTAGATCAGTATTAAAAATTAGAGATTTATCTTTTACCGAGAGGTCATCCATACCTTCAAAAGGTTTTCTAATTTCATTTACACCCTCTTTTAGTGTCTTTTCAGTTCTGAAAACTGCACACTTAGATTGCATTGTTTTTTGCATTGCCATTCTTAAATCTGCAGTATTATTTGTTCCAGATGCATTTCTAAGTCTATCAAATCTCTCTAAACATTTATCAGTCTCTGATTGAGAAATTTCCTCATGAGGTGTGCCTGGTTTTACCAACTCTGCTGCTCGCTTAGCAGCAGCTCTTCCAAAAACAACTAGATCAATTAAAGAGTTTGATCCAAGTCTGTTAGCTCCATGGACTGATACGCAGGCTGCTTCTCCAATTGCCATCAATCCTGGAACAGTTTTTTCTGATCCATTTAAAGTTAAAACTTCAGCTTTATAATTTGTGGGGATACCTCCCATGTTATAGTGAACGGTTGGAACCACTGGTATTGGTTCTTTTGTTACATCTACATTCGCAAATAATCTTGAGGACTCTGATATACCTGGTAGTCTTTCTTCTATAACTTTTGGGTCTAAGTGGTTTAGGTGTAAATGAACATGATCCTTTTCATTTCCAACTCCTCTTCCCTCATTAATTTCAACCGCAATTGACCTGCTTACGACATCTCTTGAGGCAAGATCTTTAGCTTTTGGAGCATATCTTTCCATAAATCTCTCTCCTTTAGAATTTACTAAGTAACCACCTTCACCCCTTACGCCTTCGGAAATTAAAGTCCCGTGACCATAAATTCCTGTTGGATGAAATTGTACGAACTCCATATCCTGCAAAGGTAAACCAGCTCTAAGTACCATTGCATTTCCGTCTCCTGTACAAGTATGTGCTGATGTTGCAGAGTAATAAACTTTTCCATAACCACCTGTTGCAATTATTGTAATGTGTGATCTGAATCTATGTATAGTTCCATCATTTAAATTCCAAGCAATTAAACCTTTGCACTGACCATCTTTCATTAAAAGATCCAAAGCAAAATACTCGATAAAAAATTCTGTTTTATGCTTTAAGGCCTGGCCATATAAAGTGTGCAGTATTGCATGTCCAGTTCTATCTGCTGCTGCACACGTTCTTTGAACAGGTTCATTACCATAATTTTTTGTCATTCCCCCAAATGGACGCTGATATATTTTTCCATCTTCAGTTCTGCTGAAGGGTACACCATATTTTTCTAATTCTAAAACTGCTCTAGGGGCTTCTTTGCATAAATATTCTATACAATCTTGATCACCTAACCAATCAGCACCTTTAACTGTATCGTACATATGCCATCTCCAATCATCTTCACCCATGTTACCTAAGGCTGCAGAGATCCCACCTTGAGCAGCAGAAGTATGACTTCTAGTTGGAAAAACTTTTGAAACACAAGCAGTTTTTAATCCTGCTTCACTTAAACCTACAGCGGCTCTCAAACCTGAGCCACCTGCACCAAGGACAACTACGTCATATTCATGGTCAATAATTTTGTAAGATTTCATAATTTATAAATTAGATATAAGTATTATTGTAAATAATGGAATAATCAAAGATGACAAAAAAACACCAATATTTAGGAGCTTTTTGGTGCTCTCTACGTGAATATAGTCTTCAAAAACTTCACTTATACTTAAAGCGGAATAAAAAAACATTGAAACAAGAAATAAAGAAAAAAATAATTTTGAAGGTTGAGAAGACAAAAACGCTAATACTTCACCATAATTAGAATCAAAAAGTGAAACAAAATTTAGTAAAAACCACAACATTAGAGGAACCATTACTAAAGAGGATATTTTTAAAAAAAGCCATTTCTTTGTTGCTTTAATCATAATTGTAAAAAACCTCTAGAAGAATAGATTAAAATTGTTAATAGGAAGGAACCAAAGATAACCAGAAGCCCAGTTATTTTTGTTGTTTTTAATTCGAAACCTAATCCAATATCCCAAAACCAATGTCTTACTTCACTTAAAATCTGAAAAGTGTAAGACCATATTAAGCTGATTATAAAAAATTTCCCAATTACTGAACTTAAAAATAATTTAAAAATCTCATAGGCACCTTCACCAAAAAATAAACTACTTGCCCAAATGCAAATAAAAATTAACAGAAAATAATTTACAATGCCCGTTATTCTATGTGAAATAGAAACAAGGGATGACACATGCCAGTTGTATATCTGAATGTGAGGAGATAATGGATTATTTTCTTTCATAATTATATTATCTTTTAATATAAGCCTCCGCAATTTCAACTGCGTTTAAAGCTGCCCCCCTTAATAGATTATCAGAAACAATCCACATATTTAAAGCATTCTTTTTACTATTATCTTTTCTAATTCTTGAAATAAAAGTCTCATTTTTACCTTCTGCTTCAACAGGTGTTATGTAACCACCATCAGAATTCTCATCAACCACCTTACAGCCCTCAGCGGTACTTAATAATTCTTTTACTTTTTTTATGGTAAAATCATTTTCAAATTCAACATTTACTGACTCTGCATGAGAAACAAGAACTGGAATTCTGACACATGTTGCAGTAATGTCAATTTTAGTGCCAAGTATTTTGTTGGTTTCATGAATCATTTTTAACTCTTCTTTAGTATAACCATCATCAGAAAAACTATCTATATGAGGTATTGCATTAAACGCAATTTGCTTTGTGAAGTTTTTAGATTCAAAATTTTTATTATTCAATATAGACTTTGTTTGATCAACTAGTTCATCCATAGGTTTTTTTCCAGCTCCTGAGGTAGACTGATAAGTGGAAATAACTACTCTTTTAATTTTAAAAGAGTCATTAAGCGATTTTAAAACAATAACCAGTTGTGCAGTAGAGCAGTTAGGATTTGCAATTATATTTTTTTTAATATCTTTTAAATGATCTTTATTTACTTGGGGAACTATCAAAGGTACATCAGGGTCCATTCTAAAAAAACTTGAGTTATCAATAACAACTGAATGTTTAGCTGCTAAAGGTACATATTTTTCAGAGATTGTTTTTCCAGCACAAAAAAAGGAGAGATCTACTTTAGAAAAATCAAAATTTTCTAAATTTTCAATTTTAATTTCTTTGTCACCAAATTCTAAAACTGATCCAGCGCTTTTGGATGATGCAACTAAGTATAGACTATCTATTGAAATTTCTTTTTTATGTATAACTTCAATTATTTTTCTACCGACATTTCCTGTGGCACCTACGATTGCAATATTCATGATGATTAACTTATACTAAATGAAGGGTAAATCGCAAACTGTTCCTAAGAATATTTTATCATTAATATCTATCTTAAACTGATGTTTGCTATCCCAATAAGGTTTGTTAATCATTGCAATGCCAATAACCTTTTTAAAAGTTGGTGAATATGCAGCTGATCTAACATATCCAACAATGTTATTATTATCATCTAATAATGTTTTCTCACAATACATATCAATTTTATTATGATCGATTTTTACACCCATCAATTTTCTGGATATCCCTTCTTTTTGAATTTTTTTTAATTTTTCTTTGCCTAAAAAATTTACATCAGAGTCTAAATTAATGAATTTGTCAAAGTTTGCTTCAAATGGATTATCTCTATTGTCAAAATCACTACCGTAAGACAATAAAGCTGACTCAATTCTCTCAATTAAATTAGGACAACCAGCTCTTACATTAAATTCTTTACCATATTCAAACAAGTAATCATATAAATCTTGACCTGCCTTATTGTCTTCAACATAAACTTCGAAGCCTCCTTGTTTTGACCATCCCGATCTTGCTATAAAATAATTATTTCCTTTAAAATTAAAGTATTTAAAATTAAAAAATTTAAGATTTCTAATTTCCTCACCAAATAACTTAGCCATTAAATCATCTGAAAGGGGACCTTGGATAGCAAGTATATTTACGTTAGGTTCGTGAATCTTTACATCGAACTTATGCCCTGCAGCTAGGCCCTTTGCAAAAAATATTACATCAGCATCTGCTATTGAAAGCCACCACTTATCCTCTGCCAATTTATTTATTATTGGGTCATTGACTAGACAGCCGCCGTCGTCAATCAGAGGTGCATAATAGCATCTTCCAACTTTTGATTTTGATAAATCTCTACATGTCATTAATTGAACAAGTTTAGCAGAGTCCTTACCCGAAATTTCAACTTGTCTTTCTGCAGAAACATCCCAAATTTGAACAAACTTTTTTAAATGCTCGTAATCTGCTTCTACAGATTTAAAAGTGACTGGTAATAACATGTGGTTGTATACTGTATATCCGCTTACACCGTGGGCCTCGATCCTATCAGTATAAGGAGTGCTTCTTAATCTTCTAGATTTTATAATAGAAAAATTTTTCATTTTTTTAAAAATTCTGCTACCTTTTCTCTCATTTCAAAAGCTTTTTCAAACATAATCATATGTCCACACTCATTTATTATTTGTGTCTCTGAATTTTTAATTAAATTTGCGAATTTTTTTCCATTTTCAGATGGTACCATTTTGTCTAAAGCCCCAAAAATTAATAAAGTAGGGCATTCTAAGGCGGCTGATGCCTCTTTTCCATTTTTGTAATTATTACAGGCTTTTAAATCAGTGGCCAATATTTCCTTTACCTCTCTAGAAGAATTAATAATTTTTTCGACAGGATTACCTCCTATAAATTTTCTTGAACCTTCGTAACCCCATTTCATCATTAAATGAACTGCCTTTTTATCCCCAGAATCTGCTAGATCTATTAAATCTTGATTAACAGGCATTTTGTAGGAGCCCGCTAGAAAAACTAATTTAAAAATACTTTTTTTAAAACGGGAACCATACTCTAAAGCCTCTAAACACCCTTGAGAATGTCCTACTATTGAAACTTTTTCAATTTTTAAAAAAAGTCTTACACTTTCGATCCAATCTGCAATTTTTTCAATTGAATCAATGCAAGGACCTTCTGAATTTCCATGACCAGGTAAATCTAAAGATAAAATATTTAGACCTTTATTAGATAAAAATTGTTCTGTAAGGGACCACACAATATGTGAGAGTCCACTTCCATGCAAAAGAAAAACTGTTTGTTTTTCTGGATCAAAATCTTTACCTGCTGTGGATGCAAATACCTGCTTCTTATCTATTTCAAGATTCAAGTTAATTCCTTGGCCTTTTTCCTTAACTCAAATTTCTGAATTTTTCCTGTTGAAGTTTTTGGCAATTCGCAAAAAGCGATTTTTTTTGGAATTTTGAAGCCAGCTAATGTTTCTCTGCAAAAATCCATAAGTTCTTTCTCGCTTGTTTCTTTATCTTTTACTTTTTCTATAAATGCACAAGGAACCTCGCCCCATTTTTCATCTGGTTTAGCAACTACTGCTGCTATTGAAACACTAGGGTGTTTGGCCAAAGTATTCTCTATCTCTATAGAAGATATGTTCTCACCACCAGAAATAATTATATCTTTTGATCTATCCTTAATCTTTATGTAGCCATCTGGGTGCACTACAGCTAAATCTCCGGAGTGAAACCAGCCGTGAGCCATAGCTTTGTCAGTTGCTTCTTTATCTTTAAAATAACCTTTCATAACTATGTTTCCTTTGATCATGATTTCGCCAATCGTTTTGCCATCTTTGGGCACAGGACTCATAGTTTCTGGATCAATTACTTTTGTGTCCTCTGTATTCGGATATCTTACACCTTGTCTGGCTTTAATTTCATTTTTTTTATCTTCATCATAAGAATTCCAGTCGTCATTCCAAGCACATTGTAAAATATGACCATACGTTTCGGTTAATCCGTAAACATGCATTACTTCAAAACCCAAATTTTCCATTTTCTTAAAAATAATACTTGGGGGTGGGGCACCAGCGGTTAAAACAAAAACTTTTTTCTTCAACTTTTTCCTCTCAGATTCTGAAGCACCAGTGATCATATTAAGAACTATTGGTGCACCCCCGAAGTGACTGATGTCATGTTTTTCAATTAATTCAAAAATTTTTTTAATATCTATAGCTCTTAAACATATAGTTTTTCCGTTCAACATTGGAATTGTCCAAGGATATCCCCATCCATTACAATGAAACATTGGAACGACTGTTAAAAAATTTAATCTATTAGGCATATTCCAAGCAATTGCACTCCCAGTTGACATTAGATAAGAACCACGATGATGATAAACTACACCTTTTGGATTACCTGTTGTGCCCGAAGTATAACTTAATGAAATTGCTTGCCATTCGTCTTTTGGTTTTTTCCAGGTATAATTTTCGTCTCCTGTATTTAAAAAATCTTCATATTCTTTATCACCAATTTTTTTGAGCAAAGATTGATCTGCTTTGTCGTCTTGGATATCGATTATTAAAGGCTTAGATTTTACGCTTTCTAAAGCTTTGTTTATTACTGAGTGAAGTTGTCTATCGACTATAAGAACTTTTGCCTCTGCGTGGTCTAATATATAGGAAACTGTTTTTGCATCCAATCTCGTATTAATAGTATTAAGAACTGCTCCTGTCATTGGCACAGAATAGTGAGCTTCAAATATTTCAGGGGTATTGAAAGCCATTACCGAAACAGTGTCTCCCTCTTTAATTCCTATCTTCTCAAGCGCGCTAGCAAACTTAATACAGCGATTATATATTTGTAACCAAGTATATGAACGATTTTCGTATACCAGTGCCTCATAATTTGGATATATATCTTTTGCTCTTTCTAGAAAACTTAAAGGGGTTAACGGAACAAAATTAGCATTATTTTTATCTAAATTTTGGTTGTATTTATTCATTAATTAAATTTGGCATTCATAGTTGTATGACTACCACTTGTTCCAACTATATAATGTGACTGTGCCCTAGGTAAAATTTTTTCAAAATAATACTTTCCTGTATTTATTTTATCCTCATAAAATTCTTTATTTGTATTTTGTTTTTCAAAACTTATTTTTAAAGTTTTAATCCAAGCAAAAGCCAAAGCCGTGTAACCTAACACTTTTAAATAATCATTACATGCTGCGCTCGCATCGTCCTTATTTGAATTAATTTTTTCTCTCATCCACTTTGTAAAAGACACCAAGATTTCTTTATATTTCTCAAAGATGTTTAAAAAATTCTCTAAATTTTTTTCACTTTTATAATTTTTGATTTCGTTATCCATTGATTTTATAAAATTTTCAAAAATGCCTTCTGAAGAAATTTTTCGATAAACAAGATCAATTGCTTGAACAGAATTTGTACCTTCATATATTGGCGTAATTCTATTATCTCTGAACAATTGTTCGATCCCTTGATCTTTTGTATAACCGTATCCACCAAATACCTGAATTGCATCATTGGTAATTTCTACACCGTTATCTGAAAAAAATGATTTTATAACTGGGGTAAGTAGTGCAACCATATTTGATGCATCTCCTCTTACATTTTTATCATCATGAGATAAACTTACATCAATTTGCTGTGACAACCAAAAAGCAAAAGACCTTTGGCCCTCAATAATTGATTTCATATTCATTAGACTTCGTCTTATGTCTGCATGCTTGATAATTAAATCTGTTTCCCCATTTTTACTGTTATTTGCTTTTCCCTGCTTTCTTTCTTTTGAATACGCAACAGCATTTTGATACGCGGTTTCTGCAATTCCTAAACCTTGAACACCAACTACAATTCTCTCTAAATTCATCATTGTGAACATAGAACTCAAACCTTTATTTTTAGGTCCAATCATCACACCTTTTGAATTTTCAAAATTTAGAACGCAAGTTGGTGAACCTTTTATTCCCATCTTACTTTCAATTGAGTTTGTGCTAACACCGTTTCTAGAGCCTACAACGCCATCGTCAGTGACCTCAAATTTTGGAACAAGGAATAAACTTATTCCCTTAGTTCCTTTTGGTGCATCTGTTGTTCTTGCTAAAACTAAATGTATTATGTTTTCAGTTAAATCATGGTCGCCTGAAGTGATAAAAATTTTTTGTCCAGTAATTTCATATGTTCCATCATTCTTTGGAACTGCTTTAGTTTTTAACAAGCCCAAATCGGTTCCACATTGTGGTTCAGTTAAGCACATCGTCCCACTCCATTTACCTTCTACAATTTTTGGAAGGAATTTATCTTTTATGCCTTGCTCAGCATGAGTAAGTATACAATTGTAAGCCCCAATACTTAGTTCACTATACAATTTAAATGCTAAACTTGATGATGACAACATTTCCTCAAAAAAAGTACTTACGGTTTTTGGAATACCTTGGCCACCATATTTTGGGTCACAGGAAAGAGAAGTCCAGCCGTCTTCAATAAATTTTTTATAGACTTCTTTATAGCCTGGAGGTGTTCTGACAACACCATTTTCATATACACAAGGATTTTCATCTCCTGCTTTAGCTAATGGCAAAATCAGCTCTTGGTTTATTTTTGCTGCCTCTTCTAAAATCCCTTTAACAAGTTCCGAATTTATTTCTTTATATTTTTCAATTTCTTTGTATCTTTGATTATCTTTAAGATTATCAAAAAGAAACATCATTTCTTCTACTGGTGCATTATAAATTGTCATATTTTTTTAATTATCTAGCGTAAGTTAATTTATTTATTTTTGCAAACACGCAATAATCGCATCTCCCATCTGAGAAGTAGAAACTTCTTTTTTTCCCTTAGAAATAATATCTTTTGTCCTCAATCCATCATCTAACACCTTTTGGACAGCGTTATCTAAAGCTTTAGATTCCTTATCTAAATTTAAAGAATATTTTAATGCCATTGAAAAACTTAATATAGTAGCAATAGGATTTGCAATTCCTTTTCCAGTTATATCGGGAGCTGAACCATGCACAGGCTCATACATCGATCTTAAATTTCCATCTTTATCTTTAGTTCCTAATGATGCAGATGGTAACAATCCTAAAGAGCCTGTCAACATTGCAGCCTCATCTGATAAAATATCCCCAAATAAATTATCTGTTACGATTACATCAAATTGCTTTGGGTTTCTTAATAATTGCATAGCACAATTGTCTGCTAACATGTGAGTTAGCTCTACGTCTTTATATTCTTTATCATGTAAAATTTGAACTTCTTCCTTCCAAAGCTGACCTGCTTCCATCACATTGGATTTTTCACATGATGTAACTTTATTATCTCTTTTTTTAGCCAGATCAAAAGCGACTCGCGCAACTCTTTCAATTTCTTTTGTAGTATAAGTGTGGGTATTAATTCCCTTTCGTTCACCATTATCAATTGGTTTAATCCCTCTTGGCTCTCCGAAATATATTCCTCCAGTCAATTCTCTTACTATCATTATATCTAAACCCGAAACAATTTCTGGTTTTAAACTTGAAGCATCTACTAGTTGTTTAAAGCAAATGGCAGGTCTTAAATTAGCAAAAAGTTTTAACTCTTTTCTAAGTTTAAGAAGTGCTCTTTCGGGTTTTTTTGAGAATTCTAGCTTATCCCATTTAGGTCCTCCTACAGCACCAAGTATTACTGCTTCACTCTCTAAAGCTTTATAAAACACTTCATCTGTTATGGGTGTCTTGTATTTATCATATGCTGCTCCACCAACAAGATCTTCATCAATTTCAAAATCTAGGGATTTGTTTTTGTTAAACCAATGAATAATTTTTTTAACTTCCGCAATAACCTCAGGACCTATTCCATCTCCTGGTAAAAGAAGAATTTTTCTTTTTTTAACTTTAATCATTAAAAATCCAAGGCCTTACTGACTTAACCTTTTTTTCAAACTCGTTGATATGGGATGATTTTTCTAATGATAAAGCGATATCATCTAGACCTTCAATTAAGCATTTCTTTTTAAAAGGATCTATTTTAAATTTTAATTCATTATTTCCAAAAATAATTTTTTCTTCCTTTAAATCAATTTCAATTTCTTCTTTTCTTTTTGAATATTCAGCTAACTCTTTTATTTTTTCTTCATCGAGAATTATCGGCAAAATACCATTTTTAAAACAATTATTATAGAAAATGTCGGCATAACTTGAGCTTATTACACATGTTATTCCAAAGTCTAAAAGTGCCCACGGAGCATGTTCTCTCGATGATCCACAGCCAAAATTATTTCCAGCTATTAAAATTTTTGAATTGTTGTATGGGGATTTGTTTAATATAAAATTATCTATATTTTTTCCATCATCGTCGTATCTCATCTCGTGAAATAAGTTTTTACCTAATCCTGTGCGTTTAATAGTTTTTAAAAACTGTTTAGGAATAATCATATCCGTATCTATATTTACAATCGGTAAATACGCTGGAATGCTTTTAAGTGAAGTAAATTTTTTCATTAGTTTTGATATTTTCTAACATCATCTAAATTTCCTGCGATAGCAGCAGCAGCTGCCATACCTGGACTTACTAAATGGGTTCTTCCTCCTCTTCCCTGTCTGCCTTCGAAGTTTCTATTAGAAGTGGACGCACATCTTTCTTGAGGTTTAAGTTTATCAGCATTCATCGCTAAACACATTGAACATCCTGGCTCTCTCCATTCAAAACCAGACTCTATGAATATTTTATCTAAACCTTCTTGCTCAGCTTGTTCTTTAACTAAACCAGAACCAGGGACGACCATTCCATGTACATGTGAAGCTTTTTTCTTGTTCTTTAATATTTGTGCAGCCTCTCTCAAGTCTTCAATTCTCCCGTTCGTACAACTTCCAATAAAAACTTTATCAATTTTAATGTCTTGAACTTTCACGTCAGGTTTAAGCCCCATATAATCAAGCGATCTATTTATTGAATTCTTTTTATCAATATTTTTTTCATTTTCTGGATTAGGTATTTTTCCATTAATTGAAACTACGTCCTCAGGCGAAGTTCCCCATGTAACCATAGGCGCTATTTCATCACCTTTTAAATTAATTTCTTTATCAAATTTTGCATCACTATCACTTTTTAGTTTACTCCAATAATCAAGAGCTTTTTCCCAGTTTTCTTTTTTTGGAGACATTGGTCTATCTTTTAGATAATTAAAAATCTTTTCATCGGGTTGAATTAATCCTGCTCTAGCTCCACCCTCTATAGACATATTACAAATAGTCATTCTCTGTTCGACAGAAAGATTTGATATGACTGAACCAGCATATTCTAATACACATCCCGTTCCTCCAGCTGTTCCTATTTTTCCAATAATTTGAAGAATTACATCTTTTGAAGTGACTCCTAAAGGAAGTTTTCCATTAACATTAATTCTAAAATTCTTTGCTTTTTTCTGAACAAGAGTTTGTGTTGCTAAAACGTGTTCAACTTCTGAGGTTCCTATTCCAAACGCTAAGGCCCCAAAAGCGCCGTGAGTTGCGGTATGACTGTCTCCGCAAACAATAACTGTTCCTGGTTGAGTAAAGCCTTGCTCAGGTCCTACAATATGAACTATTCCTTGTCTTTTATCATTCATTCCAAAAAGTTTGATATCAAAATCTTTGCAATTTTTTTCAAGTGTTTCTACTTGAATTCTAGAGTCGTTGTCATCAATTCCTTTAGATCTATCAGTTGTAGGTATATTATGATCAACAACAGCAAGGGTTAAGTTTGGATGTCTTACATCTCTTTTGCTATTTCTAAGTCCTTCAAAAGCTTGTGGGCTAGTCACCTCATGTATCAAATGTCTGTCCACAAATAGTAAAGATGTTCCATCATCCTGTTGGTGGACTAAGTGATCACTCCAGATTTTATCGTATAAAGTCTTTGGCATTTAAAAAAAGATTATTTTTTTAATTCAGTAGAAATCTTACTATCTTCTTTTTTCTCTTCAAGTTTTTTGGGTGTCTCAGCGACTTTTGTTTCAGCTTTTTCCTCAGTATTCTTTTGTTCTGTTGCTGGTAACACATTTTCTTCTGTAACTTGCTCAGGTTTAGCCTCAATATCAATACCAATTTTCTTTTTGATCTTTTCAGCAATTCTTGCTGATTTACCGGTTCTTTCTCTTAAATAGTACAATTTTGCACGTCTTACTTTACCAGATCTTATAACTTTGATTGTATCAACTATTGGACTATAAAGTGCAAAAGTTCTTTCAACACCTTCTCCAAAAGAAATTTTTCTAACTGTAAAGGATGAATTTAAGTCTCTATTTTTCTTTGCTATGCAAACACCCTCAAAATACTGAATTCTATCTCTTTTTCCTTCAGTAATTTTAACACCAACTTTTATTATATCTCCTGGAAAAAACTCTGGGAGTTTTTTTTCAGCTGAAATTTTTTTAACATTTGCTTTATTTATGTCTTCTATATTTTTCATGTTTAAATTTTGCAATTTTAATCCTTTTTATATTTTTGCCATAAATCAGGTCTTCGGTGCCGTGTTATAGCCTCAGATTGTGACAAACGCCAGCTTTTAATTTTGTTATGATCCCCGGATAAAAGTATGTCAGGAACACTTAATTTCTCCCAAATTTGAGGTTTGGTATATTGTGGATACTCCAAAAGCCCATTTTCAAAACTTTCATCTTTTGTAGAATTTAGATTTCCTAACACTCCAGGCACTAATCTTAAAACCGTGTCTAAAATAACAAAAGAAGCCATCTCTCCTCCAGAAAGGATAAAGTCACCTATACTTATCTCCTCTACATTTCTTGAGTCTAGAACTCGTTGATCAACTCCCTCGAAGTGCCCACATAAAATATTAACTTTGTTTTTTTTAACAATACCCTTTGCAATATCTTGATTAAAAATTTTACCTTTTGGTGTTAGATAATAAACTGTTTCTTTTTCATCCAAATTTGCGTCCAAAGATTTTGCTACTACATCCGGTCTCATTAACATGCCTACACCACCGCCATATGGAGTATCATCGACAGTTTTATGTTTATCATCTGCGTAATCCCTAATATTTATAAGTTTTAAATCCCAAAGCTTTTTTTCAAGAGCTTTTTTGCAAATACCTATTTCGAAAGGTCCTGGAAAATATTCAGGATACAAAGTAAAAATTTTCGCTTGAAACATAGTTATTTTTTCTTCTCTTCCTTAGGGGCCTCTGCTTTCTTTTCTGCTTTTGGTGCTTCAGCTTTTTTCTCTTCCTTAGGAGCCTCTGCTTTCTTTTCTGCTTTTTTCTCTTCCTTAGGTGCATCCGCTTTCTTTTCTTCTTTTGGTGCTTCAGCTTTTTTCTCTTCCTTAGGTACATCCGCTTTCTTTTCTTCTTTTGGTGCTTCAGCAGCATCTTTCTTTCTGTCTTTTTTTGGAATAGCTTTATTTGGATTATTTCCTGGTTTAGGCATTTCCATTAAATTATTTTCTCCAAGTAATCGAGCAACTCTAGTTGTTGGTTTTGCTCCTTGGCTAAGCCAGTACTTTATTCTTTCTGACTGCAATCCAACTCTTTCCTTTTTTTCTTTTGGCATAAGAGGATTAAAAAAACCTAATTTTTCTATAAATCTCCCATCTCTTGGGAATCTACTGTCTGCAACTACAATTTTATAAACTGGTCTTTTTTTTGTTCCTCCCATTGATAATCTTAACTTTAACATTTGTTTCTCCTTTTTATTTAAGTTGATTGAATAGCTCAGGTGGAATTCCTTTTTCCATTAAGCCTTTTGTATTTCCTTTTGACATCTTTTTCATCATGTCAGACATCATTTTAAATTGTTTTAACAATTTATTGATAGTGGCAATATCTGTTCCAGAGCCATTAGCAATTCTTTTTTTTCTTGAACCATCGATAATTTTTGGATTTTCTCTTTCTTTTTTAGTCATTGAAAGTATTATCGCTTCATTTTGTGTAATTATTTTTTCGTCAACACCAGCTTGGTCCATTTGCGATTTTATTTTTGAAACTCCTGGTAAAAAAGACATCACGCCCTCTAGTCCTCCCATTTTTTTCATTTGTCTTAATTGAGAAAGATAATCTTCTAAAGAAAACTGACCTTTCCTTAAACTCTCTTCAGTTTCTTTAAGTTTTTCTTCATCAATTTCGTCAGCTGCTTTTTCAACAAGAGATACAATATCTCCCATTCCTAAAATTCTGTTAGCAATTCTATCAGGATGAAAACTTTCAAAATTTTCAATTTTTTCTCCAATACCTAGAAATTTAATTGGAACATTGGCAATATGTTTCATACTCAATGCAGCTCCACCTCTACCATCACCGTCAGCTCGAGTTAATATTATTCCAGTAACTTTTACTGTATTGGAGAATTCTTTTGCAACACTCGCTGCTACTTGTCCAGTTAATGAGTCCGCAACAAGTATAGTCTCTGTTGGTTTTATCACTTCTTCGATTTGTTTTATCTCAGACATCATCTGTAGATCTATTTGAGTTCTTCCAGCGGTATCAAAAATAATTATATCAGAACCATTTAAATTAGCTGCAGATAGGGCTCTTCTGCAAATGTCAGCTGGAATTTGATCTTTTATCACTGGCAAGGTTTGGATATTATTTTGATCACCCAAAATTTTTAGTTGTTCCTGAGCAGCTGGTCTATAAATATCTAAACTTACCATCATAATTTTTTTCTTATTATTTTTTTCTAAAAATTTTGAGAGTTTTGCAGTTGTGGTTGTTTTCCCTGAACCTTGTAAACCAACCATCATTATTGTTACCGGTGGATTGGACTTTAAATTAATTTCTTGATTGCTATCACCTAAAAATGAAACAAGCTCATCGTGAACAATTTTAACAACCATTTGTCCTGGAGCTGTGGATCTTATTATTTCTTTTCCTAATAATTTCGGTTTAACTTTTGTTACAAAGTCTTTTACTACCTCTAGCGATACATCTGCTTCTAGTAAAGCTTGTCTAATAAGCTTAAGACCCTCATCAACCTGTTTTTCATTTAGGGATGGCGCCTTTTTAAATGTATCGAGTATTCCCTCGAATTTATTTGTCAAATTTTCAAACATAATTTCTTCCAGCAGCAATCGCACCAGTGGGCGAACCCTCGCTGACTGGTGTCGATCTCTTTGTTTCCAAAGACACCGCAAAATGCTGTTTTTGCGGAAGTTGTGAGAAAATATAATAGAGGTTCAAAAAGTCAATAAATAAGTTAAGTATTATTATATGGATTTTAAAGCTTATAAAATGGATGGACTTGGAAATGACTTCGTCATAATTGATCAACGTGAAAAAAAATATGATCTAAACAATTCTCAAATAAAAAAAATTTGTGACAGAGGCAATATTGGTTGTGATCAACTAATTCTTATAAATAAAAGTGATAAATTTGATGCATTTCTCACTTTTAAAAATTCAGATGGCTCGGACTCCGCAGCATGTGGAAATGGAACTAGATGTGTAGCGAGCTTGTTATCAAAAGAAAATTCAAAAAACTTTATTACTGTTGAAACTTCTTCAGGAAAATTAGAGTCGAAAATATTAAAAAATAATTTGATTCAAACAAATATTGGAAAACCAAAAACTAATTGGGATCAAATACCTTTAAGCGAGAAAATCGATACAAAAAAAATAAAAGTTATGGTTGATGATATTGAGTTTTTAGGAACAGCAATTAATGTTGGAAATCCTCACATTATTTTTTTTATAAACGAATTAGAAAAGATCGAAATTAAAAAAGTTGGACCGATCTTAGAAAATCATGAATTATTTCCTGAAAAAGTTAATGTTACTTTTGCAAAAGAGCAAAGTAAAAATCATTTTAAAGTATTGCACTGGGAAAGAGGAGCTGGTCTTACAAAAGCATGTGGAACTGCAGCATGTGCAACTGCTGTAGCTGGTGAAATTAATGGTATTTCAAAATTTCCAACTGAAATAGAATTTAAATTAGGAAAAATTAAAATCAATAAAGATGAACAAGGAAACGTTATTATGGAAGGTTCAGTCTCAGAAATTGAACATATTAATATAAATATATGATTAATATTTTTCAAAAATTTAAGGATGGATTAAAAAAAACTACATCAAATTTTTCAAAAGGTATAAAAGATATTGTTGTTAACAAAGAAATTGACGATAAAACTTTAGAGAAAATTGAGGAATTTTTAATTCAATCAGACGTTGGGGTTGAAGCTTCATCGGAGATTAGACAGCAAATAGCTAATAGCAGAATTGATCCAAGTAAAAATAAACTGGATGAGATTAACAAAATTCTTAAAGAATATATTCTCTCATTAATGAAACCTTTAGAGAATAAAAATTTTTTTCATCAATCCAAGGAGAATAGAACAATTTTAGTTTCAGGTGTCAATGGAGTAGGAAAAACAACCACAATTGGGAAAATGTCTAAAATATTTCAAAATAATAATAATAAAACAGTACTAGCTGCTTGTGACACATTTAGAGCTGCAGCAATAGATCAATTAGAAAACTGGTCAAAAAAAGTTGGAAGTGAAATAATAAAATCAGATGCGGGAAGTGATCCTGCGTCTGTCGCTTTTAAGGCAATGGAATATTCAAAAAAAAATAAAATTCATACAGTTTTGATAGACACAGCAGGTAGATTGCAGAACAAGAAAAACTTGATGGATGAGTATAAAAAAATTGCAAATGTAGTTAAAAAAGTTGATAACAATGCGCCTCATGATGTTGTTCTAATCTTGGATGCAACCTCAGGACAAAATGTAATAAATCAAGTAACAGAATTTAATAATATTATTCCTTTAACTGGCCTTGTTATGACAAAACTTGATGGAACTGCAAAAGGGGGAATACTAATTGCTGCTGCAAAAAAATTTAAGCTTCCAATAATTGCAATTGGTCTTGGGGAAAAAGAGGACGATTTACAATCTTTTGATGCTGAAACTTTTGCAGAAAATTTTTTAAATATATAAAAATCAATTTAATTCGTTGATAAAATTTTTTAGATTCCCTAAAAGTTCTTGATCAAAATCCATCATGTGATCATCGCCTGACTTAAAATAACTAAATTTTGGTTCTGGAAAACTTTCAAACATTCTTTTTCCCATTCTAAATGGAACAATGTTATCTTTATCTCCGTGCATAACGAGTTTAGGAAAAGTTATTTTGCTAATTTTATTGATGGAGTCATATCTATCTTTCAAAAGTAAGTTCACTGGTAAATAAGGATAATAAATTTTTGAAAGTTCTACCATTGAGGTAAAAGGGGACTCTAAGATTATTCCTGCAAACGGAAATTTTGAACCAAGGTCCACTGCAACAGCTGTTCCTAGAGATTCTCCGTAAAGAATGATATTGCTATCATCAATGTTGTTTGAATTTAACCACCTTTTCGCTGCCATTGAATCATTATACAAACCTTCTTCTGTAGGTTTTCCCTCATTTCCACTGAAACCTCTATAAGCAATAATTAAATAATTTAACTCTAATTCAGCTATCTCGTTTAATTTGTAAATTCTATTTTGTAGATTTCCTGCATTTCCATGAAAAAATAGTAATGTCTTATATTTCCTGTCTTTAAAATGGTACCAACCAATTAATCTATTGTCTGACTTAACGAACACCTTTTCAATCTTATGTGTCAGTTTGTTCTCATCTAAATAGTTATTTTCGTTAGGATGATATAATAATTTTCTCTGCGACAGAAAAATTACCAAACAAATAATCACATAAATAGTAATTAAACCGATTAAAGTACTGAAGATGATCATAATTTTTTTATCAAACATTCTAAGCCTTTTTTCTTACCAGATAAACTCCAAGGAAAACAAGAAATGTTCCATATAAATGGAAAAGTTCTAAGGTCTCACCAAAAAATAATATGCCGTAAAATGCTCCATAGACTGTAAATAAATACAAAGTAAATCCTGTCGTTGTAGCACCAAGATATTTTTGAGTGTAAGTGTACAATATAAAAGCTATTATTCCTGGTGAAATCGCCGCAAATACTACCCAAAATAAAAATTTAAAATCAAATGTCGTTACGTTAATAAAATTTTGTTCAAATATATAAAATGGTAACAAGCTTAAAGCTCCAAAAAAAGAGATAGCTGTAAACCTTTCAAAAACATTTAGGGAAGATTTCCAATTAAACAGAAATATAGAATATAATGCCCAGCCTATTGAAGCTCCTAACATCCACAAATCTCCCTTTGTAAATTTTAAAGATATCAAAGTAGAATATTCACCTCTTACAATAATAATTAAAACTCCTAGAAGGCATGATAAAAGGCCAATGAATTTGAAAAAATTCATTTTTTCTTTAAAAAAGAAATAAGAAATTAAAATTATAAAAATAGGTGAAGAAGTATAAATAATTCCCATGTTTATTATTGTAGTTGTCTGACCAGCCATAAATGGAAAAGCTCCACAAACTCCACATCCCATTAATCCTAAAAAGAAAAGTTCTTTATATTCTTTAAATAAAATTTTTTTTTTGTATAAAATTCTGTAATTGAACAGCATCAATAAAAGAAATACTGATAACCATCTCCAAAAAGCTAGGGAGATAGGAGGAACAAATTCTACACCCCCTCTTGCAACAACAAGATTGCTCGCCATAAAAATAGGTTGAATAAAAAGAAGTGTGTAAGGTAAAAAATCCTTTTTTTTCACTTAGTTACTTAGACTTGTCAAAAAAAGCTTCGTAAATCATCATAGCAATTGCACAGCCCATTAATATGTAAACAGGCAATACATCAAGAAAACCGATCATCATTGATCTTGTTAATGTAGTAGCTAGTCCTATTAAAAAGAAGATCGCAAAAGACAACCCAACTAGTGTAGTAATTTTATTCATTAAATTTTTTACTTTCTTTTTCTAGCCAATTAGCAACACCTAAAAATCTTTGATCATCATACTTGTCACCAATTAACTGAAGTCCTAATGGTAAGTTATTTTCCCCCTGAAGTAAAGGAAGAGAAATTGCAGGTGTGTGCATATAAGACCAAACTCTATTGAAATCAGCACTTCCAGTGCTTTTCAAACCCTTGTCAGCTACACCTGTACTACAAGGACTTAATACTCCATGATAATCCTCGAAAACTTCTTTGTATGATTCATAACTTCTACTCATAAAATCAACTGCATCCAGGTATTCTTTTGCAGAATGTTTCATTCCTCGAGAAATTGCTGTTTGCATTTCTTTTGAAAGTTTATTTTTAGATTTCTTATAATAAACTTGAAAATTATTTGCTAAATCAGTTTCGTGAACAATCCGATGATATTTATCAATATCTTTAAAATAAGAAGGCGTATCAAATACTTCTATATTTTTTTTAAAAGATTTTATAAAAAATTCAAAGGACTCTCTTGATTTTTTATCAATTTTTTTCCAACTTTCAGTTTTATAAAAAATAAATTTTGGATCAAACATTGGTCCTTTCTTACATTCCTCTAACATAAATTCAGATGAATAATGAATGGTCGCTTTATCATATGAGTCTTTTTTTATTAAAACTTTAGCTAATAACGCAACATCTTCTACAGTTTTTCCAAATACTCCAATATGATCTAAATGATAGGATGTTCTTAAAACTCCATTTCGTGAAATTAAACCATAACTTGGTTTATAACCAACTACCCCACAGTAAGATGCAGGTCTTATAACTGATCCTCCTGTCTGAGATCCAATTGATAGTGGTGCCATGTGAGATGCTATAACAGCAGCAGAACCACTTGAGGATCCACCTGGTGTTCTAGAATAATCATGAGGGTTTCTGGTTTCTGGGGGAGCAAGAAATGCTAGTTCCGATGTATTTGTTTTACCCATTATAAGGGCTCCAGCAGATTTTAATAAGTCTACTATTTCAGCATTCTGAGACTCTGTTTTACCTTTTCTTAAAACGGTACCACATTCAGTGGGCATATCATAAGTTCCTATTATATCTTTAAGAGCTACTGGAATACCATGAAGAGGTCCAACCGACTTTCCAGATCGTCTATGCTCATCCGCCTCCTCAGCTTTTTCTAAAAGAAGTTTTTTATCAAAATGTGCCCATGCCTTAACATCTTTTTCGAATTTATTTATTTGCTCAATATATGATTTACATAAATCAACAGAATTTAAATCTGAATTTCTAATTTTTTCCGCAATTTTGGAAACTGATAATGAAAAGATATTGGACATTAAATTTACTCTGCAAATAACGCATCAGGTAGCCATAAAGCTATACCAGGAAATATGTACATCAAAACCATTGCAAGAATTACTATTGCCAAGAAAGGCATAATTCCAGTGAATATTTGCATAAGCTCTACATTTCTACTTTGAACACCTTTTAAGTAATAAGCAGACATTGCCATTGGTGGTGTTAAAAAAGAAGTTTGTAAATTCAAAGCAATTAGCATTGCAAAGAAGTAAGGATTTACCCCAAAAAACTCAACAAGTGGTAAAAATATTGGAACAAAGATAATTAAAATTTCAGTCCATTCAAGAGGCCATCCTAACAAGAAGATTATTATTTGGGTAATTACTAAAAATTGCCATGGTTGAATATCCATTGCCTTGAAAAAAGTTTCAAAAACTTCATGTCCTCCAAGGTATGAAAATACGGAAGCAAAGGTCCATGAACCTACAAACAACCACATTATCATTGCACTTGTTTTTGCAGTAAGAAAAACCGACTCTTTAAAGTTTTTCCATTTTAAAGATTTATAAAAATATGAAAGCACTAAAGCTCCAAAAGCACCAACTGCTGCAGCTTCGGCTGGAGTGGCAAGTCCTGCCAAAATTGTACCGAGTACTAAAATTATCAAAGAAAATAATGGAACAAAAGATACTAAAACCTCTTTTAAAATTTCCGCTCTAGGAGGTATTTCCTCAGCGGCAGGTCTAGGTGCTAAAGATGGATTGAAATATGCTCTTATGATTACATAAAGAATGTACAATCCAGCTAACATTAAGCCTGGAAATATTGCAGCTGCAAAAAGCCTTAGAGGTGACAGCTGAGCAATAACAGCATAGACGATTAACATAATGCTCGGTGGAATTAGTATTCCTAAACATCCTCCAGAACAAATTACGCCTGATGCAAATTTTTTATCATATCCAGCTCTTATCATTGCTGGCCAAGCTAAAAGTCCCATTAAAGTTACAACAGCACCAATTATACCTGTTGCTGTCGAAAATAAAGCACAAGTTACAAGTGCTGCTACCGCCATTGATGCTGGCAAACGATGAGAAGCTAATCTAATAGCGAAAAATAATTTTGCAACAATTCCTGCTCTTTCAACGAGATAGCCCATAAAGAGAAACAAGGGGACTGCAGTTAAAACGGTGTTATCCATTATCGTATAGGTATTTTGAACCAATAAAGAAAATATCCGATTATCGAGTAAATGATCCATCCTGCTTGGATCAAAGTACGCATAATAACCAAATCCAACTCCCATCGCTAATAAAGTGAATGCAATTGGAAAACCTAATAAGACAGCAAATAAAAATAAACTCATCATTAAAATTGCTATCTCAGGATTTGTAAGTTCAAATAACATCTGCTTGATCGTCCTTTTGTGAAGTTCTCATCAATACTTTTTCTGTTTCCTCGGCGTCTGCTGATAATCTTTCCGGCCAGTGACCTGTTTTAATACATATAATTGCTCTAAACACTTCGCTTATACCCTGAATTGCTAATAACAATCCAGACAAAGGTATTATAGATTTTGCCATATAAATTTGTATTTGTGCTGGACTATTCCAGCTAGTTTCTTTTATTTTCCAAGCGAGCGCTGCGTATTCGTATCCATAAAATACTAAAGCTAAAATACCTGGAAAGAAAAAAATAAAATATAAAACTAAATCAATCCAACCTTGAACTCTTGTTGGAAATAATCTGTAAATAACATCTCCTCTAACATGCGCTTCAGTCGATAAACAGTAAGCGCCTGCCATCATGAAAATTGCTCCATACATTTGCAAACTAAAATCAAAATTCCACAAAGTTGGGCTGTTAAAAGCATAAGCCATTATTACTTCATAACATGTTCCGCCCATTAAGATTACTATGCACCATGAAAAAGCTTTACCCATTGATGCACTTAATGTATCTGCAAATTTTATGAAAGATTTCATAGTACTACTTTATGTTAAGTTCTACCTATTAATCAAACAAAAAAAAGGGGGCCAAAAGGCCCCCTTAATTTAATTAAGATAAATCTTTAGATTTTAACTTTTCCTAAAGGTCCGAACTCATTTTCATAAGCTAATCTGTAATTAGGCTGATTCATCAGCAAGTACTTCATTACTCTCTTAGCGTATGCTTTTTGAGAATCGACGACTTTCTTAAAGAAAGCATCTTTCTTATTGAAATCACCGATAACTTTATCCCAACCTTTTAATTGTTGAGCTAAAATTTCATCAGACGTTTGGTAAACGTTTACTTTATGTTGATTCATTAATTTAGATAAATCTGCTGAATATCTAACTAATGCTTTAAAGTAGTTATCTGTATTTGCAGCGAAAGCAGCATTTTTCAATATTGCTTTGTTTGCTGGAGACAGACCATTAAACGTTTTATTGTTAATTGGTATTTCAAACATCTCTTGTGATTGGTGGAAGCTTCCTAAGTGATAATGCTTAGAAACATCTTGCATACCAAACTGAGAGTCTGAAGTTGGGTTGTTAAACTCAGCTGCTTCAATCAAACCAGTCTTCATAGCTGGCTGGATTTCACCACCTGGCAACTGTCTTACGACCATTCCCATTGCAGTAAGAACGTTAGTAGCAAGACCAACTGTTCTGTACTTCATACCTTTAACGTCAGATACTTTTGTTACGTTCTTTTTAAACCAACCGAAAGGTTGAGCTGGCATAGGCATATGGAAAACACCTGTGTAATCGAAACCAACTTTTTTTAAAGTTTCTTCATACAGTTTTCTTCCTCCACCGTACTCCATCCATCCCATAACTTCTTGAGATGACATTCCGTAAGATGGTCCAGTTCCAAATAAAGATGCGGCTGGGTTTTTACCATACCAATACGCAGTTACCCAGTGTCCCATATCTACAGCACCTGAACTTACTGCTTGGCCGATCTCACTTGTTTTTACAACTGCCCCTACAGGTTGAAGATCAATTTTAAGTGATCCACCTGACATGTCGCTAACCATTTTGCAATAGTCTCCTGCCATTTCAAAAAAGATGTTAGCACCACTTGGCCATGCCGCTTGCATTTTTAGAGTTTGTGGCGCTCCAAATGCAATGTTTGGCATTGCTACTGCTGCTGTTGCTGCTGCACCAGTTGCTGCTGCTGCCTTAAAGAACTTTCGTCTTGAAGGAATTTTTCCCTTCAATGATTTTTTTTCTTTAATCATTATTTTCTCCTCTTGTTAAGTTAATTAACTTGCAACTATTTAAGCATAATAATGAAAAAGAGTCCTACTGTTAATTCGCGCGTAGGTAATTTATTTACAACTACGAGTGGTATTATTTTATCAATTTACTTTATTTTTACATGAACCTGTTTGGAAAAATTCGCCAATGTTATCAATCGCTAGATTTGCCATTGCGGTTCTAGTTTCTTTAGTAGCACTACCTAAATGGGGAAGAATAAAAGCACTTTTGTGTTTAAGATAACCAGGATTTAAATTTGGTTCATTTTTATAAACATCTAAACCAACTGCGTAAACTTTTCTTCTATTTAATGCATCAATTAAAGCTTCATCATCTACAATATCTCCCCTTGCAACATTGGTGACAACTGCGCCTTTTGGTAAAAGCTCTAAACTATCCTTATTGATTAAATTAATTGTTTCTTTTGAAGCAGGACAACAAACTGAAAGAACATCTGAAACAGACAACAAACTTTCTAATTTTTCATGATAGATAGCCCCTTGCTCTTTTTCAGAATTTAATTTTGATCTGTTATGATAATGAATAATCATTCCTAGGGATTTTGCAATTTTAGCTATTTTTTGACCAATTCTTCCCATTCCTAAAATACCTAATCTTGATCCTGTAAGCTGTTTTCCAATCAAATAGTCTGCTGACCACTTCCAGTCTCCAGCTCTTGCTCCCTCTATCCCCTCTGAAGCTCTTCTGCATGCTCCAAGAATTAAAAGAATGCCTATTTCTGCTGTAGCATCTGTTAGAACTTCTGGTGTATTTGTAACGGTAATATTTCTTTTTTTTGCAGCATCAAGGTCAATGTTACCAAATCCAACCGCAAAGTTGGAAAGAATTTTCACGCTTTCTGGTAACAAATTTATAGTTTCTTTGTCTAATTTATCGGTCAACGCAGAAAGAATACCATCACAACCTTGGCTCATTTCTATTAATTTTTTTTGAGAATATAATTCATCATTTGAATTTAGTTTCACATCATAAAGCTTTTTTAATTTTTCCTCATTTGAATCAAGTAATTTTCTAGTAACTAATATTTTTTTCATAAATTAACTAATTTAGGTCAAAAATTTTACCAGGATTCATTATGTTGTTTGGGTCCATAGTTCTTTTAATTAATTTCATTGTTGGAAGATTATCGGCGTGTTCTTTTTTTAAATACTCTTTTTTATGTAATCCCACTCCATGTTCGCCAGTAATTGTTCCCTCAAGTTCTAATGTTTTCTCAATTAAAATATCACTGAATTTTCTTATCTTTTCGTAAGTTTCTTTTTTTTCAGGATTGTAAGGGAGTAGAACATGAAAATTTCCATCTCCTAAGTGACCTACCATTGGGGCTCTTAATCCAAATTTTTTAACCTCTTCTTCTGCAAATTTTACACATTCAGTTATTTTTGAAATTGGCAGACACACGTCTGTGGAGTAAACCCTGCCATTATCTATTAAAGCTTTAACTGAATAATATACATCCCATCTCGCTTTCCATAATTTATTTCTTTCTTCTAAACTTTTTGCCCACTTGAATGAACTTCCATTGTTATTTTTTGATAATTCCTCGACAGTTTTAATTGACTCTTTATTTGAAATTTCTGAACCGTGGAATTCAAAGAATAGTGTTGGAAGAGCTTTAACATCCTCTAATTTTGAATAATTAATACTTATTTCCATTTGATCTTTATTGAGCATTTCAATTCTTGCAATTTGGATACCATATTGAATAACTTCTTGTGCAGTTTTCACTGCATCTTCTAATGTTAAAAAATGACAAACAGCACTCATTATACTTTCTGGAATTGGAGATAATCTTAATTGAATTTCGGTTATAATTCCTAAAGTACCTTCTGATCCTACAAATAAATTTGTTAAATTATATCCAGCAGAAGTTTTTTTTGTTCTTCCTCCTGTATTCATTATTTCACCATTAGGAAGAACAACTGTTAAGCCAGTTATTACAGTTTTCATTGTACCGTATTTTACTGCCATTGTTCCAGAAGCAGAAGTTGAAGCCATACCTCCTATTGCAGCGTTTGCACCAGGGTCAATTGGAAAAAAAACTCCATCCTCTCTCAAATAATCATTTAGTTGTTCTCTTGTCACGCACGCTTGAACCCTGCAGTCAAAATCTTGGGTGTTAACAGTTAAAATTTTATTCATTTTTTCTAGAGAAATTGTTATGCCTTTATCATTACCGACTACATTTCCTTCAAGGGATGTGCCGGTACCAAAGGGAACGACTGGTACTTTGTGTTCATTACAAAGCTTTAGTATTTTAGACACCTCTTCATTTGTTTCTGGGAAAACTACTGCTTTTGATAAAATTGGATCGTAAGTATCTTCTCCTCTAGAATAATTTAAGCGCGTAGACTTTGATTGAGAAAATCTGCCATTCAAAATTTTTTTTAATTCTTGTTGAAGAATGGTATTCATAAGATTTGATATTATCTAATATTTTTTGGAAATACTATTAAAACTATTTCAGCATTTTTTTGATATTTTCTAATGCTTGTGAAATATTGTCTCTCGATGCAGCAAAACTAAACCTAACATAATTTTGGCAAGTTTCGCCAAAGGCAGATCCAGGAACTATTGCTACGCCTGCTTCATGCATAGCCTTCCTTGCAAACTCAGCACCGTTCATGCCAGTTCCAATTACTTTAGGAAATGCATAAAATGCTCCACCTGGTAAGCTACATTCTACACCTGGTAAATCATTTAACCCTTTATAAATTAAATCTCTCCTTTGAGTAAATTTTTCCATCATTTCATTGATTGAGTCATCTGGTCCATCTAATGCAGCAATACCTGCAAACTGAGCTGCAGCATTTACACATGAAACGCTATTGATTAATAATTTATTGACGTGATCGATTAAGTGTTGGGGCCAAAAGCTCCAACCGAGCCTCCAACCTGTCATTGAATAAGCTTTACTCCATCCCTCTAAAACAATTAATCTTTCTCTTAATTCTGGATAATGGAAAAAAGATGGCATTTCTTTATTATCAAAAATTTGTCTGCTATAAATTTCGTCACTTAATATTGTGACATGTGGATATTTTTTTAAACCATCAGCTAAGAAATCAATATCTTTTTTTTCAACAAAGCTTCCTGTTGGATTGTTTGGATTGATTAAGACTAGCAATCTAGTCTTATCAGTAATTAAAGATAATATTTTATCTGGGTTGAATTTTAAATCTTTATCCTCTGTTAAATCATAAGGTACAGATGTTGAGCCAGTATAATTTATCATCGATTCATATATTGGGAACGCAGGTGTAGGATGTATTATTTCAGCTCCTGGTTCACCAAAACATTGTATAGCATAGCTCATAGTAGGTTTTCCACCTGGCATGATGAGAATTCTATTGAAATCAATATCAACATTATAACGTCTTTTTATCCACCTTGTGACTGCTTGACGACATTCAGGAATACCATTTGACATTACATATCCATGATGTCCATCATCAAGTGCTTTCTTAGCTGCTTCAACGACATGTTTTGGAGTTTTAAAATCTGGTTGACCTAATCCTAAATGGATCATAGGTTTGCCTTGAGCCTCCAATTTTTTTGCCTCTGCAAGGACGGTAAATGCAGACTCAGTCCCCAACCTATCTAAGCTTCTAGCCAATTTCATAAAATTATACTATAAATTAATTTTAAACTATTCAACTCTTTATCTTCTAAATCTTAGGTTGCCTCTGTTAAGATCAGAAATTTTTGTACAGCCCATTAATTTCATATTTCTTTGTAACTCTGCTTTATATTGTCCCAAAGCCCTTTCAACACCTGCCTGGCCAGCTGCAGCTAAAGCATAAAGATATAATCTTCCTCCTGCGCATGCTTTAGCGCCAAGAGATAATGCTTTTAACATGTGTGTTCCTCTTTGAAATCCGCCCTCACAAATTACATCTAGCTTGTCTCCAACAGCGTCTACTATTTCTGCAAGTTGATCGAAAGGCGATCTCGATCCATCAAGTTGTCTTCCTCCATGGTTTGAAACCATTATACCTGTACATCCAATATCAACAGCCTTTTTTGCGTCCTCTACGCTCATAATTCCTTTTAATGCAAAGTGACCTCCCCATTGAGAACAAAGTTTTTCTGCATCTTTCCAATTCATAGATTGGTCCAACATGGTAGAAAAATAATTTCCGATCGAAGAATTTGTGCTTGTTCCCTCCTTCACGAAATCTTGAAGATGAGGTAGTTCAAATTTTCCTTTAGTTAAGTAATTTATTCCCCACATTGGTTTAGTGGCAAAACTAAATAAACTTGATAATGTTAATTTGGGAGGCGATGTAAAACCAGTTCTTAAATCTCTTTCACGATTTCCTCCAGTAATAGTGTCAACTGTCAAAGCCATAACATCAAACTTTGCAGCTTTTGCTCTTTCCAAACAAGAAGTATTTAATCCTCTATCTTTATGAAAATAAAATTGAAACATTTTAGGAGTATCAATCATTGAAGATATTTCCTCTACACTAACTGTAGCTAAGGCTGAAACTCCAAACATCGTATTAAATTTTTGGGCTGCTTTTCCAACTGCTCTTTCCCCATCATAGTGAAAAAGTCTTTGAAGTGCTGTGGGTGAACAGTAAAAAGGTAGATCAAGTTTTTTTCCAAATATAGTTGTTGATAGGTCAACATTCTCTACACCTCTTAAAACATTTGGAACTAAATCTACATCATCGAATGCACTAGTGTTTCTAGCATAGGTAATTTCATCATCCGCCGCACCATCAATATAATGGAATATCGGTGACGGAAGTTTTTTCTTAGCTAGTTTCCTAAAATCTCTAAAGTTATGACAATTTGAAAGTCTCATAAGCACAATTTAAAAACTTTTCATAAAATTGAACATATAACTATTTGCCCCAGGATTTTTTTCTCCTAAACTTGCATTTGATAAGTGATTATATGAGAAACCCAGCTCAGAATTTGGTGAAACGTCAAGTGAAAGTTGAAGCTCACTTTTAAATTCTATAGGATGACCCAGGTCTTTTCCATCGCCCTCAGAATACAAACCGGGTGTAAAACTTGGTGTAATGTTTAATTTACCTAAATCATATTCTGCCTGAATTCCGGTATAAAAATAACTTGCAGAGTCTGCCGTCATCATAAATCCTGTAACTGGTCTAATTTTACCTAAAAAACTATCTCTGAATAAATCCTCATTTAAATGTTGTACACCAATTATCTCAGAATTTTTTCCTTTATCACTAAAATCAAAGATTCCTGAAAAAAAACTAAATTGATGATTATCTTTGGGCTTTAATTCATCGGTATAAACACTGTTAGTAAATCCAATGATTATTATAATAGCCATTAAAATTTTAATTATTGTTTTATTCATATTTTTTTTAAAATTCTTCTTCCTATTATGGCACCTCCAATTAAAAATAACAATAAGGGCAAAGCCCATAATAAAAGGGTATTTCTTGATATACCTGGATCATATACTATCCACTGACCGTATTTCTCGACAAGTGATGAAAATATTTCCTCTTCGGTTTTACCGTTCTCTACTTCGCCTTTAATATATTTTTTCATACTTTCAGCAAAATCTGAGTTAGACTCGTGAATTGTTTGACCTTGACAAATTAAACATCTCAGATTTTTAGTAATGTTTATAGTTTGCTCTTCAGAAAAAGTTGATGCCATAACAATATTTTTTAAATTGAAAAAAATTAAAATAAAAATTATCAAAATTTTAATTTTTAGTAATTTTTTTGATTTCATAAACATCCTCGTCATTTAATGGTCCTATATATTTTTTCAACACTTTATTGTCATCATTAACTAAAAAAGTTTCTGGAACTCCGTAAGCACCAAAATTAATTGATATCGTTCCTTGTTGATCAATAAAGATTTGGTCAAATGGATCTCCATATAATTTTAAAAAGTTTAATGCATTTTTCTTTTTATCTTTATAATTTATTCCAATCATCATAATTGAAGTATCGTTTTTTAATTCTAAAAGTTTGTCACTTTCATCCTTACAAGGTTCACACCAAGAAGACCAAATATTTATTAAATAAAAGTTTTTACCAAAAAGAACCTTGTTAAAATTTATTTGCTTTTCCTCAATTAATTCTACAACTTTAAAATCAGTAAAAATTTGATTTTCACTCATTTTTGGGGAGTAAATTTTTTCTTTTTGAAGTGCAAATTTAAAAACAAAAAATGATATTATTAAAAGAACTAATATGATTAAACTAAATATTGACTTTTTTATTTTTTCTAAAAATTGCAAACATCCCTCCTAGTATAATTATTAAAGTTGAAATCCATATCCAAATCATAAATGGCTTATGTTGGTATCTAACGTTAAAAAAATTTTGATCTTTAATTATGTTAATTGTAATAAATCGGTCTTTAAATAACGTAGTTTTAATTGATGCTTCACTAGTGGCCATTTCTGGTTCATTATAAATTCTAATTTCAGGTTGAAGATTAATAATTTTATTTTTCTCATCAAGCACTTCAAAAAAACCAATAATTGATTCGTAATTTTTTTCTTTTACTACTGCGATTTTTTTAAAAATTATCTTTTCATTTTTAAGTGTAAAACTTTCTCCAACTTGAATATTTTTTACAATCTCTTTTGATGAAAAACTATTTAATAATATAGATATTAGAAGTAACGAAAATCCAGTGTGTGAAAATATTTGTGCAAAATTTTTTGTTTTCTCTCTAAATTGATCTAAACTTTTGAAAAGCAAATAAAAAAAACCAACAAATAATAAAAGAACAAATATATTTTTTTCTCCGATATAATAAACAGTAATAAAGGACAAAATTAGTGTAAATACAATAACAAGAAAACTTTTAACTCCAATCTTAAAATTCGTTTTAATCCATTTCATACTAGGGCCAATAGACATAAAAAGAACGAATGGAATAAGGAAAGGTAAAATTAGCTTATTATAAAATGGTGGCCCCACCGAAATTTGCTCATCTAATATTACGTCAAGAAATATTGGGTAAATCGTACCAATTAAAACAACACTTAAGAAATACAATATAAACCAATTATTTATTAGAACCGCAGTTTCTTTACTTAATGTAAAAATTTCACTTTTTTGAGTAAAGTTTTTATTTTCATAAATTACAAATATTACAAATGATAATAAAACTAAAACTAATAAAAACGTTAATATATAAATTCCTCTTGATGGATCATTCGCAAAAGTATGAACCGAATTTAGAATTCCAGATCTTACCAAAAAAGTTCCAACCATACTTAATGCAAAAGTAATTATACATAAAACAATTGTCCATTTTTTGAAAAGCTCTCTTTTTTCTAAAGTTAAAATACAGTGAAGCAATGCAGTTAAACTTAGCCACGGCATTAAAGATACGTTCTCAACTGGGTCCCAAAACCAAAAACCACCCCATCCAAGTTCATAATATGCCCAAATCGAACCTAACAGAATTCCGCCTGTCAGAAAAATCCAAGAAAATAAAATCCAAAATTTAATATTTTTAGCCCAACTTTTGTTCACATAATTTGAAATCATTGAAGCTAATGCAGCTGAAAAAATTATCGATGTTCCAACATAACCCAAATATAAAATTGGAGGGTGAATACCTAAAGCAGGATCTTGTAAAATAGGATTAAGTCCAAGTCCTTCTGTTTGAACAGGAAAAATTCCGTTGAAAGGATTTGATGTTTTTAAAACAAAGATGAAAAAACCAATTATAATAATCTGTTGAAATAATGTAGTTAACAGTCTGTAATTGTTTGGTTCATTTCTAGATTTTAAAATAAATCCTAATAAGACTCCAGTTAGAACCAATAACCATAAAAGTAAACTACCCTCATGATTTCCCCAGGTCCCTGTAATTTTATAAAATAAGGGTTTTGTTGTGTGAGAGTTATTATAGACAGTCTCGTTGCTAAAATCTGAAATTATAAAAGAATAAATTAAAGAAATAAAAGAAATAAAAACAAAAAAAAACTGAAAACCAATTAAACCAAAAGTTTTATCAGAAATAACCAAGTTGTTTTTTTTCAATTGAATTGAGGAATTAAAAAAAATAAATATTGATATCAATAATCCGAAAATTAATGAGTAATATCCTAATTGTGAAATAATCAATTTATTCTCCTAAAGATTTTTTAACTTCTGGTGGCATATAATTTTCATCATGCTTAGCTAAAATTTTATCCGCTACCAGAAATTTTTTATCATTTAGAAATCCTTCTGCGACAACTCCTTTTTCTTCTTCAAATAAATTTGGAACTGTTCCAGAAAAAGTTACATATAACTCATTTTTAAAATCAGTAATTATGAAGTTGATTTTATTATTGTTCATCATAACCGAGTTTTTTTTTACCATACCTCCAACTCTAATTTTTTTGTTTGAGATTTCTGACAAAAGATTAATTTCACTTGGGGATTTAAAATATACGACATTATCTTTTAAAACTTTAAGAACTGTAAAGGTTGTGAGAGCAATTAATGTTAAAAATATGACGATGAATACAAATCTTAACTTAACTTTTTTGCTGTACATTAATTTAAATTAGATTTTTTGTGCAGCGTTACTTGAAACTAATACCTGGTTAGTTCTCTGTTTGTAGGCCTCTTTGTATTTAATTTTTTCTAAATGATTAAATTTTAATTCAAATTTTTTATTTTCTTTTGCTAATTGTCGATTGATTATTATATATAGTGTATAAAAATTAATTAGCGTAAATGCAAACGCCGACCATACAAACAATCCATAACCATTCATTAATAATAAGTTTATCACAATCTATCTAGTCCTTTAGTCTTAATCTTTATCAATTCTATATTATATTTCATTAAAAAAATTAATACTGAGAATAGAGCAAATGCCGCAGTCATGAGCAATAATGGTGTCAACATCGAGGAATGAATTGTAGTTTCAGAAAGAATTTTAACAGAAGACGGTTGGTGAAGACTCGCCCACCAATCTACAGAAAATTTAATTATAGGCACATTAACAAAACCAGTAATGGCCACTAAACTCGAAATTTTTGCGGCTTTATCATTTTCAAATAATCTCCACGATGCAATATAAAGAACATAAAACAAAAATAGCACCAACATTGATGTAATTCTTGGATCCCAAGCCCACCATGTTCCCCACGTTGGTTTACCCCAAATAGAACCTGTCACTAAAGCAATAAGATTAAAAACTAAGCCTGATGGTGCAAAGCTTTTTGCTATGATTACAAAATTTTTATTTTTAAAAATAAAAATACCTAAAGATAGGAAAGCTATGAATGAAAATATTCCTAAAGAAATCCACGCTGCTGGGACATGTACGTACATAATTCTCACTGCATCACTTTGGATATAATCTTCTGGTGATAATAATAACGACTCAAATAGACCAAGCGTAAGGAATATAACGAAAAGAGAGAATACGATTATTCTCGTTAATTTTGAGAGTGAAATTATTTTTAATATTTCAAAAGTTTTGTTCAACATTTTTGTAATTAAAAAGATTTTATTATAAAGAAATTAACTGATCAAGAACGTTGAGGGAGATAATGTTGGGAAATATTTAACATCCTTGATCAGTAATTTATGTATAGACCAAAGGTATGTCTAAGATTTGAGAGAATTGTGTTTAAATGATGACCCTACTAATTAATTCGACTGTTTGAAGTATGAAGACCCTTTTTTTCCAGAAAATATCTCATTAATTAATGGATGTTTAATTGGTTCTTTTGAATCGTCTTTAATAAGATTTTGTTCAGAAACGTATGCTTCATAAGTTACATCCTCATTTTCAGCTAACAAGTGATAAAATGGTTGGTCTTTTCTAGGTCTTACATTTTTGGGTATAGACTCGTACCATTCTTCAGAATTATTAAACTCAAAGTCTACATCGTAAATAACACCTCTGAAATCAAAGTGCTTGTGCTTTACAACGTCGCCGATTGAAAATTTTGCTTTTTGAACACTCACATTAAATAATATGGGTATTTGAGATAAAAAATCAATAAAAAAATTATTAAAAGTTTATAAATCTGATAATATTAAACTGTGAATAAGTCGCTAATAAAATTTTTAACTGACTTTGGTCCATTAGTAATTTTCTTTTACTTTTACTATAATTCTGGGAAAGATCTTCAGGTAGCTATACCACCTCTTATAATTGCGACAATAATTTCTGTCTTAATTGTTTGGTTTTTTGAAAAAAAAATTCCTATGGTGCCCCTAACTGGAGGTATTCTTATAACTCTTTTTGGAGGGTTAACTATCTATTTCAACAACCCAATTTTTATTTATATGAAGCCAACAATAATTAATATTTTATTTGGTTTATCACTTTTTTTTGGAAAATATTTCACCAAAGAGCCACTTTTAAAATTAATTTTGGGAAAATCATTGCCTTTAAATGATGAAGGATGGAATATTTTAAATTTTAGATGGATATGGTTTTTCTTTGGCTTAGCCATTCTGAATGAAATTATATGGAGAACACAAACTGAGGAATTTTGGGTAAATTTTAAAGTGTGGGGTATGCTACCAATTACTTTTATTTTTACAGCTTTTCAAATTCCATTAATTAAAAAATACTCTCAAAATGAATAGAAATTTAAAATTAGTAATTAATAACTCGATTAAAAAATACGAAGAAAAATTTTTTTTTGAAAAGGGTGAGCTTAAAATAATTTTAGATTTATATGCAAAAATGGTTTCAAACGGTTCATGGAAAGATTATGGTCTTAATATTTCAAACAAACAAGTAAGCTTTAGTGTTTTTAAAAACGCTGCTGAAAATGCAATTTATAATATTTGTAAAAATTTTAAGCCAAATAGTAAAAACCTAAAATACTGTATTACCGATAGTAGGGGCCGTATATTAAAAAATTCACACGATCTTGGAAATTTGATTAGTAAAATTAATTGGAAAAAACTTTAATTATCTTCTTTGACCAAAAAGTCTTAGGAGCATAATGAATAAATTAATAAAGTCTAAATAAAGTGTTAATGCACCCATTATAGCTTTTTTGCCAGAAATCTCCACAGTATCAGAAGCTGAATACATATTTTTAATTTTTTGTGTATCATAAGCAGTCAGACCAACAAAAATTAAAACACCTAAAATTGAAATTACGAAATACATCATCGCAGATTTAAGAAAAATATTCACTAGTGAAGCAATTATGATTCCTATTAAGCCCATCATTAAAAATGAACCAAACTTAGTTAAATCTCTTTTAGTTGTGTAACCGTAAATACTCATGGCTCCAAAAGTTGCTGAAGTGATAAAAAATACTCTTGCAACACTTACTCCTGTATAAACTAAAAGTATCCATGATAATGATAATCCCATTAAAGAAGCAAATATCCAGAAAACAGTTTGTGCTTTAGCTGCTGACATTTTGTTAATACCAAAACTCATATAAAAAACTATTGCTAAAGGTGCTAACATAATGACCCATTTTAAACCCGAAAAGAAAATTGCATTACCGAAACTTGTAAAAGAAGCGATTGTTCCTGCAGAATCTGTAACCACGGACATTTTAAATGAAATTAATGAAATGATTCCAGTTAAAAGCACTCCAGTTGCCATGTAGTTATACACTTTCAGCATGTAAGCTCTTAAACCAGCATCCCAGACTGCAGTTTTTGCAGAAGTTGCTTGGAAGATATTTTGTCTGTTAAAATCCATTATTAGAATATATTAATTTTACAAAAATTTTCAATGGTCTAAAGGTACCAAAATATAAAATTTTTTATGAATTATAAGAAACTAGGCAGTACAGACGTCGATGTGAGTACAATTTGTCTCGGAACCATGACTTGGGGAGAGCAAAACTCAAAGGCAGATGGTTTTGAGCAAATGGATTATGCAATTGATAATGGGGTAAATTTTTGGGACACAGCAGAAATCTATGCAATACCAATGAGAGAGGAAACTTATGGTGAGACTGAAAACATCATTGGTGAATGGTTCAAAAAAACAAAAAAGAGAGACAAAGTCGTTTTAGCTACAAAGGTTTCGGGTCCTACTAGCAAGGAATATATAAGAGGTGGTGGATGCAGTTATGATAAAAAAAGTATGTCAGAGGCATTAGAGAAAAGTTTGATAAGACTACAAACTGATTACATCGACTTATATCAATTACATTGGCCAGAAAGGAATACCAATTTTTTTGGTAAAAGAGGATATGAACACGATAGTAATGAAAAAAGTTGGATTGCTTTTGAAGAGATCTTAGAAAATTTAAAAAAATTTGTGGACGAAGGTAAAATAAGACATGTAGGTCTTTCAAATGAAACTGCGTGGGGTTTAGCAAAATGCCTTGAGCTCTCGAAGTTAAAAAATTTACCAAAGATGATGGCTGTTCAAAACCCTTACAACTTACTCAATAGGACTTATGAGGTTGGTCTTGCCGAAATCTCGGTGAGAGAGCAAAGTGGTTTGTTAGCTTACTCACCATTAGCTTTTGGTTACCTCACAGGAAAATATAGAAATAATAATGTACCAAAAGGTTCAAGGATAGATCTTTTTAAAGATTTTACCCGCTTCAATAATGAAAATAGCATTAAAGCTATTGAGGAATATTACAAAATTTCTCAAAAATTTAATTTGGATTTTGCTCAAATGTCCATAAAATTTTGTGAAATACAGCCTTTTGTTACAAGTGTAATAATTGGTGCTACGACTATGCAACAGTTGAAAACAAATGTAGAAAGTGTAAATGTAAAATTAAATAATGAGATTATTAATGAAATTAACGAAGTTCAAAAAATATATACAAACCCATGTCCTTAATAAATAAAATCACGGTATTATTATTTTGTTTTTTAATTGTCTCTGAAGCCTCAGCACAAGAGATTAAAAAGGTCGGTAAATTTAAGGACTGGGAAACGATAGTAGTTACTGATGGAGTAAAGAAACTATGTTTTGCGCAATCGAAACCAGTTTTACAATCACCAAAAAAAAATCCAAGAGAAGCAAGATTATTTATTAGTTTCAGACCGGCTGATAAAATTAAAGATGAAGTTAGTATTACTTCTGGCTACCAATACAACACTCAAAATTCAATTACAGCAAAATCTGGAAAAAATAAAATTAAGTTTGATGTTAAAAAAGAAAATTTTGCTTGGATAGGCGATACAGGTTTAGAGAGAAAAATGGTTAATGTTATGAAAAAAGGATCAAGAATTATGATCACAGGATATAATCAATCTGGATCTCAAACAATTGATCACTATTCTTTAATGGGTTTCACAAAGGCTTATAATACTGCAAAAAAAAGTTGCGCTTAATATCTTAAATGAAAAAAAACAAAAAAATTGTTTTAGCCTACTCAGGCGGACTTGATACATCTATTATTTTAAAATGGTTACAGGAAAATTACGATAGTGAAGTAATTGCCTACACTGCAGACATTGGTCAAGAAATGGACCGAAAGAAAATTGTTAAAAATGCAAAAAAACTTGGTGTTAAAAAAATAATAATTAACAATTTAAAAAACCAATTCGTAAAAGAATACGTCTTTCCAATGATTAGAGGTCATGCAATTTATGAAGGGGTTTACCTTCTTGGAACATCAATTGCGAGACCATTAATTGCAAAAGATCAAATTAAGGTCGCAAAAAAATTTAAAGCGTTTGCTGTTTCACATGGATCAACCGGAAAAGGTAATGACCAAGTTAGATTTGAACTTGGATATCATTACTTTGGACCAAAAATAAAAGTTATTGCTCCTTGGAGAATTTGGAAATTAAAATCAAGAACTGATTTAATTAATTATGCCAAAAAACATAACATTCCTATTCCAAAAGATAAAAAAGGTGCACCACCTTTTTCGGTAGACGATAATTTATTTCACACATCTACTGAAGGTAAAGTTTTAGAAAATCCAAAAAATTCAGCCCCTGAATTTATTTTTCAAAGAACAACTTCACCTGAAAAAGCACCTAATAAACTTACTTATGTTTCTATTGGTTTCAAAAACAGTGATCCAGTTAGTATTAATGGAAAAAAGTTAACCCCAGAAAAACTTTTAGAAAAATTAAATCAGATTGGCGGAAAAAATGGAGTTGGAAGAGTTGATCTAGTTGAAAATAGATTTATAGGAATTAAATCAAGAGGTGTTTACGAAACGCCAGGTGGGACATTGCTTTTAATCGCTCATAGAGCAATGGAGTCTGTAACACTAGATAAAGATACAATGCATAAAAAAGATTCTATTATGCCAAGATATGCAGAATTAATCTATAACGGTTATTGGTTTTCAAAAGAAAGATTTAAATTACAAAAAATAGTGGATCTAAAAAGAAATAAGGTAAATGGAAGTATTAAGTTAAAACTTTACAAAGGGAATGTTACAATTCAATCGAGAATGACAAAAAGTAGTGCTTACTCAATGAAAAAAGTTTCTTTTGAAGAGAATAAAACTTTTAACAAATCAAACGTTGAAAGATTTATAAAATTTCATAAGAATAAATTATGAAGAAAAAAAAACAACCTACGTTAGCATCTGTAACAGCTGAATACAAAAAAAGAGGCTTCAAAAGACCTAAATCTCTTGCAAAACATTATATGGCTGGCTTTAAAGCTGCAAAAAAATATAAGGCAAAATAATATTAACCTTGAAAAAATACATTTAGTTATCAAATATATATCATGATAAGTAAAGAGTATGATTTTATAATTGATCAATATGACAACATAGATCAATCTGAAATTTACAAAATTGTAAATAATAATAGAGTAGATCTCAAAGAAAATTGGATTGAGCGTTTTAAAAAAGATACAGTTTCAGACAACGAAAAGTATATTTCCTTCTATTACGATTTAAAAAGGATGAGAACTGACCCTAAGTTTAAAGCTTCAGCGCCAGAGCTGCAATCCTGGGTTTATAAATTCATCAGTGAATTTCCAAATTTACTTAATTTAAGTGATATTAAAAAACATGCTGTTAAAAAAATTGATATTTCTCAAATCAGAAATGAAATAAAAAATTTTAACGAGCTTAGAAATGTACTTGATAACACATCAAAAGGAGATGAGGCAGTTCTAGATACATTTAATGATCTAAAAAGAGAAATTAATAAAGAAGTTGAAAAAATATTTCCTAAAACTGTCATTTCAAATTTTCAAGAAAGTTGGATCAGGCAGAGAAATGCGGAACATCGTAGAACTTTTGAAATAAGAATAGATAATGAAATTAATAAGAGTCATATAAGGTCAAATATAGTTAAATTACAGAGCATCATTGATAAGTTTATTCAATTGGAATATCTGAATGAAAATCAACAAAAGCAAAGAGAATTTTTTAGAAATAATTCTGAAAGGGCAAAGGGATACTTTGAAGGATTAGACTTATTTAGTAAGATCAATCAAAATAAAATTAAAATTTCTTTAGACAAAAAAGTTTTAAATTGGGGTTTTAACTTCGAGATTTATCATGAAAATAATTTCCCAAGAATTGCTCTTGACTTATATGTTCAGACTTTTAATCAAATATCCTTTGGAAAAACAGAGAATATTATACCAAAAAGGTTAATGTCTTATAAAGATGCAAGAGATTTGTTTATTAAAAAAATCTCCGACGACCTTAAGGCAAAATTTAACAAAATTTTAAATCAAGGTTCAATCAAGGTTCTTCAAGGACAATCAAGATAATCAACTACATAAATTAATAATAAAACTTATTTTCAAAGCAAGACATTAAATTAATGTTCAAAAACTTAGTCTTTGAAAAAAAGTTTTTGGCACTTTGGAGAAAACCATGAAGAAAATGGAAAAACCAAGTAATCTGGAGTTATTGCCTGTCCCAGTAAAAATAAAATCAGGTGAAGAAACAAAAGGTATTCTTAACGTTGTTAAAAGATCTATTACTTTGACAAAGGATGAATATCAAAGACCTCAGGAATGGGTTAAGCAAATAGCTGAAATGATAGAGGCAACATTTGCCGCTAAAATTGAGTGCATTGCTGCAACTCCACCTATTGTAAGAAAGTTAACTGATAAGCTTGATGGCGATGTTCAGATTAGCTTTATAGCAATTGATGTTTCTGAGGTTATGAAAAAGGAGGGTTTATGTCAGTAGATATAAATAATCTTACCTTTTTCAAAAGGCAGTCTCATCTTTTAATGGATGAGCCTCAAATAGTGGTGCTGAAGCAAGGTCTTAGTTTTAATACGGCTTTCAGCAGAAAAATAATCAAGAGTGGATATAAGCGTTGTAAGCTTGCTTTAGATATCAAAGGAGATGACTATAGCACAGCAAACAATTTGTTCATTCTTCTTACTAATGAGGAAATTGAGAATGGAGGTACAACATTACCTCTTACTCATGCGCAAAGAAACAATGGTAAAACACCTCGTTTCTTCGTTTCATGCAAGGAACTCATTGATAGAGTTCCGAGATTTGATGCAATGCGTAACTCATCTAGCCGATCTGAGAGAAGGTTGTTTGTAAAGCAAATACAGGACAACATCTATCAAGTAACTATTGAAGCAAATTTTGAAAATGAGGTTCAAAGTTACAAAGAGCTTCCTAAAAAAGGGGGTGTCTATAGATATCTTAAAGAAGGCCACGTTGTTGAAATTGGTTCAACAAACAATCTTCGGCTAAGAGCTTCTCAGCATATCAAAGATAAATTGGATTTTGATTGTATTCAATATTCGATAATCGATGATAAGGCGGAAAGGTTTAAGATAGAGAGGAAACATATTTGCTCTTTCAAAGATAAATATGGAACTTTTCCTAAATATAACAAAGTGCTTCCACCAGTGCTTAAAACTGAAGGAGGGTTGGTTATTTAAACTCATGCCCAGCAGCAGTAATGCTGCTGGGAGTTTAAAATCAATATATATTTATGAGCAAATTGTTTAAACTAAGCCCGAGTGACTTAACGTTTCTTTATTCGGAATGTCCTCGGTGTTTCTATCTTAAAGTAAAAGAAGGTCTATCAAGGCCAAGGGGTATCATGCCAACTATTTTTATTAAAATAGACGGCATAATGAAAGATCACTTTGAGGGAAAATCCCCAAGAGATATTGATCCATCATTACCTGCTGGAAAAGTAATTTTTGGAGACCGTTGGTTACAATCTAAAACTTTCAAGGATCGTAGAACAGGAAATAGCATTTATCTAAAAGGTAAGAGCGATACTGTTCTTGGGTTTGATGATAAAAGTTTTGGAGTTGTTGACTTTAAAACATCAAGTGTGAAAGACTCTAATGTTGAGAGGTATTCGAGACAATTACATTCTTATGCTTTATGTTTAGAGAACGCTGCAGAGGGAAAACCAGCTCTTGCACCTGTAAGCAGACTTGGTCTTTTTGTTGTAGAACCAACTAAACTTCTTAAAGAGAATAAAGATTACTATTTTAAAAATAGTGTTAGTTGGCAAGAAATACCGAGAAATGATGAAGCTTTCTTTGAATTTTTAAGAGAAGTAACAGCGCTCCTGTCACAAGATAAAATTCCTGCAGCAGGAAATAGTTGTTCACATTGCAATTATTTAAGAGAAGCAAGTGGATATGAAAATTATCATCAAGATATAGCAATATAATATGCGTCAACAAGGCCTGGAGATTGAATTAAAACAATTATATATCTCTTGGCCTTGTTATGAATTTTGAACCTTCAAGAAAAACTGCTTTAAAAAATCTAGATAAATTTATCGAAAGTAATTTGTCGGAGTATTCAAGATTGAGAAACTTTGATTTTGGTCCTGATAAAAGAGATAACGTTTCTTGCTTATCGCCTTTTGTGACTCATGGGGTTCTTAACGAAATTGAAATTATCAAAAAGTCGCTTGCAAAGTTTTCTTTTTCAAAAAATGAAAAGTTTATACAGGAGGTTCTTTGGAGAACTTACTGGAAAGGTTGGCTTGAGTTAAGACCGAACGTATGGACTGATTATTTGGTAAGCTTAAAAAGTATAAGAGAAAAATTTAGAGTTAATAAAGAATACTTAAATGCGATAGAGGGAAATACTAACATCGAATGCTTTAATGAATGGGTAAAAGAATTAAAAGAAAATAATTATCTTCATAATCACACGAGAATGTGGTTTGCAAGTATCTGGATATTCACATTGGATTTACCTTGGCAGCTAGGCGCAGAATTTTTTATGCAACATCTTTATGATGGTGATGCTGCATCAAATACACTTGGATGGAGATGGGTTGCAGGAGTGCAAACTCAAGGAAAACATTATTTAGCAACTGAATGGAATATTAAAAAATTTACTAATAATAGATTTAACAATATTAAATTAAATGAAAACTCACCACCAAAAGTTTCTGAAAAAACATACTCAATTGTAAAACAAAATTTCACTAATCCTCAAGATATTGATCAAAATAATTTACTAGTTTTTGAAAATAATTTATCTTTTGAAACAACTGACTTTAAAGATTTTAAATTTAAAAAGATTTATTTGATATCAAACAAAAATGAAAACAGATCTATCAAACTAAGTAAGAGAGTAATTGAATTTAAATCTCATTTAATTAAAGACCAAGAACAAAGAATAAAAGATCAATCGATTGATTGTGAAATTATAGATGTAAGTGAAGTCAAAAAAATAGGTGAAAATATTATCAGTTTATATCCCGCAGTTGGTGAAAATTTAGATTATTTAAATTCAAATAACATAAAACTTAACTTCTTGTATAGAAAACTCGATCAATATTCCTGGCAATATTGCAATAAAGGTTTTTTAATTTTAAAAATTATATTCCAAAAATTATTACAATGTTCACTTAGATGAACATCGTTTTGAACAGTATTTTACTTTATCCCAATTTAATCTCCATTTTTTTCTCCATTTAAATGGTCTTTGACAAACTGGACAAATTTTAGTTGGGAGGTTTTGTTTCTTCATTGAGTTGATGTTTGTTTTTCAAAAAAAGAAAGTAAGCAACAAATTCATAAAGATAATGAAAAATTATAAATAAGGGTTTGAAACTAAATATTTTGGCTAAAAATTTATATTTTGGAATTTTAGACCAAATAATTACAAAAGCTCTTGCCCCCCCTATAACTTCGCCGTTATCGATTACATGTAATCTTCTTAATAATTCTGCTGACGATTTTGAAGTAAGATTTATTGCTTCCCGATTATTTGTTATATCAACCCATTCTAAATTATCATTTGAATGTTTTTTGTAATGGTCTATTTCCATTTTGCAGATATTACATGAATTGTTAAAAAAAACTTTTATCTTCATTAAAATTTATCTCTTATAAAATATTTATAAAATTTATAGGGAGTGGCATAAATAGGCTTTGACGCCACATCATCAACCATAACAACTTTTGGGTTCCAGCCAAATGCAAATAAAAAAAACACTAATATAAAAAATTTTTTTGGCATTTTAGAAAAATAATTTGTTTGAATTTTTTGATTTGAAAGTTGGATAAAATTTTCTTTTAGTAAATACAAAAATGTTAGTAGGGAAAAAGTGTAGCTAATATGAACTACTCGTGCCCAATCGTACATAACTAAATATAAAACTGTACTTGGTAAAAAAGCTAATAAAAAAGGAAAAAAAAGATTTTTAAATTTTGAAATAATCAATATCTGATTTTTATTATTTATTTTTGAATAAACTAAGAGTAGACACAGAGGAAAAAATCCGACCACAATTATAATTAAATATCTTAAAGCATAAGTGAATTTAAATTTATTTAAAAAATTTTGAAAAAGTTCAGAGAAAGAATTTGTAGATTGATTTCCAACAAAGTGACAGGACATATAACATTTTTCACCAAATTGATTTTTGAGAAAATCACTCATTACAGAATAATTCTCTTGGGAGAATGGATTTAAATAAATTAGTATAACAAAAAATAATGATACAAAATAACTGAATACAATATATAAAAGTTTTTTATCGAATTTCTGGATTTTAAAAACAAATAGATCAATTAAAAAAATAAAGGGAAAAAATAAAAATACCGGCTCCCATGTTAAAATACTTATTGGAAATAAAATTAATTTATAGATATATTGAATTTTTAAATTTTTAATATCAAAGAATAGATAAGATATAAAAATAGTAAAAATTATTAATTCTTTTCGTCCCAATACTTCTATTTCTGCGATTGGGTATAAAATTAAAATTGGAGAAAAAATCGCTAAAATTAACAATCTATTAAGAATTAATTTTTTACAAAAAAACATAATCAAAAAATAATAACTTAAGAAAAAAATTATTTGAAAAATTAATATTGAGTCTCTTAAGTTTATAGACAGTATGGTTGAAAAATTTGTTATTATTTCTCCAATTAATCCTCGGCGAACAAAACCTCCTTCATAGTTTATAAGCCAATCTGAAAGACTAGAGTCATTTCCAACATCGTGTTTTGAATAAAGAAAAAAAATTCCAAAAAAAATAAGTATTAAGACATAAATTTGGAAGTAACTTGTCCAATTTTTTTTTATATTCTCAATCATATTAATTCATTAATAGATCAAACTTTATTCTCAGTAATCCTATGAAATTTATTAATGCAATTTTTGGTAGCCTCCAAACATGGAAAATTTGGGTCTCACCATATTTTCTTTTTTTGTGTTTAATTCCTATTTCTAATATTTTGTAACCCTTGTAAATTGCCCGGGCGTTATATTCCCAAAAAAATCCCTCTGGCATAGATGGAGTGAAGCTTTGAAGAGATTTATAAACATCCTTTCGAATTAGAGAAAAGGCAAAACTTGGATCTTTAAGTTTAACTTTAAAAAAAAATCCATAAACAAACTTTGCGAAATCTGAAAAAAATTTTCTATATAAAAAGTCTCTTCTCTTTATTCTATATCCAACAACTAAATCAGCTTTTTTTCGTACATTCCAAAATTTAAAGATTTGTCTTGGATCACATTGACCATCTGAGTCCATTATTAATAAATAATCAGCATTAGCTTTTTTGATACCTGACATTACCGCTGTTGAGTACCCTTGTTTTACTTTTTTAGACAATATTTGAATTTTAAATTTTTTTTTCAATTTTTTTAAAATTTCTAATGTATTATCAGAACTACCATCCTCACAAATTAAGAATGAATATTTAATTTTCCTTTTTAAAATATTATTAACTTTCGTTATGTGATTTTTAATATTTTTACCCTCATTGTGAGCGGGCATTAAAATCTGCAAAGAATTAGACATCTTTAACTTTTGTACACTATTATGATTTTAAAAAGTATTTTTTTTAATAAAATTATCGGCTTCTTTTAATATCAGTTTCTTTCTATCTAGGTTCATTTTATCGTAAATTCTTACCATCATTGATAGTCTTGGATTTTTTAAAAAAAATTTTCTGTTTTTGCTGATAAATCTCCAATAAAGACCATCCATAATATTGCACCAATCTCCTTTTTTAAAATCCATCATTTTTAAAAAATAACTTGAACCACAAATATATGGTTTAGTTGCAAATATTCCCCCATCACTAAATAATCCCATGCCATAAACATTTGGTGACATAACCCAATCCGACGAGTCAACAAACATTTCCATAAACCATTTATAAACATAAATTGGTTTAATCTCACAAAGATTCATTATGTTAGATAATATCATTAGTCTTTCTATATGATGAGACCAACCATGATCTTTAGCATTTTTGATTGCATAATCTAAAGGTGGTAAATCAGTGTTTCCTTCATACCATGAGGCCTTCATTTTTCGTTTATGTTTGAAGAAATTTCCTGTCTCTAATTTTGAGTCAAAATTTTGGTAGATTCCTCTCATAAACTCACGCCAACCAATTACCTGACGAATATAGCCCTCCAGAGAATTTATCTTTATCTTATTCTTTTTGTGACTAGTTAAAATCCTATCTAATATTATTTCAGGTGTAATTATTCCTAGATTTAAATAAGGACTTAGTGCACTATGGAATAATATATTATTGGTTTGATCAACAGCATCCTCGTAATCCCCAAATAAATTTGATTTTTCTTTGATAAAAAAATCTAATAGTTTAATTACATCTTTAAATTCCGTCGCAAACCAAAAATTTTTTGTTGAACCAGGATGTTTCGAAAAATTTTTTTCTATTATCGCTTTTAGGTTTTTTGTATGAGAGGTCTCATTTATTTTTGGGAAAACTGGTATTTTTGTTCCTTTGGGAAGTTTTTTTCTATTATCTTCATCAAAGCTCCATTTTCCCCCAACTGGATCTTCACCATTCATTAAAATATTCATCTTTCTTCTTGTTT
>CACESO010000006.1 GCA_902562205.1 uncultured Pelagibacteraceae bacterium | reverse complement strand
GTAGTTTCTTGTTTAGGAAACAATCAAGATGAAGTCTATCAGTCTCTATTAAATTCTAAATCAGGAATTTCTTTTTCTGATGAATACAAAGAATATAATCTCAAAAGTAACATACACGGGAAACCAAAAATAAATCTTGAAGACCATGTCGATAGAAAATTTATAAGGTTTATGGGGCCTGGCTCAGCATATAACTACATATCAATGGCTGAAGCGGTTAAAGATTCTGGATTAGAAGATAATGATGTGAGTAATATATCAACAGGAATGATAATGGGTTCAGGAGGACCATCTATTGAAAATGTAATTTTAGCAGCTGATAAAACCAGAGCCAAAAGTCCAAAAAGAATGGGTCCATTCGTAGTCCCAAGAACTATGTCAAGTACTGCTTCTGCAACACTAGCGGTTCCATTTAAAATCAAAGGAGTTAATTATACAATAAGTTCTGCTTGTGCAACTAGCGGACACTGTATCGGTAATGCGATGGAATTAATTCAGTTAGGTAAGCAAAATATTATTTTTGCTGGAGGAAGTGATGAAGTTCATTTTGCCATGACAGCTATGTTTGATGCAATGACTGCATTATCTTCAAAATATAATGATACGCCAGAAAAGGCTTCAAGACCTTATGACAAAACTAGGGATGGATTTGTGATTGCTGGTGGCGGTGGGGTATTAGTTTTAGAGGAATACGAGCATGCAAAAGCAAGGGGAGCAAAAATTTACGCAGAGTTGACTGGTTATGGAGCTACCTCTGATGGTTATGACATGGTTGCACCATCCGGCGAAGGAGCTGTTAGATGTATGAAAATGGCTTTGAGCACCGCAAAAAATAAAATTGATTACATAAATACACATGGAACATCCACGCCTGTTGGTGATATTACAGAACTAAAAGCTGTAGGTGAAACTTTTAAAGATTATAAACCAAAAATAAGCTCAACAAAATCGTTAGCCGGTCACTCCTTGGGAGCTACTTCGGTTCATGAGGCAATTTACAGTTTAATAATGATGAAAAATAGTTTTGTAGCAGCATCTGCAAATATTACTGACATGGATGAAGAAGCTAAAAAGTATCCAATAGTTACGAAAGTTGAAAAAGGTGTTAATTTAAACTCTGTAATGTCTAATAGTTTTGGTTTTGGTGGAACTAACGCAACACTAGTTTTTGAAAAGGTTTAATTTATGAATCTAATGAAGGGCAAGAAAGGACTAATCATGGGTGTTGCAAATGAAAGGTCTATTGCATGGGGAATATCTCAAAAATTAGCTGAAGCAGGTGCAGAGTTAGCGTTCACTTATCTTGGCGATGCTTTAAAAAAAAGGGTTGTTCCTTTAGCAGAAAAATTAAATTCGAAATTTACGTTTAGTTGTGATGTTGAAAAAAAAGAAGAAGTAGTAAAATTATTCGAAGATATAAAAAACCAATTGGGTCAAATTGACTTCGTGGTTCATGCAGTTGCATTTTCAGATAAGTCGGAGCTGTCTGGTGAGTATCTCAATACAACTAGAGAAAATTTTTTGAGAAGTATGTTAATTTCATGTTTTTCATTTACAGAGGTTGCAAAAGAAGCGTCTAAAATAATGAAAGATGGAGGAAGTATGCTAACGTTAACCTATGAGTCTACAAAGGCAATTCCAAATTATAATGTTATGGGTGTTTGTAAATCTGCATTAGAAGCTAGTGTAAAATATCTAGCAAGGGATTTAGGCTCGAAAAAAATTAGAGTTAATGCAATTAGTGCTGGTCCAATTAAAACACTCGCTGCATCTGCAATTGGTGATGCTAAATTTTTATATAAATGGAATGAAGATCATTCTTTTTTGAAAAGAAACGTAGATATTCATGATGTAGGAAATTCTGCACTATATCTATTAAGTGATCTCGGTAGTGGTGTGACTGGTGAAATTCATTATGTGGACGCTGGTTATAATAAAGTTGGAATGCCAGACCCAAAAAATATGAAAGGATAATTATGATTGAAATTTTTTTAAGTATACTTTTATACACAATATTTGGTTTTGTCGGTATTTTTGCTTCTAAAAAAATAAAATTCATTCAAAAAAATTTTTATATTAAACAAAATCTTATATATCTATCAATTTTTTATATTGTTTATGGTTTCTTTTTAGGTCAGTTAGATACAGGAAATTTAGGTATCGCATATCAAATTGGTTTTGGTTTAGGTAACTTTCTGTCTGCTCTTGCAGGTGCGATAATTGCAACATATTTTGTTGCAAATTATAAATTTAGTTTCAAAAATAAATTATTTGGATATGCGTTATTTGGTTCTATTGTACTTGGAACAGTGCTTACTTTATTACTTTAAGGATTAAACATGACAGAACTACTACTATCAGTTTTTGTTTTAATAGTAATTTTTATGTATTTATTTAGGCCGACTTCTAAAAATGAAAAAGATCATTTCAATGATAAAAATAATTGGAGAGGTGGATTTTAGTGTTTTTAAACAGCCGCCTGTTTAATTGACAGTTTTACTTTTCCTCTATCAAAACCAATAACTTTTACTTTTACTTCGTCACCCTCTTTCACTACATCAGTTACTTTAGCCACTCTTTTATCTGCAAGTTCTGAAATATGAACAAGGCCATCTTGTTTTCCCAAGAAATTTACAAATGCTCCAAACTCCATAATTTTCATAACTTTACCATTATAAATTTTATTTAGTTCGGCTTTAGCTGTTAAATCTTTAATCATTTGCATAGCTTTATTTCTCGAATCCTCATCTGGCGCAGCTACAGTTACTACTCCTTCATCATTTACATCTACTTTGGCTCCAGATTTTTCAACAATTTCTCTTATTGTTGCTCCACCCTTACCGATGACAGTAGCTATATCTTTTTTATCGACTGTTATTTTTTCCATTTTTGGTGTGTGTTTACCAACATCACTTCTTGATTTAGCTAGAGCTTTATTCATCTCACCTAAGATATGAACTCTTCCATCTTTTGCTTGTTTAAGAGCTTGTTCCATAATCTCAAAAGTAATTCCTGTTATTTTAATGTCCATTTGGAGAGAAGTAATTCCATTTTTGGTTCCAGCTACTTTAAAGTCCATATCTCCAAGATGGTCCTCATCTCCAAGTATATCCGAGAGTACGCTAAAGTCTTCTCCCTCTTTAATTAATCCCATTGCAATCCCCGCTACAGGCTCTTTAATTGGAACTCCTGCATCCATTAAAGCTAGAGATGATCCACAAACCGTTGCCATTGAAGAGGATCCATTCGACTCTGTAATTTCAGAAACTATCCTAAAAGTATATGGAAAACTCTCTTTGGAAGGTAATGAAGATTTGATAGCTCTCCAAGCTAATTTTCCGTGCCCTATTTCTCTTCTTCCAGTTCCAATTCTGCCAGTCTCCCCAACAGAAAATGGAGGGAAGTTATAATGAAGCATAAATCTTTCTCTTTGAAGGCCATCCAAACTTTCAATTCTTTGTTCATCATCTGAAGTACCGAGTGTAGTTGTGACAATTGCTTGCGTTTCTCCTCGAGTGAATAGTGCTGATCCATGAACTCTAGGCAATATTCCAACTTCGCACATAATTGGCCTTACGTCAGCAAGTCCTCTTCCATCGATTCTGTTCTTATTTTTTAAGATATCAGTTCTTACAATACCTTTTTCAATATCTTTGAGTTCATGCATAACGTCTAATTCTGTAAAGTTTTCATCTTCTTCATAAAGTTTTTTTGCTTTTTCAGTTACCTCAGATATTAAATTTGATCTTTCTTGTTTATCTTTTATTGAGAATGCTTTTTTTAAGTCCTCAGTGAATTCTTTCTCTAACTTTTTCTTTATTGAGGATAAGTCTTTTTTCTCAACAACCCAGTTAGGTTTTTTACATTCCTTAGCTAAGTCTTCGATCATTTTTATCACTGGCACAAACCCTTCGTGACCAAATTTCACAGCATCCAACATTTGTTTCTCGGTCAAACCACTTGCCTCTGATTCTACCATTAAAACAGCATCTTTTGTGCCTGCTACGACTAAATCTAATTTTGAATTTTCTAAATCTATTTTTGATGGATTTAAAACATATTTTCCATCAATAAAACCAACTCTTGATGCTCCAACCGGTCCCAGAAAGGGCATACCTGAAATAGCTAAAGCAGCTGAAGAGGCAATGATTGATAAAATGTCAGCTTCATTCTCTTTATCATACGATATTACAGTTGGTAATACTTGCACTTCATTTTTGAATTCGTCTGGAAACAAGGGTCTTATAGGTCTATCAATTAATCTAGAGATAAGGGTTTCACTTTCTGTTGGCCTCGCTTCTCTTTTGAAATATCCTCCAGGTATTTTACCCGCAGCGTAATATTTTTCTTGGTAGTTTACCGATAATGGAAAGTAATCTACATCTGGGTTAATTTTTTTTGCACCTACAGCTGTCGCCAAAACTACAGTCTCACCACAAGTTGCTATTATTGCTCCATCTGCTTGACGAGCAACTTTTCCAGTTTCAAGGGTGATTTTTTTTCCCCCGAAATCTATTTCTTTTTTAAACACTTTAAACATCTATTTCCTTAAGTTTAATTTGGTTAATATATTTTTATAAGCATCAGATTTATTTTTCTTAAGATAATCTAACAATTTCTTTCTTTTATTCACTGCCTTTAATAATCCTACAGAGGAGTGTTTATCTTTTTTAAATTTCTTCATATGGGCTGACAAATTTTCTATTTTATCGGTTAGTAAAGCAATTTGTGCTTCCGATGATCCAGTGTCTTTTTCATGTAAAGCAACTTCTTTTAATTTTTTATTCATTTCTTTCCTATTTATTTGTTTGTTTAATTAAATTCTCAATTTTTTCAGCATAATCGAAAGATTCATCTTTAACAAATAGAAGTTTAGGTAAAAACTTCATATTTATTTTCTTTGATAAAGTTTTTCTTATTACAAAAGAAAATTCTTTAAGGGTTTCTACAGTTTCGTCTGAATTTATTCCACCGAGGGGTAGAACAAAAGTTTTTGCAGTTTTAAGATCTGGGCTCATTCTAACTTCGGTAACTGTTATTCCTTTAGTTTGTACATTTGGAAGTTTTGCCTCATCTTTTAAAAAAATCATACTTAAAGCTTGTTTAATCATTTCACCAACTCTTAACTGTCTTTGAGTAATTGGTTTTCCTAATTTTCCCATTATACCGATCTCTCTGTTGTTTTAGATTTATACGCCTCGATAATATCTTTCTTCTGAAAATCATTAAAATTTTTCAAGGTTATCCCACATTCTAGGCCCTCTGTAACTTGTTTTGTTTGATTTTTTTCCCTAAAAATTGATCCTATTTTTCCTGTAAATACAACTGTTCCGTCTCTAATAACTCTTGCTAAAGAGTCTTGACTTATTTCACCCGTAGTTACTTTTGAGCCAGCAACTTTACCGACTTTTGATACTTTAAAAATCTCCAGAATTTCTGCTGAACCAGTAATGCTTTCCTCCACGTCTGGAGATAATAGACCTGACATCTTGCTTTTTACAAAGTCAATTAATTCGTAAATTATATTAAAAGATGAAATTTTTACAGCACTTTGCTCAGCTATTTTTTTTGCTTCTTTACTTGGCTTTACATTAAAAGCTATTAAGACAGCATTTGAAGCTTTTGCTAAATTAACGTCAGTTTCAGTAATCATTCCTACATCTGACAAAATTATCTTTGGTTTAACCTCGTCATGTTTTATCAGATTTATAGCATTCTTAATCGCTTCAGAGGAGCCATGAACATCTGACTTAATAATTATATTTAATTCTTCACTTGTTTGATCTTTGAAAGCAGAGTCTTGAGTTATAAGAGATACTTGCCCTTTTTTGGATTGAGCTTCATTAATCCTTGCTTCACTTAAAACTTTGGCTTCTTTATCATTATCAAGAACCAAAAAATCATCTCCAGATTTTGAGGCTCCACTTATACCTAGTATTTCGACTGGAGTTGATGGTAAAGCTTCGTCAACAGATTTTCCATTATCATCGATTATAGCCCTCACTTTTCCCCATTGAGGTCCACATACAAAATGATCCCCTTTTTTTAATCTTCCAGATGTCACTATAATATTTGCGATTGGACCTCTTCCAACGTCGATTTTTGACTCTAAAACAATACCAGTTGCTTTGTTTTCATAATCCGTTTTCAAATTAAGAAGTTCAGCTTGTAAAGTTATCGACTCCAAAAGTTTATCAATATTTTTTTTTGTTTTTGCTGAAATTTCAACCATGAGAGTGTCTCCTGACAAATCTTCAGAGATTAATTCATGCTCGAGGAGCTGATTTTTAACTTTTTGAGGATCAGCATCTGGTAAATCACATTTGTTAATTGCTACGACTATAGGTACCTTGGCAGCTTTGGCATGTTTGATCGACTCAATTGTTTGAGGTTTAACTCCATCATTTGCAGCAACAACCAATACAACAATATCAGTTAACTTTGAACCCCTCGCTCTCATTTCTGTAAATGCGGCATGACCAGGTGTGTCAATAAAAGTTATTTTTTCATTGTTATGAATTATTTGGTATGCACCTACATGCTGAGTAATTCCCCCATGTTCCCCCGAAACAACATTTGTACTTCTAAGCACATCTAATACAGAAGTCTTTCCATGATCAACATGACCCATGACAGTTATTATTGGAGGTCTGTTTTGAAGATTTTCAGATTTTACGTTTTTAATTTTACTGACAATTTCTTCTGCTTTTTTTTCCTTTAGAGGAATATGACCAAATTCTTTTACTAAGTATTCGGCAGTATCAGAATCAATAGTATGATTTATAGTAACTGTAACACCCATTCCCATTAAATGCTTAATAATATTAGAAGATTGTTCGGCCATTCGATTTGCAAGGTCTCTTATTGTAATAAGCTCTGGAATGCTGATCTCTCTTTTTACATTTTTTGAATTTTCATCGTTGTTTGTATTTTTGGTTTCTCTAAGTTCTTTTTCTCTCGCCCTTTTTATTGAAGCCAAACTTCTTGATTTAAACTCTATATCTTCACTTAAGGCTCTGGAAACAGTAAGTTTGAGCTCCCTTTTTTTAGTTGAAAATTTATTTTTATTTTCTTTATCTTTTGCATCACCTTTTATTTTTTTTGTTGCTCTTTGCTCAGCAAGTTTCCTTCTTTCATAATCACTTATTTTTGATGGAAAAGATGGTTTTCCAGAAAAAGATTTTTTTGGAAACTTTGAAGCTCCAGGATTATTTTTATTAAATGGTTTAGAGAATTTTTTCTCGGTAACAAACTTTTGTTTATTTTTATTGTTTGTTAATCCATGCTTATCATATAAATTTTTTCTGGGTTTGCCCGATATTGTTAATTTTGTTTTTTTTGTTTCCATTTTTTCTCATTTCTAATTTTTATAAATTTTATCTCTAGCTGTCATAATTAAATCGTCCGCTTCTTTTCTTGAAAGAGCAAAATCTTCTAAGTAACCTTTAATTTTAATTCTTTCGCCTTTAATAATGTCAAAGCCACCTATTAATTCATCAGATGCTAAATCCGCAAAGTCATTTAATGATAAGATCTTTTGTTCACCAAGAGTTAAAAGCATACCTGGTGTTAGACCTTTGTGCTCAGTTAAATCAGTTTGAATTCCCAGATCTTTAATCTTTTGTTGTATTTCTTCTTGGTCCTTTTGATAAAACTCTTTTGCTCTTTGAACTAATTCTTTAGCCGTTTCTTCCTCAATACCTTCTATCTTGGCTAAGTTGTCTAACTCACTATCTTTAATTTCCTCAATTGTTGAAAAACCTTCTGCTACAAGTAACTGTCCTAATGTCTCATCTACTTCAAGATTTTTCATTAATGTATCTGTTTTATCTTTAAATTCCACTTGTCTTCTCTCTGACTCTTCTTTGTCAGTCATTATGTTAATTTCATAATTTAAAAGTTTAGTTGCAAGTCTTACATTTTGACCTCTTCTACCAATAGCTTTGCTCAAATTTTCTTCAGTTAAAATTACATCCATTTTTTTTTGCTCTGAGTCTACAATTACTTTCTGTACCTCAGCAGGAGATAAAGCGTTAGATACGACCAAAGCAGGGTCCTCTGACCAGTTTACAATATCAATTTTTTCTCCTTGAAGTTCATTTACTACTGCTTGGACTCTACTTCCTCTCATACCTACACAGGCACCAACTGGATCAAGTGATGTATCCACAGCCTGAACACAAATCTTTGCTCTACTTCCTGGATCTCTTGCAGATGATTTGATCTCTATAAGGCCATCGTATATCTCTGGAACTTCTTGAATAAACAATTTTTCCATAAACTTTGGATGTGCCCTAGATAGGAAAATTTGTTGACCTCTTTGTTCCCTTCTTACATCATAACAGTAAGCTTTCACTCTATCGCCAGCTTTAATGTTTTCTCTTGGTATCATTTCATTTTTTTGAATTATTGCCTCTGTTCTACCAAGATCGACAATTACATTTCCAAATTCTAATCTCTTAACAATTCCACTTAATATGCTGTCTTTTTTATCTATAAAATCGTTAAATTGTCTTTCTCTTTCTGCCTCTCTTACATTAAAACTAATTACTTGTTTTGCAGTTTGAGCAGCTATTCTTCCAAAATCGAAAGACGGTAGAGGCTGTAAAACTTCATCACCGATTTTTTTTTCTCCATACTTTTCGGCATCTTTTAGGCTTATTTCTGTGTTGGTATTTTCTGGTATTTCCACGACAATTAATTTTCTAAATAATTCAATATCTCCACTGTCTCTATTAATTGAGACTTTAATTTCATTTTCATTGCCAAATTTAGATTTTGCTGCTTTAGCAATTCCTGTTTCCATCGAATTTATAATTAATTCTTTATCAATAGATTTTTCCAATGCTACAGCTTCAGCTATTCTTAGTAATTCTAATTTATCTGCTCTTTTGTTTAACATTCTTCTCCAAAAAAAAATGGGCCGAAGCCCATTTTTAAATTCAACGATTTAAGAAATATATAGTTATTTTTATCTATTTTTTCAACTTTTTACTTTGAAAATATTGATTTTTTATCTGTTTTTTCCCAAGAAAAAGAGCCATCTTCTTCCGGTTCTCTTCCAAAATGACCATAAGCAGCTGATTTTTCATAAATTGGTTTATTTAAACCTAACATTTCTCTTATACCTCTTGGACTTAAATCAAAATTTTTACTTATCAATTTTTCTACATGTTTGTTTTTTTCCTCATCGTTATCAAATAAATCAACATAGATGGATAATGGTTTAGAAACTCCAATAGCATAAGCGAGTTGTATTAAACACTTATCAGCAATTTTTGAAGCGACAACATTTTTTGCTAAATATCTTGATGCGTAAGCGGCTGATCGATCGACTTTAGTTGGATCTTTGCCTGAAAAAGCGCCACCACCATGTGGTGCGGCACCTCCATATGTATCAACAATAATTTTTCTACCTGTTAAACCACTATCTCCATCAGGCCCACCAATAACAAAATTTCCTGTTGGATTAATATAGATTTCTTTTTCATCTAAATTATTTAGAAGATTTTTTGGTATAGATTTTTCAATATAGGGCATTACTAATTTTCTAACCCGAGTTTGATCAACATCTGCAGAGTGCTGAGTAGAGATAACTACAGATTTAACATTTGCTGGTTTACCATCTTTATATTCAATGGTTATCTGACTTTTAGAATCTGGTTCAATATTTTTTAATTTTCCAGATTTTCTATCCGCAGCCATCAATCTTAAAATCTTGTGTGAATAATGTATAGGTGCAGGCATTAAAACATCAGTTTCATTACATGCATAACCAAACATGATACCCTGATCCCCAGCTCCCTCATCTTTATTTCCAGACGAGTCAACACCCATTGCTATGTCTGCTGATTGAGCGTGAAGATGACTCTCAATTTTAGTTGCTTCTTTCCATGTAAAACCATCCTGGTCATAACCAATATCTTTAATACAGTGTCTTACCTTTTCTATTAAATCATCTTTTTTAATTTCTGGACCTCTAACTTCTCCAGCAAGCACTACTTTATTAGTTGTTGTTAAAGTCTCGCAAGCTACTCTTGATTGAGGCTCAGCGCCTAAATAAGTATCTACAACCATATCAGAAATTCTATCGCAAACTTTGTCTGGATGACCTTCGGAGACGGATTCGCTGGTAAATAAATAATTTTTTTTCATTGTCTCTCCCTTTTTTTTAATAAAAAAATAACCGTAATATAAAAAATAAGGAAATAAAAGAAAATCTTATTTCCAAATGAACTAAAGATTGTTTTTGATCCTCTTTTATAAGAGTCGATTTCAATTACTCCCTTTTGAGTTGATTCAATTTTTTTTATAATTTGTCCTTTACTATCAATATATGCTGAAATTCCATTGTTCGCAGATCTAATTATATTTTTACCTTCTTCGATAGATCTAAAAATAGAATGATAAAAATGTTGATCTATACCAATTGATTTCCCAAACCATCCGTCTTCTGAAATGTTTATGATAAAATCATAATTATCAGAATATTTGTAAAGACCTCCTGAGTAAATAATTTCATAACATATAAGAGGAAGAAATTTTGTATCGTTCATTTTTATTAAATCTCTCTCGCTTGCAGAACTGAAAGATTGGTATCCTTGAGTAATTTTTTTAAACCCATAATTCTTTAAAAAATTTTCAAATGGCAAATACTCACCAAAAGGAACAAGTTTATTTTTATCATAAACACTTATCAATTTTAAATCGTTATCAAGAAGAGCCATAGAATTGAAAATTTCTGTTTCTTTATATCTAGTAATACCAACTATAATTTTATGATTATTCTGAAAATAATTTCCAAATACCGAAGAGTAATCTTGAATTTCATTAAGATTTATTGATGGTAATATTCCCTCTGGATAAATATAAAGCGCGTCTCTACTATCAATATTTCCTACTTCTGCCAAATCTTTTATTACTAAAGAAGGATCCGTCCCATCAAAAAATCTTTTTAAATCAATTTTAGGCGAGATAATTTTTACTATAATGTTCATCGGACTATTTGGTGTGTTATTGTGTTTATTTAAAACCAAATTACCGAAAATTAAATTTGATATAATTAAAATTACTGTCAATAAAACTGTTATTAATTTTGCTTTTGACGGTACGTCAAATAAAATGGTTGCCGGGACTAAAAAAATTGTTACAACAAATAAATTTAAAGAATATGTTCCTACATACGACAAGATTTGTATAAATTCATTAATTTCAACTAAACTAAAAGAAATCAAGTTCCAAGGAAAACCTCCAAGTATATGGCCCCTCAAATATTCTATGAATGAAAATATTAAAGCAAATAAAAAAATACTCACAATTTTTTTTCTTGGCTTAAAATAAAAAAAAATTAAAAAAGATATTCCATAAAAGATACCTAGGAAGAGAGGTATTATTGTAATTGCAAAAGGAATTAAGGGCTTGAATATTTCTTCAACAGTTAATGAGTTTGCTATCCAATAAATATTTGAAAAAAAGTATGAAAAACCAAAAATCCATCCGTAAAGAAAAGATGAGAAGCCCTTTTTTATTTCCAAATTCAGATAGATTAAAAGTAAAAATGGAAAAGAAATAAAATTAAGAAAAAAAAAGTTATATGGTGGTAGACTAAATGTTGAAATTAATCCACAAATAAATGGCACTAAGTAAAAAATAAAATTCTTAGAATAATTTCTTGTCAAATTTAATTAACTCGTTTTAAAATGTCTTGCTCTTTTCTTAACATTTGTTTGTAATCTTTTTGTCTGACATGATCATAACCGAGCAAGTGTAAAAGACCGTGAATCCACATTTTATCAAATTCGATATTAAAATTTGTTTTTTTTGATCTTAAATTTATAATTTCATAACAAATAGCTATATCTCCTTTATAATTTTTATTAAAATAACTTTTAATGGGAAAAGACAAAACGTCAGTTTCTTTGTTTTTTTTTCGAAATCTTTTATTAAGTTTTTTTATAATAGTTTTGTTAGTTAATAATAAAGTGAACTGGAAATTCTTTTTTTTAAATGATTTTACAGAAGAAAGTTTTTTTATTTTTTTTTTTAAATAAAGGCTTGGATTTTTAATTTTTGTTTTCCATTTTGGGAAATCAACAACTATTTCAGCTTTAATCATTAATCTTTATTTTGATCAGAATAAGCTTTTACTATTTTTGAAACCAGTGGGTGCCTTACAACGTCAGAGTGGTCAAAATCTACTACTGAAATCTCGTTAAGATGTCCAAGAAGCTTTTTTGATCTATTTAATCCAGACAGAGATTTATTTGGTAGGTCAATTTGTGACGGATCTCCATTAATAACAATTTTAGAATTTTCACCAATCCTAGTTAAAAACATTTTAATTTGTGTATCAGTTGCATTTTGAGCCTCGTCTAAAATTGCAAAAGAATTTTTTAATGTTCTTCCCCTCATAAATGCTAAAGGAGCAATTTCGATATCACCAATTTCAATTCTTTTTTGAATCTTTTCGAAATCTAACAGATCGTAAAGTGAGTCATATAAAGGTCTTAGATAAGGATCTACTTTTTCTCTCATATCTCCAGGTAGAAAACCTAACCTTTCACCCGCCTCCACCGCTGGTCTTGATAAAATTATTCTTTCAATCTTTTTATCCAATAACATTGTTAGAGCTACAGCAACGGCCAAAAAAGTTTTCCCTGTTCCTGCAGGACCACAAGAAATAATAATATCGCTTTCTCTTAAAGCTCTTACATAATTTTTTTGTTTCTCTGATCTTGGAATAACAGATTTTTTGGGTGTTTTTATTATGTATTCAATTTTTTTATCTGTTTTTTCATTTATCATAAATTTATTAATTGAGGAAACTATATCTTTTTTTTCAATCGATCCATTTAAAATTAGCAAATCTGTTAAAAAAATTATAGCATTTTTAACTAATTCATTTTTTGTACTAGAGCTTTTGACCAATATAGAGTTTCCCCTCGAATAAATTTTTGTCTCTGTAATTTTTTCTAGCTCTTTTAAATTGTTGTTAAATTCACCCACCACACCCATTAAAATTTCATTATTGTTAAATATTATACTCAAGGTATCATTATCAGAATAAACAAATTTAAGATCTTTATTTAATTTATTTAACAAAGGATTATTCAAGATTACGCAGCCTTCATATCTGAATTAGAATCTATTTTTCCAAATAAATTATTTTGATTTACTTTATCAATCTTTATTTTTACAGTTTGCCCTATAAGCTTATCATTTCCATCAAATATCACTCCATTGAGATACTTATTTCTTCCAAAATACATCTGATTTTTTCTCATTTTATTTTCAACAAGTACATCAATTTTTTTTCCTAAAAAAGACTCATTGTGCTCTAATTGATATTGGAAAAGAATTTTTTGAACTTTTATAAGTCTATCTTTTGCAATTTCATGGTCAATTAGATCTAAATTAGACGCAGGAGTTCCTGGTCTTGGACTAAATATAAACGAATAAGAATTGATAAATTTAATTTCATTTAAAAAATTTAATGTGTCGTTAAAATCTTTCTCAGTCTCCCCTGGATGCCCAATGATAAAATCACTTGAAAATTTAATTGTTGAACTTATTTTTTTTAGTTTTTCGTGGATCTCAAGATATTTTTCAACTTTATGGCCCCTATTCATTAATTTTAAAACTTTGTCTGAACCACTTTGAATAGGTAAATGAACAAATGGTTGCAATTTTTTAGAGTTTGAATAACACTCAATTAAGTCATCAGTCATGTCCCTTGGATGAGACGTTGTATACCTAATTCTCTTAATTTCCGTAAATTTTTCCAGCTCATTTATTAAATCTGATAATCTATATACTTTTGATTTACCCTCGAATGAATATGCATTTACATTTTGTCCAAGTAAAATTATCTCTTTTGCACCACTTTTAACCAAATCTTGAGCCTCTAAAATAATTTTTTCAAAAGGCCTTGAATATTCAGGGCCACGTGTATAGGGAACTACACAAAAACTACAAAACTTATCACATCCTTCTTGGATTGTGAGAAATGATGATACTTTACTAGACGTATTCTTAATCCTATCTAAATAATCAAATTTATCTTCAGTTTCAAATTCTGTAAGTTCTTTACGGCCCTTTTTATAATTTGAAATTAAAGAATTTATTTGGTGATAAGATTGAGGACCTACAACTATATCAATATAAGGTTCTCTTTTCAGCATTTCTTCATTTTCTGCCTGAGCAACGCATCCTGCAACAACGAGTATTGGTTTTTTCTTATTCCTAAAAATTTTTTTGACCCTACCCACTTCATGATAAACTTTCTCTTTTGCTTTATCTCTTATATGACATGTATTAATAAGATAACAATCTGCATCAGATTGATCAGATGTTTTGGAAAAACCAATTTTTTTCACAGTATCAAAAATTCTATTGGAGTCATATTCATTCATCTGGCATCCAAAAGTTTTGATGAATATTTTATTAGCCATTAATGTAATTATTTTTTAACACAATAAAGTTCAAGCTTGGAGTCTACTAGTTTATAACCATGTTTTTCAGCTATTCTTTTTTGAATTTTTTCGATTTCTTCATCTGTGAATTCTATTATATTTCCAGATTTAATATCTATTAAATGATTGTGGTCATCATTTAATTCATATCTGGCTTTTCCATCTTTAAAATCGTGTTTCATTAAAATACCAGACTCCTCAAAAAGTTTTACGGTTCTATATACGGTTGCGATACTAATTTTAGGATCTATATTTGAAACTCTTTTGTAAAGTTCATCTACATCAGGGTGATCAGCCTCTCCATATGTTTTTTTTGACTCAGATATTACCCTTGCAATTGTCTTTCTTTGATCAGTAAGTTTGACACCATTTGCAATGCATTTTTTTTCAATTGAATCTGTCATAGTATATTTTAACTCAAATAAAGTGGTTTAATCAAATTTTTTATCAATTTTTTTTGCCTAAATAATTGTAAAATTTTCTTATAATCTCCATCATCTTTATCTTTATTGTTAAAACCATAATAATTAAAACCATAAACAAGCTGTAAAGCCTTAATAATTGCCATTGAAGTTCTTATACTTGTGTATTTGCCAGGGCCTTGATTGATGAAAACATTTCTTATCTTTTTGAAGGAGTATTGTTTTTTTGTTAAAAAATTCATTAATAAAACAGAAAATTTATCAAAATTTTTTCTACAGTTTTCGTACTCATTAGTATAAATCTTGTCTTTAGATATGAGTTTAAATAAAATTTTATCACTTGCTGCGTCCACAATTAAATCTACGATTTTGTTTTTGCTCATTTTTTTTCACTCAAATCTATCATCAGAGGAAGTGACACAATACAATCCAGATGATCAAGGGGTTCTCTCAATAATGTATCATAGATTTGAAGAAAATAAATACCCATCAACAAATATCAGAGTGAATATTTTTTTAGAGCACATTGCCGCTATTAAAAATAATGGGTTTGAGTTTTATAATCCAAAATTATTTAGTGAGGAATTTGATAAACCTAAAGATAACAAGAAGATACTACTAACTATCGACGACGCATTTTTATCTTTCTATGAAAATGCATGGCCAATTTTAAAAAAGAATGAAATACCTTTTATTCTTTTTGTTTCTACAGAACCGATTGGAAAAAGGGGTTATATGACCTGGGAACAAATTAAAGAAATTGAGAAAGAAAATTTTGCTTTTATAGGTAATCATTCACATACTCACGAATATCTAATAAATTTTTCATTTTCTGATTTTAAAGATGATATCAATAAATCAATTGAAATTTTCAATACAAATTTAGGATATAATCCAATCTTTTTTTCATATCCTTTTGGTGAATATTCTTTGCAACAAAAAAATTTTATTAAAAAAAATTTTAAATATGCTTTTGGACAACACTCAGGAGTAATAGACAGTACAAAAGATAAATATGAATTACCAAGATTTCCTATTAATGAGAATTATGGAAAAATGGAAAGATTCAGCTCTATTATCAAATACTTGCCTTTGCAGTATAAAAATTTTAAACCCGAGGATAAGTACGTGCTAGTAAATAATAATCCTCCATCGGTTGAAATTGAATTTTTTGATAATCAAAAAAACATAAAGAATATAAATTGTTTTTCTAATGAAGGTGATAATTGGGGTAATCCTAATATTTCAGTTAATGAAAATAATGTTATGAAAATTTCTTTTAGAGAAAAATTTACTTTTAGAAGGGGGAGATTGAATTGTTCTTTAAATGAAAATGGTAAATGGAAGTGGTTTGGTCACCAATTTACGGTTCAAATTCCTAAATAATATTTTTGTATTTTATGCTAAGAGGAAGTAGTTTAACTTCATCAAAATCTTTTAATTGATTTTGTTGAATGATTTGTTTTAATACCTTCGTATATTCGGTTCCTGTTTGAGCATAATTATCTAAATATTCTGCGAGTTTCAAACTATCTAATTTTTTGTTATCATCTCTTAACTGCGCCCTTATAAATCTAAATCTCTTATAACTTGAATGTGTATTTAAATTTCTTTGGTAAGCTCTGACTGATGCTTTAAGCACATTAAACTTCATCACTTTGTAAGTTGCATTTGTATCAGCTCCAGCTGGTTTAATACCTTCGCCTGACCAAGTCCATTGGCCAAACAGCGCATTACCCTCAATAGCAAATCTTGATGTTCCCCAACCGGTCTCTTTAGCGGCTTGGGCAATTGCAAGAGATACAGGGATTATATCCATTCTAATTTTTAAAGTTGCAAGATCTTTGTTTACAACCCCATATTGCTTGAATTTTTGATTTAACCACTTGATTTCATCTTTTGAATTTTTATTTTTATTTAAAATTGTAAATAGTTTTTTTCTATCAATAATAATCCTATTATTTTCCTCAAGAACCAGTGGCAATATAATTTTTATAAACAAGTTTTTTCTTTTTCCTGAGTTCTCGATTGATTTCATTTCATTGGGTAGCAAAGATAGTCTTATGGGTTTAACTTTTTTAGTACGTCTAACTTCAGATAAAGAATAGTTGGTATCTTTAAACAATTGCTCAATTGTAGAAGCACTTAATCGTACTGTATCCTCTGGCAATTCGTCAAACTTGAATACATCCTCTAAGATGTTTGATAAATCAAGACCTTCATCAACCTTTTCTTTATTATCAATACTTTCTCCACTTAAAACTTTTTCAAAATCTTTTTTCGAATTATTTATTTTAGAGTCGTTATTACTTGCTATTTGATTATCAATATCGACCGACAATGGTATTATAAAGGAAAACATTACTATTAAAAAAGAGGCTATTCCTGTAAGATACAATGACTTAAACTCGTCAAATCTAAAATTTATATTCGAAAAAGGTTTTCTTTTTATTACAATACCTTGTTTTGATAAAATTTTTTTTAATTCTTTAAACTTTTTTAGATCAAAATTTTTCTTTGATAAACCTGAAAATAAATCTTTTTTCATATTGCCTCAACTTCCTTCACTTCAGGAACATAATGACATAAGAGATTTTGAACACCTTTTTTAAGCGTTAGTGTAGAGCTTGGACAACCAGAACAACTTCCTTGTAACTCCACTGTAACTTTCCCATCTTTAAAATCTTTAAATTTTATATCACCTCCATCTCTAGCAACTGCAGGTCTAACCTTGGTTTCAAGTATTTTGATAATTGTATTTTTTACACTTGATAGTTCATCTGAATTTTCAGATTTTTTTTCTGAAATTATACATTCGTTACCTTGATCATAAAAATCGTTAATATACGAAATTATTACGTGTTTAAGATCTTCCCATTCAAAATTAACGTCTTTGTTAACCGATAAATAATCATCAGATAAGAAAATACCAGTTACTCCATTTATTGACAAAATATTTTTAATAAGGCTGACAGATGTCTCACTTTTATCTTTAAATTCAATAGGGCCAACTAATGAAACCTTTTTTTCAGTGACAAATTTTAAAGAATTGGGATTTGGAGTTTGTTGTGTCTGTATAAACATTAAGTTAATATAGTAATTGAAGTTGTTTTTTAAAGTAAAATATTTTTAAAAGCCAATAATTTCTTTAATTTTTTTTACTTTTTCTGAAGCAATTGCTTCAGCTTTTTCACTTCCATCTTTTAAAACTTGAAGAATATGACTCTTATCTGATTTTAATTTTGATATCTCTTTTGAAATAGGTGTAATATTTTCTATCACAACCTCTGATAGTTTTTCCTTAAAATTTGAAAAATTTTTTCCCTGAAATTCATTTATTGTGTCTGCAATTTTTTGGGATTTTAAACTTGAGTATATACCTATCAAATTTTGAATTTCTGGTCTCTTATTCAAATCTTTTTCATTTGCAGGAAATGATTTCGTATCGGTTTTTGCTTTTTTAATTTTATTACGGATTTGTTCTTCTGTGTCTGTGAGATTTATACGACTAGCATCTGATGGGTCTGATTTACTCATTTTATTTTTTGCATCTTTAAGACTCATAATACGAGAGAATTTTTCCTGTATAAGAGGATCTGGTATTTTAAAAAAATCTTGAACTTTAAAATCTTTATTAAATTTTTGAGCAATATCTCGTGTAAGTTCTAAATGCTGTTTTTGATCTTCTCCAACAGGAACATGAGTTGCATCGTACAAAAGAATATCAGCTGCCATTAAAATTGGATAAATATACAATCCCACACTTGCTTTCTCTTTATCTTTGCCTGCTTTTTCTTTGAACTGGGTCATCCTGTTTAACCAACCCATTCTTGCAATACAGCTCAGTATCCATGCGCCCTCTGAATGAGCAGGTACCATAGATTGATTAAAAATTATACTTTTGCTTGGATCAATTCCGCTTGCTAAAAAAACTGCGGTCGTCTCAAGGATATTATCTTTTAATTTTTGTGGATCTTGTTTTGTAGTAATTGCATGTAAATCAACAACACAATAAATACATTTAGAGTCATTTTCAGATTGTAGTCTTACAAAATTTTTAATTGCACCAATATAATTTCCTAAATGAAGATTGCCTGTAGGTTGAACACCCGAAAATATATTTTTTTGTGACATCTTAATATCTTATTTTAATATCACTTAATTTGAAAGCTTTAGTAAGTAAGGATATTACAAAATAAATTATCGCTGATGAAATTATTAATAAAAGAAGATAAATAACTTTAAAATTGCTATCATATTCTAAGTGAGCACTGAAAAAATTAATTGAGATGAAAAGGAATAAAGCCATTAATAAAACTGAAAAACTTATTTTGAAAAATTGAAATATCAAACTTAAACTTACTTTAAAAAATTTCTTATGATTTAAATAATAATATAATAATAAAGCGTTAATCCAGGATGAAATAGATGTTGCAATTGGAATTATTATAAAGCCAAAATCTCTAAAGTAATAAATACTTATTGAAGCATTAATGATAACTGATATTAACGAGAAATAAAACGGTATCTTCGTATTGTCTCTAGCAAAAACAAAATTTGAGAGAATTTTAATGAGTGAAAATGCGGGCAAACCTAAAGCAAAATAAAATAATGCTTTTGCAGAATTTTCAACACCTTCTTTATTAAAAGATCCGTATCCAAATAACGATGAAACAATTTCTTCGGAAGCAATTAATAGACCTGCCATCGCAGGAAGACTTAAAAAAAGTGAAAGTTCTAATGACTTGTTTTGTATCAAATCAATATCCTTTAATTTTTTTTGAGCAATATAAGAGGATAGTTTTGGAAGTATGACAGTTCCAATTGCTATACCTGCAATGGCAAGATTAATTTGATAAATTCGGTCAGCATAATATAAATATGATACAGCTCCGGCTTGAAAAGAGGCAATGATAGTTCCAATCAAAATATTAATTTGAGTTACTCCTGAAGAAAAAATACTTGGTAAAAGTTTTTTAAAAAAGCTTTTTGTTTTATTATCAATACTTAAATTTATTTCAAATTGGGGCTTATAAGTTTTTTTCAATACTAAAATAAGGAAGATCATTTGAATGAGTCCAGCTATTGATACACCATAGGACATATAAATCACAAGATGATCGTCAAGGTATTTAGCACATAATAATACAATTATTAAAACTATATTTAATATTATTGGTGCAGCTGAAGCAGCTGCAAATTTATTATGTGAGTTTAAAATTGCTGAAAAAAAAGATGCTAAACTTATAAACAATATAAAAGGAAATGTAATCCTTGTTAAGTCAGTTGCTATAATAAATTTTTCAGGATCTGATTTAAAACCTGGTGCTATAAGTGATACAAATAAAGGCATAAATAACTCAACGAGAATTACAAGTCCAAGCAGTGAAAAAGTTAATAAACTAAAAACTTTATTTGCAAAGCTTTCAGAATTTTTTTTAGATTTTGTTAACCCTTTTGTGTAACTTGGCACAAAAGCTGCATTGAAGGAACCTTCTCCAAAGATTCTCCTAAAGGTATTTGGAATTCTAAATGCAACAAAGAAAGCGTCTGCGACAGGTCCAGAACCAAGAAATATTGCAATAAGAATATCTCTAACGTAACCAGATATTCTACTAATTATGGTATAAAAACTAAAAGTCCCAGTTGACTTAATTAAATTCATAAATCATATTAGTCTTATTATTGGCTCATTTGTATACATAAATAATCAAAATGAAAAAAAATAAAATTGAACATTACTCGGATAAAGAAGCATTAGATTTTCATAATACTAATAAATCTGGCAAGATTGAGATTATTTCATCTAAACCGATGACTTCAAAAAGAGATTTGGCTTTGGCATACTCACCTGGAGTTGCTGCACCAGTAAAAGCAATTTCAAAAAATCCAGACCTCGCATATGACTATACTACTAAAGGTAATCTAGTAGCTGTAATAAGTAATGGCTCAGCAATTTTAGGTCTTGGAAATTTAGGAGCAGTCGCATCAAAACCAGTTATGGAAGGAAAGGCTGTTTTATTTAAAAGATTTGCAGACATAGATTCCATTGACATTGAAATAGATTCTTCAGATACAAAAGAAATTATTAACTCTGTAAAAAATATTTCAAAAAGCTTTGGTGGAATTAATTTAGAAGATATAAAAGCACCAGAGTGTTTTATAATAGAGAACGAATTAAAAGAATTATTAGATATACCTGTATTTCATGACGATCAGCATGGTACAGCTATAATTACAAGTGCGGCTCTTATTAATGCTTGTGATATTGCAAAAAAAAATATTAAGGATGTAAAAGTGGTCATTAATGGTGCCGGTGCATCTGCAATGGCTTGTGCAAATCTTTTTATAAATTCAGGTGTAAAAGATAAAAATATCACAATGCTTGATTCAAAGGGTGTTATCCATTCTGAAAGGGATAATTTAAATGAATGGAAAAAGAAATTTGCTATCAAAACAAAAAATAGAACTTTAAATGATGCAATTAATGGGGCAGATGTATTCTTAGGTCTTTCTCAAGCTGGGGTCTTAAAAAAAGAAATGGTTAAAAAAATGTCTAAGAATCCAATTGTATTCGCATGTGCAAACCCAGATCCAGAGATCATTCCTGAGGATGTTGAAGATGTTAGAGAAGATGCAATTATAGCAACTGGAAGATCAGACTATCCAAATCAAGTTAATAATTTAATTGGTTTTCCATATATTTTTAGGGGAGCTCTTGATGTAAGAGCTAAAACAATAAATGAAGAAATGAAAGTTGCTGCGGTGAAAGCTATTGCTACTTTGGCAAGAGAAAGAGTTCCTGATGAAGTAGTTGCAGCAATGGGTGGGGATAGACCACATTACGGAAGAGAATATATAATTCCATCAACTTTTGATCCAAGATTAATAAGTGTTATTCCAGTTGCTGTTGCAAAAGCAGCAATCAAAACAGGTGTTGCAAGAAAAAATATTGAAGATTTTGATATTTATGCCGAACAACTAAAAAACCGATTAGACCCATCAGTAGCGGTAATTCAAGGAATAAACTCCCAAATTAAAAAAAATCAGAAAAGAGTGGTGTTCGCAGATGGTGAAGATGAAAATAATTTGAAGGCAGCAATTGCATTTAAAAATAATGGACTTGGTGAGCCCATCTTGATTGCTAAAGAAGATATAGTTAAAAAGAAGTTATATGAAATTGGTTATGAGGAAAAACTAGATATTAAAATAATCAACTCAACAGATAAAAAATTAAGAGAAAGATATGTTAAATTCTTATTTGAAAAACTTCAAAGAAAAGAAGGTTTATTAGAAAGAGATTGTGATAAACTTATCAGAAATGACAGGGTGATATGGGGGGCTTGTATGGTGTCATGTGGAGATGCTGATGCTATGGTTACTGGAAATACAAGGCGTTATTCCTCATCCTTAGAAAAAGTTACAAAAGTAGTAGATCCAAGACCGGGTGAAATAATGTTTGGTCTCAACATGATAATTAACAGAGGTAAAACAATATTTGTCTGTGATACATCTGTAATTGAGTACCCAGATGCAAATCAATTAGCAGAAATGGCAATCTCAACAGCAAGAGTTGTAAGATTATTTGGTTTTGATCCTAAGGTAGCTTTTTTATCTCATTCGACTTTTGGTCAGCCTGTAACAGATAGAACAAAGCGAATAAGTGATGCAGTGCAAATTTTAAAAGAAAGAAAAGTGGATTTTAAATTTGATGGAGAAATGCAACCCGATGTCGCTTTAGAGGAAACTTATAAAGAATTATACCCATTCTCAGAGATAGTTGGTAACGCCAATGTTTTGATTATGCCAAGTCAACACAGTGCAGCAATATCATTTAAAACAATGAAATCAATGAGTAGAGCGAAAGTAATTGGTCCACTTCTTATAGGATTAGGTCAGGCAATTGAAATAGCTCCTCTCAGAAGTTCAACATCAGAAATTTTAAATTTAGCCTCTGTTGCCGCATACTCTGCTGGTGTAATTGACTATAGCAAAAAAAATTAATTCTTTTGAATTCTTAAGTCTTCCATTAAAAGGATACTTGCTATAACTTTTTCAACATCTAAAATCGATTTAGCTTCATCAACTACTAATTTGAGTTCATCCTGGTTTTCTGCGATACCATAAATATATACACGTTTCTTATAAGTATCTATTTGATAATTTCTTGATTTGATTTCATTATTAAACATTAAAGCTGTTCTTAATTGAGAAGTAATTAATAGATCCTTAGCCGACTGTTTAAAATTAAATTCCTCTTTAATTTTTATATCGTTTCTTACAGATCTTACTCCCTCTGTTTCCCAAGCTATTTTAGTAATTTTAAGTTTATCCTCTGGATTATCAACTTTGCCGGTTATAAATATTCTACCATCCAGAACTTTTGATTTTACCGCTAAGAAATATTTTTTGTCCTCTAAGGTAAGTCTTGTTGATAAATTTTTTTGCATTAAGGTATCATCAATCTGGGTTCCAATAGATCTTGGATCAACTGCAACTGATACACCAGTCCCAAATAATCCGCTTGTTCCTGTTCCAACACAAGAGTTTAAAAATACTAGAAATAAAAATAAAAACTTAATTTTCATTTTTTTTTTCGAGACAATAATTATAAATTGCACGTTTAGGAATATTTCTATCTTTAAAATAAGATACAATATCTTTGATTGTTTTTTTGAATAACATCTTATTAATTATTTTCTTATCAGATTCGGTAAGATAATTAAAATTGTTAATTGTATTTTTCTTTTCGGAAAAAATGGCGGTTAATTCACCTTTGATATTTAAATCAAGTTTTTTTAAATCACTTACTTTTAATCTAATAAACTCTTCATGTAATTTTGTTATTTCTCTGCAAATTACTAGTTCTCTACCATTAAAATATTCTTGAAATTTTTCTAAATTTTTAAGAAATTTTCTCGGAGATGAAAATAAAATTATCGAACAATCAATTTTACTTAACATCTCAAGTTCTTTTTTTAATGATGACGATTTTTCAGACAAAAAACCAAAAAAAATAAATTTTTCTGAAAAACCACTTATGGAGGCCGTAGCAGTTACAGAAGAAACACCCGGAATTGGAACAATTGATATATTTTTTAAAACACATTCTTTAATCAGTATTTTGCCTGGATCTGAAATAACAGGAGTACCAGCATCTGAAATAAGTGATATTATTTTATATTTTTGAATTTCAGAAATTATTTGTTCAGAAATTTTTCTCTCGTTAAATTTATGATACGATATCAACTTTGACTTAATCTCATAATGAGCAAGTAGTTTTTTTGAATTTCTTGTATCTTCACACAAAATAATATCTGATTTTTTAAGTATATCTATTGCTCTAAAAGTAATGTCCTTTAAATTTCCAATGGGTGTGGAAACTATGTAAAGTCCCTTCTTAATTTTTTGAGTTTTAGACTTCATTGTTTTAAAAGAATATAATATTTAGTAACGAAATGAAAAATAAAATTAACTTTTTAATATCTGTTTTAACCTTTCTAATTTTAAGCTCTATTTGGACATCAGCTTCAGAAAAAATAAAGATAGGATTATTATTACCTTTGAGTGGTGAGAATAAGAATATTGGGACCTCTGTTTTAAGATCTGTGAGTATGGCGGTGAATAAGATTGACAGTTCTAAACTAGAGATTCTACCAAAAAATAACTTCGATAATCCTGAACAAAACTATAAAGCTGCTAAAGAACTTTACGATAATGGTGTAAGAATTTTTATAGGTCCAATTTTTGAAAAAAATATTAAAAACTTATCAAAACTAAATGATGCGATTTTTTTATCTTTTACAAATAAACTTGAAAAAAAAGGTAACAATATTATTTCTGTAGGTGTAAATGCATTATCGCAACTTAAAGCGATTGAAAAATTTCAAAAAATAGAAGGACTAGATAAAACAATTTGTTTAATTCCCGAGGATCGTTTCAGAGATGAAATTGAAAAAGGTCTATCTTCAACTAATATAAAATTAAAGAAAAAATATTTTTACGAAACTGATCCAACTTTGTTAACAAAGAGAATAGAGAAAATTACCAAATACGATAGGAGAAAGCAAAATTTAGCTGACGAAATAAAAAGGGTAGAAGAGTCAGATGAGTTCAATAAAGAAAAAATAATAGAAAATTTGGAAAAAAAGGACACTCTTGGAAAAGTAAATTTCGACTCTGTGATAATTTCTGCCTTTGATGAAACACTTAAAAGTATAACAACATCTTTAATTTATACAGATGTAACACCAAAAAAGACATATTTCATTACATTAAACCAATGGTTTGATGAGTCTTTACTTAACGAAGATAGTTCCCAGGATCTTTATTTTCCTTCAGTAAATAAAAAAAATTTTGATGAGTTCAAACAGGAATATTTTAAGAAATATTCATCTGAGCCAAATCAAATCTCTTTATTGGGTTTTGATATGGTTGGATTAATTTTTTATCTTTCTAAAGTAAATAACTTCCAATTAAATAATAAAATGTTTGATCAGAAAAATACCTTCAAGGGCAAGATTGGTTTGTTTGAAATAGAGGATAAACGTATTAAACACGTTTTAAATTTTTATAAAGTGGAAAACAATAAATTTAAAAAAATCTTTTAATTTTTTTAAAGGCTTTTGCTCTATGGTCAATCTTATATTTGTAACTTTTGCTCATCTCAGCAAAAGTTTTTTTATGACCATTTGGAATAAAAATTGGATCATATCCAAATCCATTTTTTCCTTTTTTGGTTTTAGATATTTTTCCACTTACTTTACCTAAAGAATAAATTTTTTTTGCATTTGGCCAATAGATAACTAGAGCACAAATAAATCTTGCTGAAACTTTTTTTGTTCTCCATTCTTTATCTTTTTTATCCAATTCTTTGTAGACCCTTTGCATTGCTTTATTGAAGTCACTTTTTTTACCTCCCCATCTAGCTGAATAAATTCCTGGTTTGTTTTTGAGAACATCAATCTCTAAACCCGAGTCATCCGATAAACATATTAGATTTGTTTTTTTTGAAAAATATTTTGCTTTAATTATCGCGTTAGATTTGAAGGTTTTGCCAGTTTCATTTGGGCTTTTGAGATTAAAATCTTTAGTTGAGAAAACTTTTACCTTTTTAGGTAATAAATTAGCAATTTCTCTCAGTTTTCCTCGATTATTAGTGCCTATTAATATTTTAGAAATTTTTTTATTTTTCATCTAGTAAATACCAAATTTCTTACCATATAACCTTTAATGCCTGAAGAAAAAAACACTATTGAAGAAAACAAAGAAGATTTAAATAAAGATAAGTCTGAGGATAATAAGGCTGAAGAAGAAAAAAAAATAAGTCCTGAAGAAAAAATAGTTGAATTAGAAGATAAGCTAACAAGATCATTTGCTGAATTAGAAAATCAACGTAGACGATTTGAAAAAGAAAAAGATGAAGCATTTGACTATGGTGGGATGGTTTTTGCGAGAGATGCATTGAACCTTTTAGACAATCTTGAAAGGTCAAAACAATCGATAAATAATGATCAAAACTTAGATGAAAATTCAAAGAAGAAAATTATGGACCACATAGAAATTATTTTAAATGACACACTAACAATTTTTAAGAAGAATAATATTTTGCCCGTAGTTTCTATAAATGAGAAGCTTGACCCAAATAAACATCAAGCAATGATGGAGATTGAAGACAACAGTAAAGAGCCTGGAACAATTGTGCAGGAAATACAAAAAGGATTTATGTTAAAAGATAGACTTTTAAGGCCATCATTAGTTGGGGTATCGAAAAAACCACAGAAAACGGAGGAAAAAGAGCCAAAAAAATAAGATATAGGAACTTGTAGATTAAGAAAAAGCACATATATGAGTTTCAAATATAAAAATTATGAGCAAAGTAATAGGAATAGATTTAGGAACTACAAATTCATGTGTCTCCATCATGGAAGGCACACAGGCAAAGGTTTTAGAAAATGCAGAGGGAGCAAGAACTACTCCTTCGGTAGTAGCTTTTACTGAAAATGATGAGAAGCTTATTGGTCAACCAGCAAAAAGACAGGCTGTTACAAACCCTGAAAACACAATTTTTGCTGTTAAAAGATTAATTGGAAGAAACTTTTCTGACCCATCAGTTAAAAAAGATATTGAAACATCTCCTTTTAAGATAATTAACTCAGAAAAAGGTGACGCTTGGATAGAAGCTAAAGGAAAAAAATACTCACCATCTCAAATTTCAGCGTTTGTTTTACAAAAAATGAAAGAAACTGCTGAAAAATATTTAGGTCAAGAAGTTACAAAAGCGGTAATTACTGTGCCAGCGTATTTTAATGATGCTCAAAGACAAGCTACTAAAGATGCTGGAAAGATTGCAGGTCTAGAAGTTTTAAGAATTATTAATGAACCAACTGCTGCATCGTTAGCATATGGTCTAGATAAAAAAGCAAACAAAAAAATTGCTGTTTACGACCTTGGTGGCGGAACATTTGATGTATCGATTCTAGAATTAGGTGATGGAGTATTTGAAGTTAAGTCAACGAATGGTGATACATTTTTAGGAGGAGAGGATTTCGATAACACTATTGTAGAATACTTGCTTTCTGAATTTAAAAAAGATAATGGAATTGACTTAAAATCTGACAAACTTGCATTACAAAGATTAAAAGAGGCTGCAGAAAAAGCTAAAATAGAATTGTCTTCTGCAGCACAAACTGAAATAAATCTTCCTTTTATTACAGCTGACAAAACTGGTCCAAAACACATAAACTTAAAAATGACAAGAGCTAAGCTTGAAGCTTTAGTTGAAGATTTAATTAAAAGAACAATGCCACCATGCCAAACTGCTCTTAAAGATGCTGGTCTATCAGCAGGCGAAATCGACGAAATAGTTCTTGTTGGAGGAATGACAAGAATGCCAAAAATAATTGAAGAAGTTAAAAACTTCTTTGGCAAAGAACCGAATAAATCTGTTAACCCTGATGAAGTTGTTGCTATGGGTGCTGCAATTCAAGCAGGTGTACTTCAAGGTGATGTAAAAGATGTATTGTTATTAGATGTAACACCTCTTTCTTTAGGTATCGAAACTTTAGGTGGTGTATCAACTAAACTTATCGATAAGAATACAACTATTCCTACAAAGAAAAGCCAAGTATTTTCTACAGCTGAGGATAATCAACCAGCTGTATCAATAAGAGTTCTTCAAGGTGAAAGAGAAATGGCTTCTGATAATAAAATTTTAGGAAACTTTGAGTTGGTTGGAATTGCTCCAGCGCCTAGAGGAGTTCCGCAAATTGAAGTAACTTTCGATATTGACGCAAATGGAATAGTAAATGTTTCAGCAAAAGATAAAGGAACTGGTAAAGAACAAAAAATTCAAATTCAAGCTTCTGGAGGCTTAAGCGATGAAGAGATTAGCAAAATGGTAAAGGATGCTGAAGCAAATAAAGAAGAAGATAAGAAAAAAAGAGAGGCTGTTGATGCAAGAAATCAAGCAGATACTCTTGTGCACTCAACAGAAAAAAATTTAAAGGAACATGGTTCTAAAGTTTCTGAAGCTGATAAAAAAGCTATTGAAACCGCAGCTGCAGATTTAAGGAATGCTTTGAAAGGAACTGATGTTGAAGCAATTAAAAAGAAAACACAAGATTTAGTACAAGCTTCTATGAAACTTGGAGAAGCTATTTACAAATCTCAACAAAGTGCAAAACCAGCTGAAAATGCTAAAGATCAAAAACAAGAAGGAAAAAAAGACGACAACGTTGTTGATGCAGACTTTGAAGAAGTAAAAGACGAGAATAAAGAGAAAAGCGCCTAAGATAGCAACTATTTGTCTAATTTATTATGACAAAAAGAGATTATTACGACGTCTTGGGTATAAATAAATCAGCCTCACCTGAACAAATAAAATCCGCTTACAGAAAACTTGCAGTAAAATATCATCCAGACAAAAATAAAGGTGATAAAGCTTCAGAGGAAAAATTTAAAGAAGCATCAGAGGCCTATCACGTTTTATCTAATACCGAGAGAAAACAAAACTACGATAATTTTGGACATGCCGCATTTGAAAATGGCGGAGGAGGAAGAGGTGGATTTAGTAACTTCGATTTCTCTAGCCACTTTTCAGATATTTTTGAAGATTTCTTTGGAGAAGGCTTTGGTGGTGGAAAAAGATCAAGAAAGTCAAACAATAGAGGCTCAGATCTAAGATATGACTTGTCTATCTCTTTAAATGAGGCTTATTCAGGTAAAAAACAAGACATCAAGTTTTCAACATCTGAAAAATGTGAAGTCTGTAAAGGGACAGGTTCTAAACCAGGTCATAGACCAAGCACATGCTCAATGTGTGGAGGACATGGACAAGTAAGATCTAGTCAAGGATTTTTTACAGTACAACAAACTTGTCCTCAATGTGGAGGATCAGGAGAAATGATAACTCATCCATGCACTAGTTGTGGTGGTCAAGGAAAGAAACAAGCATCAAAAAGATTATCTGTTACAATTCCAAAAGGTGTCGATGATGGTACAAGAATAAGATTGGCTGGAAAAGGGGAAGCTGGTGCTAGAGGTGCAGGAAGCGGAGATCTCTACTTATTCATAAATGTTTATTCTCACGATCTATTTAAAAGATCTGATGAAAACTTATATTTTGAATGCCCTATATCAATCGCAGATGCAGCTTTAGGCTCAACAATTGAAATCCCTACTATTGATGGTGGAAAAGCAAAAATAAAAATACCAGCTGGGACACAAAGTGGAAAACAACTTAGACTTAAAGGTAAAGGAATGCCATACATAAGAGGGAGTGGATATGGTGATCTTTATGTTCAACTAAATACTGAAGTACCAATCTCTTTAAATAAAGAGCAGAAAGAGTTGCTAGAAAAATTCAGACAAATTGAGAATGAAAAGTCAAACCCTAGTATTAAAAAATTCTTTGAAAAAGCTAAAAATTTTTGGAAAAACTAAATAATGGGTCTTGAACAAATAGTACCAGCTATAGCATTAATTGCGGTTTTAATTTTAGTATTACCAAATTTTTTAAGAAGTAATTCTGAAAAAAAACAACTTTTTAAAAACTTGTCTATTTGGGGTATTATTGTTTTAGTTGTTGTGATACTTTCATATTTAATTTTTGCATGAATAAAATTAAATTAGCTGTAACTGGTTGCCTTGGCCGAATGGGTCAACAAATTATCAAATCTTCAAAATTAGATAAAAAATTTAAGCTTGTTACTCTTACTGAAAATAGAAAAATTAATAGAAAAATTTCTGGGATCAAACCTAAATTAAATGACGAAAATGCTTTTAAAAAAGCAAATATCATTATCGATTTCACGATACCAAAATGTACTTTCCAGGTTTTAAAAATAGCATCAAAACTTAAAAAAAAAGTAGTGATCGGTACTACTGGATTTTCTAAAAAAGAAGAAGAATTAATAAAAAAATACTCAAGAAAAATTCCAATTTTAAAGGCAGGAAATATGAGCCTTGGGATTAATCTTTTAATGTATCTTACTGAGATCGCTTCAAGTTCATTGGGAAATAATTTCCTAAGCAAAGTTTATGAAGTTCACCATAAACACAAAAAAGATCATCCATCAGGTACTGCCTTAATGCTGGGTAAAGGTATAGCAGTTGGTAAAAAGAAAGATTTTTATAAAATGATTGGCAATAAATATTTCAACAAGAAAACATTTCCTTATGGGAAAAAAATTAACTTTAATTCAATAAGAAAAGGTGAGACTGTTGGAGAACACGAAGTCAAATTTTCTAGTGGTAAAGAAATTATAACTTTAAATCACGAGGCATTTGACAGGGCTTTATATTCTGAAGGAGCTCTAACAGCTGCTAAATGGCTTATGTCTAAAAAGCCAGGACTTTACTCAATGAGAAATGTTTTAAATTTTAAATGAGGCTCAAAGAGGCTGAAAAGAAAAAAAGAGCTAAAATAGTTCTTAAAATTTTAAATAAAACATATCCAAAAATTTCTGTACCATTACATAGTAGAAATGTATTTACGCTTTTGATTTCAGTTTTGCTTTCTGCGCAATGCACAGATGTTAATGTGAATAATGTTACAAAGGATATTTACCCAAAATATCACAAACCAAAACACTTTGTAAAACTTGGTAGGAAAAAAATAGAAAAATTAATTAAAAGAATAGGTATTTTTAGAATTAAAGCCAAAAGTATTTTTAATTTATCAAAAATATTAATGGAAAAATACGGTGGTCGAGTCCCCAAAACTTTTGAGCAGTTGGAGGAGCTTCCGGGTGTCGGGCATAAAACAGCTAGCGTAGTAATGTCTCAAGGTTTTGGTCATCCAGCATTTCCAATAGATACACATATACATAGATTGGCACAAAGATGGGGACTTACTAACGGCAAAAACGTATTTAAAACAGAGGAAGATCTTAAAAGATTATTTCCTAAAAAATATTGGAACAAACTTCACTTGCAAATAATCTATTATGGAAGAGAGTTTTGTAAGGCACGAGACTGCTACGGAATAACTTGTAAAATTTGCACATCTTGTTATCCTAATAGAAAAAAACCAATCAAAACAAAGAAAGCTTAATATGAAAATTTTAGGAATTGGAAATGCAATAGTTGATGTTATTTGCAAAGTTGACAATGAATTTATTAAAAAAAATAATCTTACAAAAAGCACGATGAAATTAATTTTTGATGAAAATGAATTCAAACAATTGCTCTCAAACCTAAAAATTGAAAAAACTGTTTCTGGTGGATCAGTAGCCAATTCAATCGTTGGATTATCACAATTAGGAAATGATGTAGGATTCATCGGTAAAGTAAACGATGATGATCTAGGTGGAAAATATGAGGAAGGTCTTAAGACTGAGAATGTTAAATATTTTTATTCTAAAAAGAAAGAAGAGTTGCCAACTGGCACATGTTTAATATTAGTCACTCCAGACTCTGAAAGAACTATGTGCACTTTTCTTGGTACGGCTGGAAAAATTAATGAGAATGATGTTGATACGAATGCTATAAAAAAAAGTGAAATTATTTTTTTAGAGGGATATCTTTGGGATGAAGGTGATCCAAGAAAAGCATTTGATAAAGCAATAAATAATGCAAATAAAGTTGCTATGTCATTATCTGATCAATTTTGTGTAGATAGACACAAACCTCATTTTCTAGAATTAGTTAAAAATAAACTAGATATAACTTTTGCTAACGAACAAGAGATTATGTCCTTAATTGATGCGAGAAATTTTGAGGATGTAATTAATTTCGCCAAAGAATTAAAAAAGTTATTGGTAATAACAAGAGGTGAAAAAGGCGCTGTATCTATTAATGGAAATGAAATAACGGAGTGCGGAATTAAAAAGAATTTAAAAATAGTTGATCTTACAGGTGCTGGTGATTTATTTGCAGCTGGTTTCTTACATGGTCATGTTAACAATATGTCTGAGAAAGAATGCTTAGAAAAGGGTACTGAGATGTCATCAAAAGTAATTCAACAAATAGGTGCTCGGATTTAATTACTTTTTCTTTCTCTTAAAACTTCCCTTTCCTTTTTTTGGTTTAATGACCCTTGGCTTGTATTTTTTTGAAAATAGATCCTTGGCAATAAAATTTTTTTTCTTCATCAGATAGTATATCCATCTTTATTACTTATAATTAATTCATCATTTCCAAACTCAGCTTTTATTTTTTTTCTAAGTCTATAAATATGGGTTTCAACTGTATGAGTCTCAAGTTCCGAGGAATGTTGCCAAATTTCTTTTTCTAAAGTTTCAACATTTACTGGTTTATTTGAATTATTTAGAAACAATATCATATCAGTTTCTCGTTCAGTTAATTTTAAACTTGCTTTACCCTTTTTTAGTTCTCTTGAGTTGATGTCTAAAAAAAAATCTTTAACATTTACATTCGATTGGTCTTGGTATTTTTTCTGAATAAATTTCACATTTAAATTTTCAATAAACGTAAAAATATTTACTGGAGGTTTAAATTTAATAATTTGATCCTCATTTATATTTTTAACAAAAAAGTTATATTCTTTCTCATGCACAACTAAGATTGAGTTTTCTGTAGAAATACTTTCACTTTTATATTTATCAAAAAAAATTTCTTTATTATCAAATTTTAATAATTCGTAATCAATATGTTCTTTAAGTTCACTAATGATGTCGTAAAAATTTGATAAATTAATTATATATAATTTTTGATTTACCATATATTTTAGAACTTATGATAATTAAACTAAAAAATAAAGACACCTTAATTTGTGATGATTTCCAATTTAAATGCTCTATTGGAAAAAATGGTTTAAAAAAAAATAAACTAGAGGGAGATAATTGCACTCCAACAGGAATATTTTCATTAGGACCGGTTTATTATAGAAACGACAGGGTAGATAAACCTTATACAAAATTAAAAACTATTAGAATAAATAAACAAAAGGGTTGGTGTGATGACCCTAACAATATTTATTATAATAAAGAAATAAAATTAAATAAAAAAATTAAAGCTGAAAAGCTGTATAGAAAAGATAAAATTTACGACATTATTATTGTAATCAACTATAACACCCGAAGAATAATCAAAAATAAAGGGAGCGCAATTTTTATTCACGTTACAAATAATTATAGACCCACTAGAGGGTGCATTTCATTAAGTTTGAATGATATTGAAATATTATTGAAGTTAATAAAAAAAAATTCAAAAATTAAGTTATCTTAGCTTCTGTTTCCAAAAATTTTGGAACCAACTCTTATGTATGTTGCCTTAAACCTTAGCGCATCCATATAATCGTTGGACATTCCCATACTAATTTCTTTTAATTTAATACTTTCTGATAAATTTTGCATTTTTTTAAAAAAAGGTGTCGGATCTTCATCAAATGGGGGTAAACACATAATACCTATGATGTTAAGGTTATATTTAGTTACACATTTTTGGTAAAAACTTTCTAAGCCTTCTTCATCAATACCTGACTTTTGATTTTCTTTACCTAGATTTATTTGAATAAATATTTTTGGCCTAAATTTCTTTTTTTCCTGTTCTAATGAAATTTTTTCTGCGAGTTTAATGCTATCTAAAGAGTGGATATAATCAAATAAAGGTAACGCAAACTTTACTTTGTTTGTTTGTAATTTACCTATTAAATGTAATTTTAAATTAGGAAAATCGTTCTTTAATGATGTCCATTTTTCCTGAGCTTCTTGGACCTTATTTTCACCGAAGTGCTGATGACCATGATTGATTAAAGGTAATATATGACTGATCGGGAATGTTTTTGATACAGCAATAATATTGGCATTTTTAAAATTGCTTATTTCCTCTTTTACTAAATCAAAATTTTTTACTACATTCTCCATATGAATATTAAGTATTTTTATTTTATAGATGAATTTAACAAAATTGAAATTGAAAAATTATCTGCTCAAATTTCATTAATATATAGAAATTATCATAAAAAGAATGATCCTAGAGAACTGAGAAAATTAGTTAGGCATTGTAGAAATAATAGACGAAAGGTTTATATTTCTAATAACCTAAAAGATGCAATTAGGTATAATTTTGATGGTTTATATATCCCCTCATTTTACAAACAATTAAGATTTCAGAATATAGTTAAAAAGAAGCTTGAAATAATAGGATCAGCTCACAACGCAATCGAACTTAAAATTAAGGAAAGACAGGGCTGTTCATGTATTTTTTTAAGTCCTATTTTTAAAAATAATAAAAATAAAAAATATCTCGGTACCATAAAAACAAATTTATTAAAAAAATTAGCAAAAAATCAAATTATTTTACTTGGTGGAATTAACCAAAAAACTCTTAAAAGATCAAAATTATGTACTCCGAGCGGTGTTGCGGCGATATCTTGGATAAAAAAAAACGGCCCAAGTATAAATACTGGGCCGTTTTAATTTCGAAACTAAATTAAATTAGAATGCAAAACCTAAAGCAATTTCAGTTACGCTTTGGTCAGCTGCGTTGTCGTCATGCGCTGGATTAGATACTTCCATGTTGTATGCTTTAATTGACATACCACCCATAGAGTAAGCTACCTGTATCGCATCGATTTCCTGAGTTATATCGTCATCAGTAGTAGCCGCTGTTTTAGCGTCATCCTGAGAGTCATAAGTACTATCAGCAACTGTGTATGAGATTGACATATTGTCGTTTACGTTAAACGCAATTGACATCTGTTCATCTTCGTAGATACCACCAGCAGTTCTTCTTGTTTTAGCTGTATCAACTGTATCGATAGCTCTTGCTACACCTGCATCAAAATACGTCTCTGAGTAACCAATTGACACTGGTCCCATTGTGTATTTTGCATACCATGCACCGTTGAACTCATCTCTAACGTCGTCTTGAGCTGATTGATCTGGTCCTCTGTTTTCTCTTTCAGCACCGTAGAAACCAAGTGTTAAGCCTTCGTAACCGATCGTTAAACCAAGTTCTTGACCTGCACCGTATGTTCCACTGTAAGTTTGCTGACCACCATCTGCTACTGCAGCGTCACTTGCTTGTGGCGCATAACCAGCACGTAATGTGAATGATGCACCCATCATCTCTAATGTTGGAGATGTGTACATAACATGGTTATTGTCCATGAAGTCACCGACTTTGTTCGCAGGTGTTTCAATACCGTCAGATGCTTGCTCGTATACTTGAGGAACTTCCTCATCATAATAACCAGCTGCTGAACCAGTACTTTGACCAACTTGGAATGAACCAAGTGATGGTGTTGTGATTGTAGTTGTTGATCCTGACACTGCGTAGGTATCATCAAGAGTTGTGCTCATAGAAAACGTTGTTCCGTTATCTAGTTCACCACCGCCTGAGAAAGTTACGTCTTTGTCTGAACCTATACCTCTACTAGTATTTCCACCACCTTTACCAAATTTTAAAGTAGTGTTAATACCTCCAGAAACAGACATTTCGCCTGCAACTGCTGAACCTAAAGTCACTAGCGAACCTGCTAATGCTGTAAGTCCTATTTTTTTAATGTTATTCATAATACTCCTTTTTTGTTGTATTCATATGAACAGAGGTTTTTTATCAGAAAGTACTTAAAACACTTGATTTTTAGTAAAAATAGTGTTTTTTTTCTTACTTTGTGATATTTTTGTCACGCTAAAAAGGACGATTTTTAAATAATTCTGAGATAATTCTTATTTTCTGGTATCTATGATTTTCATGAAAACGTATTTAGTCAAATTTATCATTTTTATAATTTTTACATTATTTGCATTAAATTCGTGTGGAATTTACAAAAGATCAGACATCAAAGATAATCCTGTAAATGTAGAAGAGAGAGTTAAAAAAAACATTCAAGAAGGTAGAGGAATAAGATTTGGTAGAGGTGCCACAAGAGGAGGAGATTTTGATTTTGCATCTTCAAACCCTCTTTGGAGAGGTGCTATAGATGTGATGGACTTTGTACCATTAACGAATGCAAGTTACTCAGGAGGAATAATTATTACCGAGTGGTTCTCTTCAGAAAATACAAATAGGGAATTGAAAATTACAATTCAGTTTATGACGAATGAAATTAGAGCTGACGCGATTAAAGTTTTAGTATTTGAAAAAGTATGTAATGAGAATAATAAATGTAAGACAAGTAAAGTTAAATCAAAACTTGAAGGTGAGCTTAAAATAGCTATTTTGAAAAAAGCAGCTTTATTTGAAAAGGATGATTTCAAAAAATACAAGGAAACTGAGGGAAAAAATAAGGCTAAAAAATTAATTAAAAGAAACTAATTTTTTCGTAAGTGGATAGATATAATTTCAAATCAATCGAGGAAAAATGGCAAAAGTTTTGGGATAAAAACAAAACTTTTAAATCAAAAAAGGATTTTTCAAAAAAAAAATTTTATTGTTTAGAAATGTTTCCTTATCCATCTGGAAAAATTCACATGGGACATGTTAGAAATTATACGATTGGAGACGTCCTAGCCAGATTTAAAAAATTACAAAACTTTAATGTTCTTCATCCGATGGGTTGGGACTCATTTGGAATGCCTGCTGAAAACGCAGCAAGAGAAAACAATCTAGATCCAAAAGAATGGACGGAAAAAAATATCTCTACCATGAAAACCCAACTTAAAAGATTAGGTCTTTCAATTGATTGGGATAGAGAAATATCTACATGCTCGCCTAATTATTACAAACATCAACAACTTTTTTTTTTAGAGCTATACGATAAAGGCTTGGTTTATAGAAAAGAAAACTACGTTAATTGGGATCCAGTTGACCAAACTGTCCTTGCCAATGAACAAGTGATAGATGGTAAAGGGTGGAGATCTGGTGCGCAAGTAGAAAGGAAAAAATTAAATCAATGGTTTTTTAATATTTCTAAATTTTCTGAACAATTGCTAAATGGTTTAGATAATTTAGAGGAATGGCCTAATAAAGTGAAAACAATGCAGAAGAATTGGATTGGTAAATCTTTTGGTTGCGAAATTAATTTTAAAGTTGAAGGGGATCTGCCAGTAAAAAACATCAAATGTTTTACAACTAGACCTGATACTTTGTTTGGTTTTTCTTTTCTTGCTTTATCTATAGATCACCCTTTGACAAAATATTTTGAAAAAGATTCTGAATTTCAAAATTTTAAAGATAAGTGTTCAAAAACTGGGACTACTGAAGAGTCTATTGCTCAGGCTGAGAAAATTGGTTTTAAAACAAATTTGCAAGCTCTTAATCCTATGGATCCTAAAATAAAAGTTCCTGTATTTTTTGCGAATTTTGTGCTTATGGATTATGGTTTCGGGGCTGTTTTTGGATGCCCTGCACACGATCAAAGAGATTTTGAGTTTGCAAAAAAATATAAATTAGACATTAAAACTGTTGTTAGACCAAAAGATAGAAGTAATGATTTTCAAGTAAAGGATGAAGCTTTTATTGATGATGGTGTTATGATCAATTCATCTTTTTTGGACGGACTTGAAACACCTGGAGAAGCAATTGAAAAAAGTATTGAACATTTAACAAAAAATAATTTAGGAAATAAAAAAATTAATTTTAGACTCAAAGATTGGGGGATATCACGTCAGAGGTATTGGGGATGTCCTATACCTATTGCGTATAATGAAAAAGGAAATATTGTAAAGGTTCCAAAAGAGATGTTACCTATAAAACTACCAGAAAAAATAAACCTCAACACGAAAGGAAATCCTCTAGATCATCAAAAAAAATGGAAAGAAATAATAATCAATGGAGAAAAATGTAATCTAGATACTGACACTCTAGATACTTTTGTTGACTCCTCCTGGTATTTTCTTCGTTTTTGCTCACCAGAGAATAATGAATATGGTTTTGATAAAGAAGATATAAAATATTGGATGCCCGTTGATCAATATATAGGTGGAGTGGAACATGCGATATTACATTTATTGTACTCAAGATTTTTTATGCAAGCTTTAGGTTTTGAAAACCAGAATTTTATTTCACCAGAACCATTTCAAGGTTTGTTTACACAAGGGATGGTATGTCATGAGACTTACAAAGATGAAAACAATAAATGGCTAAGTCCAGATGAAGTTTTTACGGATAATGGAAAAGATTTTTTTAAAATTAAGGATAAAAAAAAGATTTTAGTTGGGCCATCTGAATCAATGTCAAAATCAAAGAGAAATATTATCGATCCTGAGAAAATAATGGACCAGTTTGGTGCTGACTCAGTAAGATTTTTTATATTATCTGATAGTCCTCCAGAAAAGGATGTTCAATGGTCAGATCAAGGTATGATTGCGTCGTACAAATTTGTTCAAAAATTTTGGCTTTTACATAAAAAAATCATTAATGAGTTTAAAAATAAAAGAAGAAGAAATGAGAATGTGAATTTGACTATCTATACAAATAAGTTAATCGAAAAATTCACACTCAGTCTAGAAAAGTTCAACATGAATGTTTTAATAGCGTACCTTCACGAGACGTATAATTTTTTAAATAAAGAGATAAATAACCTTGATATTAAAGATTTGAAAGAAAACTATTTGAAGATATTAATTTTGATGTTCCCAATTCTTCCACATTTGATATCTGAATGTTTAATAGATATCAAAAGGGATAGTGAAATTTCTTGGCCTTTGCCTCAAAAAGAATTTTTAGAGGAGAAATACGTAAATATAGTAATTCAAATAAATGGTAAAAAAAAATCTTTAATAAAAATTGAAAAAGATGTTGATGAGAATAAACTTTTAGAGAATGTTAAAAAAGATAAAAAAGTATCAAATTTTCTCGAAAAGAAGAGTGTTTTTAAACATATAATTGTTAAAAATAAGCTGATAAATTTAATAGTAAAATGAAATTTTTAACACCAATTGTAATTTTATCAATAATGTTAACTAATTGTGGTTTTAAACCAATTTATGGTTCAAAAAATAGTAATTTCGAAATTATAGAAATTATAAATGAAAACGAAAACAAAAATTCATTCACCATTGAAAAAATGGTTATGGCACTTTCTAATCAAGAAGCAGTAAAGAAGGTTAAACTAGAAATGAACTACAAACAAACTTTCTCTACAATTTTAAAAGACAACAAAGGTGATCCATCCAAAAAAAAGGTATCTATTACTGTTAATTTGATTGTCAAGAATGAAAAAGATAATGTTTTAATTAATAGAAATTTTAGTGAAGAATTTAGTTATGACGTGCAGAGTGATAAATTTAATATGGCTCAATACGAAGATAACATTACTAATAATTTAAATAACAAAGTATCAAACGATATTATCTTTTTGCTAGGAACTTTAAAATGATAATTAAGTCTTTTGAGATTAATAAAAAAAAATTTGATAAAGAAAACTTTTTTTTAATTTACGGGGAAAATGAGGGTCATAAAAATGAAATCATTAAATTTCTAGAAAAAAATTTTAATAGAAATATTGAAAAATATGATGAATCACAGATCGTAAGTAATAATGAGCTTTTTTATGAAAAGATATTTAATCAATCTCTTTTTGAAAAGGAAAAAATAGTAATTATAAACAGATGTTCAGACAAAATTTGTGAGATAATTGAAAACATTATTGAAAAAAAGGACGCTGATATAAAGATTATATTAAATGCAAATGTTCTAGAAAAAAAATCTAAGTTGAGAAATTTATTTGAAAAAAGTAGAGAACTGATAATAGTACCAACTTATAAAGACAGCTCAATAACGTTAGTTGATATTGCAAAAAAATTTTTTAACAACCATAAAATTAGTATTTCACAAGAAACTATTAATCTTTTAGTTAATCGATGCAATGGAGATAGAGGTCATCTAAAATCTGAATTAGATAAAATTTTAATCTACATCCATGATAAGAAAAGTATTAATCTAGAAGAAATATATAAATTAACTAATTTGGCCGAAAACTTTAGTATAAATGAATTAGTGGACACAACTCTATCAAAAAACTCACAAAAAACATCAGATATCATTAATGAAAGTAATTATAAATCAGAAGACGGAATATTAATTTTAAGGACGTTCTTGCAGAAAGCAAAAAGATTGCTTAATCTTTACGAGAAACAAAATGAAAATACAAATCTTGATATTTTAATAGACAATCACAGACCACCGATTTTTTGGAAAGATAAACCAATAATTAAAAAACAACTTGAAAATTGGTCAATGCAAAAAATAAAGCATTTAATAATTAATATAAATAAAACTGAAGAATTTTTAAAGAAAAACAGCTCAATTAGTTTGATGTTAGTTTTTAATTTTATTTATGAGACTTCAGAAAAAAGTTAATAATATTTTTTGATAATTTCTATGAGATGATTTAATTGATCTAAATCTCTATAATTAAAAGTCAAAGACCCTTTATTGTTTTTCTTGTTTGTTATTTGGGTTTTGAGCCCTATTTTTTCCATAAGATCGTTTTCAATTTTTTTAATATTTGGGTCCTTTGATGTCTTAATTGACTTAGTTGGAGATTTGTAAAATCTTACAAGATTTTCCGTTTGCCTTACAGAAAGATTTTTTTTTACTATTTTTTTTGCAATTTGATCAGAATTACCGAGACCAACTAAAATTTTGGCATGACCTGGGGTAATCTTATTAGTTTTTATCAAATCAGTTATATAACTTGATAATGTTAATAGTCTCAAACTATTAGTGATGTGACTTCTGCTTTTTCCTATAAATTTAGCAACCTGTTCTTGATCATAACTAAACTCATCAATCAACCTTTTATAACCTTCTGCTTCCTCAATTGAATTTAAGTCATGTCTTTGAACATTCTCAACAATACCAAACTCAAGCGCCTTTTTATCATCAGCATCAACAACTACTACTGGTACCTCATGCAAACCTGCTCTTTGAGCTGCCAACCACCTTCTCTCTCCCGCTATTATCTCATATTTACTTCCACTTGATTGCCTTGCAATAATTGGCTGAATGATACCTCTGGATTTAATTGAATTAGTTAACTCTTCTAAGCTTTCTTCATCGAATGTTTTTCTTGGTTGATACCTATTTCTTATTAAATCACTAACTGAAATTTTGTTGTTTTTTGAAACTGTTTTTGTATCTCCTATTAAAGATGATAATCCTCTTCCTAATCCTTTTTTGTTTTTAAAAATACTGCTCATGCTGCCGTTACAAAACTCGATTCTTGTGCCAAAAACTCTTCTGTGAATTTGATATATGATTTACTTCCTGGACATTGTTTGTCATATATTAAAACTGGAACCCCATGTGAAGGTGCTTCTGATAAACGTACATTTCTGGGGACTACAGTTTGATAAACTTTGTCTTTAAAATAATTTCTTGCATCTGTTTCAACTTGCGCAGACAGTCTGTTTCTTTTGTCATACATCGTTAATAAAATTCCTCTTACAAATAAGTTTGGATTAAGACCGACCTTAATACGATCTATAGTTTTAATCAGCTGAGTTATCCCTTCAAGAGCAAAAAATTCTGTCTGTAAAGGCACAACTAATGAGTCTGATGCCACCAAAGCCATCACGGTTAATAAACTCAAAGAAGGCGGACAATCAATCAAGACGTAGTCGTATGAGTGACTAGAATTGTTTAAATATGCGGTTAATTTAGTCTTTAAAAGATATGCTCTATTTTCGTCATCTGCGGTTTCAACCTCCAAACCAGATAAATCTACATTTGATGTTACGATATCCAAATTTTGAAAGTTAGTCTTCTGAATTGAACTTTGAATCTCCTCTTTTCCATTCAAGACACCATAAATTGATTTGCTAGTATCTGATACATTAGACAAACCTAATCCTGTTGTTGCATTTCCTTGTGGGTCCAAATCTATAACTAATATTTTTTTTCCATTTAAACTAAGTCCTGCCGCTAAATTAATTACGGTCGTCGTTTTCCCAACACCGCCCTTTTGATTAATGACTGAAATAATTTTTTCTTTCATTTTTTTTTACTCACTTTATTTATTTTTATTATGATTGAGTCTTTTTCTGTTACGCTTTTTTTCTCTACAAATTCTAAATCCCAATTTTGTAAACATTGTTCAATTGAACTCTTTCCAGTTTTTCCTAAAAACAAAATGATGTCTTTAAAATCATTAAAGTTTTTCGTTACTAAATCTAAAATAACCGGCAAAGGTTTAAATGCTCTTGCTACAATCAAATCAGAATTTAATTTTTTTTGATCAAATATATTCTGATTTATTACTTCAGCGTTAAGTTCGAATTTATTAATAACTTTTTTTAAAAAATTGCTTTTTTTAAAACTTTTTTCGTAAAGGAAAAATTTCATCTTCGATTTTTGTTTTTTTTTAATTATGGCTAGAACTAAACCAGGTAAACCTGAGCCGGATCCTAAATCAGTGCAAGATAGGTAATTTTCATCAATTAAATCAATGATTTGTGCACTGTCAATTATATGTCTATCTCTGGCTAATTCCTCAGTATGTTGGCTAATTAAATTTATTTTTTTGTTTTCATCCAAAATCATTTCTTTAAATTCATCTAATTCAAGAAATGTTTCACGTGAAACATTCAAAGTGTCTAGTTTTGAGTAATTAATTTTATGCGAATCTATCAAGCTATCTTCTTAATAGACTTTCTTTTAAGATGTGACAACAGAATAAATACTGCCGCTGGGGTTATACCGTCAATTCTGAGTGCTTGACCCATTGTTTTTGGCTTAATTTGCTTGAATTTTGACTTAACCTCGTTTGAAAACCCAGAAAAACTATCATAATTAATGTTGTCTGGGATTTTAAGATTTTCATCTCTTTTAAAAGCTAATATATCAGCATTTTGCTTCTTTAGATAACCCCTGTAATGGGCATTCGTCTCCAATTGTTCATCTATATCCTTAGAAACAAAAGTCAAATCAGGCCAAATTTCCCTAATTTTGTCCATAGTCACACCTTTTTGAGCAAGTATGTTGCTAGCAGTCCTTAAAATACCGTCTTTTGCTATTTTTACACCGAATTTAGATACCTTTGAGGGTGAGATTTTTAATTCATCCATTTTGCTAGAAATATTCTTTAAATTTTTACTTTTAAAATTAAAAACTTTAGCTCTTTCTTTTGAAACTAAGCCAATACTTATTCCTATTTGGGTTAATCTTAAATCAGCATTGTCAGATCTAAGGGTTAATCTGTATTCGGCTCTTGAAGTGAACATCCTATAAGGCTCAGCGACTCCTTTGGTTACTAAGTCATCTATCATGACACCGATATAAGCTTGAGATCTATCTAAAATTAATGGTTCTCTATTTTGAGTCGACAACGCTGCATTGGCCCCGGCAATCAATCCTTGTGCTGCAGCTTCTTCATAACCTGTTGTTCCATTTATTTGTCCTGCTAAATAGAAATTTTTAATCTTCTTAGTCTCTAAGGTTGAGAAAAGCTCTCTAGGGTCAACATAATCGTATTCTATTGCATATCCAGGCCTTATAATTTTAACCTCTTCTAAACCATTGATATTATGACATATTTTGTACTGTATCTCTTCTGGAAGAGATGTAGAAATACCATTTGGATACACTGTATTATCGTTAAGGCCTTCAGGTTCTAAAAAGATCTGATGTCTAGTCTTATCTTTAAATTTATAAATTTTATCTTCTATAGATGGACAGTATCTAGGACCAACACCCTGAATACTTCCAGAATACATTGCACTCTTTTTTAAATTTTCAGAAATAATGTCATGAACTTTTTTATTTGTGTAAGTCATGCTACATGAAATTTGATCGTTATGAACTTTCTTAGTTAAGAAAGAAAAAAAAGAAATATCTTTATCTGCATCTTGTCGTTCAAGATTATCATAATTGATTGTTGTGCCATCTAACCTTGGAGGGGTTCCGGTCTTTAGTCTACCTAATTTAAAATCATATTTTCTTAATTGATCCGATAAACCTAACGTCGGTTTTTCATCATACCTACCAGCTGGTGTTCTTTTATCACCTATATGTATCAAACCATTTAAAAAAGTGCCAGTTGTCAGAATTACCTTAGAACATTTGATTTCAGTACCATCTACTGCCTTGAGACCTTTTATCTCATTATTTTCAATTATAAATTGATTAATCGATATCGAAAATATGCTTAAATTACAATAGTTTAGAAGTTTTGACTGCATTTCTTTTTTATAAATAGACCTATCACTTTGAGTTCGTAGTCCTTGCACTGCTGGTCCTCTGCTTCTATTTAATAATCTAAATTGAATGCCAGACTTATCAGCTATATCTCCCATAACACCATCTAAAGCATCTATTTCTCTTACTAAATGCCCTTTACCTAGCCCACCGATTGCTGGGTTACAAGACATCTCGCCTATAGTATTAGTGTCGTTCGTAAACAATGCAGTTGTAACACCCATTCGAGCAGATGCAGCAGCTGCTTCACAACCAGCGTGACCACCGCCAATTACAACAACATCAAATGAAAAATTATTTTTCATACCTAGAATTTATAATTGATGAAGAATTTTACAAGTTTTAACAAAAAAACATTAAAAAGTTGGCTAATACCAACGATTTAGTTTAAAAAGATACTAAAAATTCAGCAAAATTATGGTTATTTACCAATACAAAAATCGTTGAAAATACTACCTAATATGGCCTCTACATCGACTTTTCCAACAATTTTACCTAAACTAACTTGTGCTAGTCTAAGATCTTCCGCACCTTTATCAAAATCTAAAGACTCAGTTTTGTCTTTAAAGTTTTGCAAGTTTATTAAACACTCTTTTAAATTATTTCTATGTCTCTCTCTAGTTACAAAAACATCATCACTAAATTTCATATCAGTGATTAAATTTTTTTTAATACGATCTAATAATTCATCAATGTTTTTTTCTTTAAGAAAAGACACAGAAATTGGTTTATATTTATTAAGTCTCTCTTTCACATCAAATTTATTAAGGTCAGATTTGTTAATTACTAAGATCGTGTTCTTATTAAATAGATCATTTAAAAAGCCATAAAAATCAACATTTTTTGGCTCTATAACAACTATTCTAAGATCAGCTTCCTCTGCTTTTTCAAAAGCAAGCTTAATTCCTTCTTTTTCGATTACATCTTTTGAGTCTCTTATGCCTGCAGTGTCTGAAATTATAACCGGGTAACCATAAAAATTTAAATTTGTTTGCAATACATCTCGAGTAGTTCCTGCAACATCAGATACTATTGCAACATTTCTTTTGCTTAAATAATTCATTAATGTTGATTTACCAGAGTTTGGCGGACCGACAATTGCGATTTTATAACCTGTTCTTATTCTCTCTCCAACTTCATAACTATTTAATATTTTTTTAATTTCATCCTCAATATTAGAAATATCTCTTTTGACATCATCAAGAACATCGGAGGGTAAATCTTCATCTGGAAAGTCAATCTTTGCCTCAATTTTTGATAAAACTTTAATTAAATTCTCTCTAAGTTTATTAAATTTTAAAAAAGATTTACCTTTTAGAATATTTTGAGCTTGTTCCATTTGAATTTCAGTTTCTGCTGCTATTAAATCTCCTATGGCTTCAGCTTGAAGAAGATTTATTTTCCCATTTAAAAAAGCAAGCTTTGTAAATTCTCCTGGTTCAGCTAATCTGCATTTTTTTGTGCTTAAAAGTGTTTCTTGAAGTTCTTTGACTACTGCTTTGCTTCCATGAACATGTAATTCTGCCATATCCTCGCCTGTATAGCTTTTTGGACCAGGGAACCACAAAACTATGCCTTGATCTATTGGTCTATTGTTGTTGATATTGTTTAATTCTAGAAGAGTTGCCTCTCTAGGCTTCGGCATCACCTTGTTTGTTAATGCTTTAAGAAGGAAACTTGTATCAGGGCCAGAAATTCTAATTATAGCAACTCCGGAAGCCCCTATTCCTGTAGATAGGGCACAAATTGTCATAAATATATTATATATTGAATTTAATATAAGGATATCATTAAAATATACTATGATCATTTGGTTAGCATCATATCCAAAGAGTGGAAACACTTGGTTGCGTATGTTTTTAAAAAGTTATTTCCTTAAATCCGATGAAAAACTGAGCCTTGAGAGCTCAATTCTAGATAACTTTAAAGCTCAAGGATTTCCTGATCAAGTAATATTGGATCATCTTAAAGTGGATTATTATAAGTTTGAAGAGATAGTAAAAAATTGGGAAACTTTGCAAGACTATATAAATTTAAACAAACAAACAAACTTTGTTAAAACACATAATGCAATGTGTACAGTGGGCTCTTATAAATTTACATCATCTAAAAATACTATTGGAGCAATTTACCTAGTTAGAGATCCAAGAGATGTTTTGGTATCTTATTCTCATCACTTAGGCTCTGACTACGAGAAAACTTTTGTTCATTTATCCTCATCTTATAGTTATGAATATCCATCCTCAGGTGGCAAAAGTTACGAAAAAACTCTCATGGGCACATGGTCAGAACATTATAATTCCTGGAAAAATTATAATTCTTGTAAAGTCCTAATTCTTAAATATGAAGATATGATCTTAAATGAACTCAATACTTTTACAAAAGTAATAAATTATTTAAAGGAAATTGATGGAACTGAGTTTAATATGGATAAACTAAAAAAAGCTCTAAAACAAACTCGGTTCAATGAGTTACAAAAAATGGAAAAAAATGAAGGATTTAAAGAAAAGGGTAAGGGTGCTCTTTTTTTTAGAAGTGGAAAAATTGGTACGTGGAAAGATGAAGTTCCAGTAAATATTATAAAAAAAATTGAAAAACTTTTTCATAAAGAAATGATAGAGCTAGGTTATTTATAATTTTTATTTATTTCTATTATCATTTGATTAAGGGACCGACAAAAATCATTAGTAAACTGTTTAGTATCAAATAAAGGTGTTTGATAAAGTCGATTGAAAAGATCTTTTCTAATGGTATCTAATACACTAGTATTTGATGCGTAATAAGATGCTTTTTCTATATAATCTTCGTCAGTAACTGCAACAAAATTACTTAAATTCGCATTTTTTAAAATGCTTTCACCACATCTTGAATTAAAATTATATCCTTTTTTTGTTAGCACAGGAACGTTTTTCCACAAAGCTTCAAATGTTGTGGTAACTCCATTAAATGGGAATGTGTCTAAACATAGGTCTATCTTGTTATAAGTGTTTAAATGGGACAAAAAATCATTTCTTTTAGTTTTTTTCAATATTTCAAGTGAGTTTGATAGCCCCTCTTTTTCAAATCTTTTTTTAATTACATCTTCACAAATATATAAAGATGATTTAAGGATTATTTTTGAGTTTTTAACTTTTTTTAATATCTTTATCCAAACATCAAGAACTTCATCATTTATTTTCATGAAATTGTTCAAAGACCCAAAGGTAAAATAATTATTCCTATTAAACGGTAATTCGTTAAATAGACGTTCATTTTCAAAACCACAATGTGAATTCCAAATATGAGGAAGCTTGCAAATTTTTGGTCCATATTCTGTTTCTTCTTCTTTTACAGTATTTTTGTCAGCTAAAATAAAATCTATTTCGTTAAGGCCCGATGAATTATTAAATCCTAACCATGATATCTGTAGAGGACAAATTCTTGTATTAAAAATAGATATTCTGTTTGAGGACCATAGGCCGGCAAGATCAACCAAAATATCAATGTTTGAGTTTTGTATTATATTTACAGTGTCTTGATCTGATTTATTTCCAAGATCAATCCAATCGTCAAAAAGATCTTTAAAAATCTGCGTTGTTTCATCTTGTTCCTCAACGCGCAAAAGAGATAATCCGTAGGATTTAAATTTTGTTTGTTTTAAATCTTTTATCAAATTTTTTACGAAATAAGATATTGAATGAGATTTACAAAAATCAGGAGATAAAAATCCAATATTAATATTTTCTTTTTTTGTATCAATTTTGGATAATTTTTTGGCATCAAAAGAACTGAAAACTTTCGAAAATTTTTTTTGGAAATCACCAAAATCCTTTTGTCGCCAACTACTCAAGTACATCTGAGAAGTAATATAAACTGTTCCAAAAAGCTTATTTAATTTTTTGAATTTTAAAAGTTCTTCTATTTTTGAGACTCTCTCTTTATGTTTTAAAAGATATTTATATAAGTCAATACCATGCGCTAAATACCTTTCATTATTTGAGAACTTTTTGCTAGCGTCGGAGTACATTTTTTCAGATACAATTAAATTATTTACTTTATCAGACTCTTTCCGACCCATTTCAGCACAAAGCTTAATGTGATTACATAAGGCATCTAATGAAATTTTGCCAAAATTATCTTTATTAAATGCTGCTTCAAAGTCTTTCAAAGCATAATCAACATCTTCATCGGTTTTACCTTTCTGTGATGCTCTACAAATACCTAACAAATTTAAAATGGCGGCGGACCTGTCTTTTTCTATAGTAGATGACTCTAATTCAACAATAATTTCGCCATATCTTTTTTCATAAAAAAGTTTTTTATATTTTGACAAATTTGCGTCATTCATGAACAAATATTATCAAATAAAAGGCTTATTTAAATGAATTAATAAGTCCTATTTCTTAAGAAGGCTTATTCATAGAATTAAAAAATTCGTTGTTGCTTTTGGTATTTTTAAGCTTGGAATTTATAAACTCTATTGCATCCATTGATCCCATCGGAGCTATGATACGTCTAAGAACATTCATTTTTTGAAGGTCATTTTTATCGAAAAGAAGTTCCTCTCTTCTTGTTCCTGATTTTGTAATATCAATAGCTGGGAATATTCTTTTTTCAGATATTTTTCTATCAAGTATAGTTTCGCTATTACCTGTTCCTTTAAATTCTTCAAATATAACCTCATCCATTCTGCTTCCAGTATCTATTAACGCTGTAGCTATAATTGTTAATGACCCACCTTCTTCAATGTTTCTGGCTGCTCCAAAAAATCTTTTTGGTCTTTGAAGTGCATTAGCGTCTACACCACCCGTTAAAACTTTTCCTGAAGATGGAACAACAGCATTATATGCTCTTCCAAGTCTTGTTATTGAGTCTAAAAGAATTACAACATCTTTTTTATGTTCCGTCATTCTTTTAGCTTTTTCTATTACCATTTCTGCTACTGCGACGTGCCTTTGTGCAGGTTCATCGAAAGTTGAACTTATTACCTCACCTTTTACAGTACGCTGCATATCAGTTACCTCCTCAGGTCTTTCATCAATAAGCAAAACCATCAGATAACATTCTGGATGATTTGCGGTAATCGAATTAGCTATGCTTTGTAAAATCATAGTTTTTCCTGCCTTAGGCGGGGATATAATCAAAGATCTCTGACCCTTTCCAATTGGACTTACAAGATCAATTAACCTTGGCGTTAAATTTGGTTTTTTTTCAACTGTATTTGATTCAACTTCCATAACTATTTGTTTGTTGGGATATAGCGGTGTTAAATTGTCGAAAGCAATTTTGTGTCTTGATTTTTCAGAATCTTCAAGATTTATCTTGCTTACTTGAAGTAAAGCAAAATATCTCTCTCCCTCTTTTGGAGCTCTAACAGGCCCTTCAACGGTGTCGCCTGTTCTTAAACCAAATTTTCTAATTTGACTTGGGCTAACGTAAATATCATCGGCTCCAGGTAAATAGTTTGACTCAAGCGCTCTTAAAAAACCAAATCCATCTTGAAGAAGTTGAAGTACGCCCATTCCGGTAATCTCTTCACCTTTCTCGGCAAGTTTTTTTAGTATTGCAAATAAAATTTCTTGTTTCCTGAGTGTACTGGCGTTTTCTATACCTAGCTTTTCAGCTTGTTCAATTAGTTGTGCGGGACTGTTTTTTTTAAGTTCTTGAATTTTCATTTGGGGAGATAAGTAATTTGATAGAATTAATATAATATATATTTATTATATTTCAACCTCCTAATGGCTTTAAAATCGCAAAGAATATGATTAAAATTAACAGTATAGTTGGTATTTCATTAATAAATCTAAAATATTTTGAGCTTGATGTATTTCTGTCATCTTTAAAAGCTCTTAAACACGATCCAAGATAAAAATGATAAGCCGTTAGAATGACTACCAAAAAAAATTTAACTTGCATCCAAAGCGCACTTAGTAATTCAGGGCCAACAGAGTGTATTAGGGCCAAACCAAATATCCAAGAAAGCAACATTGCTGGATACATAATGTAGAAATACAATTTTCTCTCCATTACTTTAAAAACTTTACAAACCTCAATATTTGATGAGTTTTCTGTGTGATAAACAAATATTCTTGGCAAGTAAAGTAATCCAGCCATCCACGAAATTACAGCAATTAAATGTAGGGATTTAAATATTAGATAAAAATTCATTTTCTTAAGCTCTTGTTGATTAGGTGCACCAATAATTTTATATGATCCTCGTTATCATTTAAGCAAGGAATTGTATCAAATTTTTCACCACCAGACTCTAAAAAGCTTTCTTTTCCCTGAATAGAAATTTCCTCAAGGGTTTCAACGCAATCAGAGGAAAAACCAGGAGAAATTACTAAGATATTTTTTTTTCCCTCTTTGGGTAAATTTTCCAAAGTTTTATCTGTATAGGGCTGAAGCCATTCTTGTGGACCAAATCTTGATTGAAAAGTTGTCAAAATGGGTATGTCTTTATTAAACTTTTCTTTAATCAATCTAGAAGTTTTGTGACAATAACAATGGTATGGATCACCTTTGTCAAAATATTTTTTTGGTATACCGTGATAGGATGCTAATATTAAATCGGGTTTCCAATTAATGTTGCTCAGCTTGTTATTTATAGAATTAACAATTGCTTGAATATAAAGTGGTTCAGATTCATAGTGAGGAATAATTTGAAGACTAGGCTGCCATCTCATTTTCATTAGCGTCCTGTAAACTTCATCACAAACTGTAGCTGTTGTTGCTGCTGCATACTGTGGATACAAAGGAAGTATTATAATGTTTTCACATCCGCTTTCTTGTAAATCTAACATTTTACTCTTTATGCTTGGATTTCCATATCTCATTGCATAATCAACGATCAAGTTTTCATTAGATATAATAGACTTAACCTTTTCGGTCTGTTTGATTGTGTAATATCGTAAAGGAGAAGTATTTTCTTTCTTCATCCATATTTCTTTATAAGCTTTTGCTGTTTTAGAGGGTCTAAAAGTTAGAATAAATAAGTTTAAAATTATTTTCCATAAAAAAGGGTTTACTTCAATAACGCGTCTGTCTGATAAAAATTCTTTTAAGTATTTTCTTATATCCCACCAGCCTGTAGAGTCTGGTGTTCCAAGATTAATTAATAAAACACCAGTTTTTCCAAAGTTTACTTGGGGATGATTACTGTCCATTAAAACTCCTAACTTCGTCTACTAAATATTTAACGATATCCGGGTTTGTTTCCGGTAAAACTCCATGTCCTAAGTTGAATATATATCTTTTTTTATCGAAAGTTTTTAAATATTTTGTCACCTCGTTTCTCACAATTTCTTTGTTTTGAAGTAAAATTTTTGGATCAAGACCTCCTTGTACAGGAATATCAATAGTATCTCTGATAATTAAAGGATCAACATTATAATCAATACTGATTATGTCAGGATTTACATTATCTACAAATTTTTTGTAACTATTGATGTTTCTTGGGAAACAAATTGAGATTGTTTTTTTTTGTCTAATAAAATCAACTAAGCTTTTGATTGGTTTATAAACGAAATAATCTAGATCTTTTTCTGGAAGAAGTCCGGCCCAGCTGTCAAAGATCTGAATTATAGATGCACCACTTTTAATTTGGGCTTCAATATGTATTTTTAAGAATTCATCTAACTTAATCAAAATATTATTAATATATTTATCTTTTGGAAAAATATTAAAATTTCCCTCCTTGGGAGATTTTCTGTTAAGCATGTATAGTAAGAGGGTCCATGGAGCCCCAACAAAACCTATAGTATCTTTATTACTTATAGATAATTTTTTCCTCGTTTCTTTAATTGTCTCATATACAGGATTTAGTTTTTTAAGAAAGTCTTCTTTTTTAACATCGTTTAATATATTTAAATCAACCTCTTTTAAATCAGGTCCGAAATTTTTCTTAAATTTTACTTGTTGACCAAGTGCATATGGAACTAACAGAATGTCAGAAAAAATTATAGCAGCATCAAAATCAAATCTATCAATTGGTTGTATTGTTATTTCAGATGATAATTTAGTATTCAAACATAGTTTGATAAAATCTTGATTTTTTTCTCTTATAGATCTAAATTCTGGCAAATATCTTCCCGCCTGTCTCATTAACCATATAGGTGTCTTGGAAGATTTATTATTTATGCAATCTTGTATAAGGGTATTCATATAATTAAATATTATCTATATTGTTTGTAATATGTATTGTTAATAACGGTAGTTAATGTTTTTTAACAAGTTTATAACAGTTTTTTCACATAAGATTTATTAAATTTACCTTAGAATTCTTAGAGTTTTAATTAATTATCATTTTTTAATCTAAAAAGTATAATATTTATCAACATGGTTTAAAATGTATATAAATGAGTACTTATACATTAAAATCTTTGAATAGAGTTTTTGTTAATTTTATGAAGCGACTTATACATATAGATATACTTTTTATACATGATTAATACATATGACATATACCTTATCTCTGACTCAACTGGAGAAACATTAGAAAGAATATTCCTTGCAATTAAAGCTCAATTCAAAAATTTTAAGTATAAAACCCACTTTTATTCTTTTACACGAACAGAAAATCAAATTTCCAAAATCCTTGAAGTCTCGGGAAAAAACAGCAATGCTATAGTATTATATACAATAGTTGATAACAAATTAGCTAGACATTTATCAAACGAGTGTAGTTCAAAAAATATTCCGTGCTTTGGAATATTAGGAGATTTAATAATTAGCTTTTCAAAACTTTTAGATCAAAAAGCACTTAATGTTCCAAGCAGACAACATATCATGGACGATGAATATTATAAAAAAATTGAAGCCATACAATTTACAATGAATCACGATGACGGAAATTCAGTAGAGGACATAGAAAAATCTGATATCATCCTTTTAGGTGTAAGCAGAACAAGCAAGACCCCAACTTCGATTTATCTCGCAAACAAAGGAATGAAAATATCAAATATACCCCTGGTAAATGAAAACTCAGTTCCTAATATACTAAAAGAGAATCCTCAAAAAAAATGTGTAGTTGGACTGACAGCAGAACCTGACAGGCTGGTAGATTTACGTAAAAATAGAATGCAATCTATTAAAGATAATGAAAGTACCGAATACACAAGTTTAGATATTGTACAAAAAGAAATGGAAGATGCACGGAAACTTTTTCAGAAATATAAATGGCCAAGTATTGATGTAACAAGAAAATCCGTAGAAGAAACAGCTGCATCAGTTCTTAAAATACATGATATTTTTAACCAAAAATGAAGTCAATAATTTTGGCATCAAAGAGCGAAGTAAGAAAAAAAATATTGGATGAAAACAATATAAAATGTACTGTTGAACCTTCCAATTTAGATGAAGATGAAGTGAAGAAATCCTTAATAAATCAAGGAGCAACACCAGAACTTATATCTAAAAATTTAGCTGAATTAAAAGCGAATAAGGTTAGTCAAAAAAAAATAGGAGAAATAGTTTTAGGCGCAGATAGTGTAATTGATTTAAACGGCAAACTTATCTCAAAACCAACAAATAGAACAGAAGCCACGAATATTTTAAGTTCACTAAACGGTAAATCTCATTTTCTTATAAGTTCAGTCTGTATATCTTTAGACGGAAAAATGATTTGGAATTATACTGAAAAAGCTGAGATGAAAATGAAAAACTTCACTCAAGAAGAACTTCAGGAATATTTAAGTAAAATTTCTGATAAAAACTTATATTCTTACAATGTTTATCAAATAGAAGGGGAAGGAAAAAAATTATTCAGTGAAATTAAGGGAGACGTTGATACAATAATGGGTCTGCCGATTAGAAATATTAGAAAATATTTGGAAAAAATTAAATGAAAAAATTTTGTGTAATAGGAAATCCAATTGATCATTCTTTATCTCCAAAACTTCATAATTTTTGGCTTAAAAAAAATAAGATTGAAGCAATTTACGAAAAAAAACTTCTTGAAGAAAAAGAAATACCAAAATTAATTGAGAGTATTAGAAAATCAGAAATAAATGGTGTCAATGTTACAGTCCCATTTAAAAATTCAATAATTCCGTTTTTGGATAGTCTTAGTTCTGAGGCAAAAAAAACTAACTCTGTAAATACTATTTGTACAGAGGAAGACAAAATAATAGGTCACAATACAGATATTGTCGGATTTGAGTTAGCTTTAAGGTACATCAATTATGATGTTAAAAGAAAGAAAGCACTTATAATAGGGGCGGGCGGAGTTAGTCCCTCCATTATTCTTGCGCTCAAAAACATGGGATGTGAAAATATTCATTTAACTAATAGGACATATGAGAAAGCAGAAAAAATAAAAGAAACCTTTAATGATATTACAATCCAGAAGTGGGGCGATATCCCTGAGTTTGATATAGTTATTAATGCAACAAGTGTCGGTTTGAACAAAGACAATCTTGACTTGGATTCAAATAAATTTGGTAATAATAAATTTTTTTATGATGTAATTTACAATCCAAATGAAACAAATTTTTTAAAACAAGCAAAGCTTAGCGGCAATAAAACAGAAAATGGTAGAATGATGTTTATCTATCAAGCTCACCAATCTTTTGCTTTGTGGAACAAGGTACTACCAAAGATTGATGAAGAAACCATAGAAATCTTAAAATGAGAAGAATCGCACTAGTTGGGGATATTGGGTCTGGAAAAACATTCTTTTCAAAGTTATTTAGATACCCAGTTTTTGATGCTGATTTAGTAGTCTCAAATCTTTATAAAAAGAATAAACCTTTATTCAGAAAAATTAAAAAAAAATTTCCTGATAAAGTAAGCAATTTTCCCTTAAAAAAAGAGGAACTGTTAAAAATAATTTTTCAGAAAAAGAAAAATTTAAATACTCTAGGCAAAATGATTCATCCAATTGTTAGAAAGAATATGAAAAATTTCTTAAAAAAAAATAAAGGTAAAAAATTTGTTGTTTTAGATGTCCCTTTGTTTTTAGAAAACAAATTAAATACAAAAAAAGATATTATAATTTTTATCGAAGCCAATAAAAAAAAGATAAAACAACAACTCAACAAAAGGAAAAATATCAATTTTAAGTTGATAAATATTCTTAGAAAAAATCAATTGAAAGCAAAATTGAAGAAAAAAAAATCAACCTACATTATAAAAAATAATTTTGTTAGAAACACAGCCAAGAAAAATATAAAATTAATTATGAAGGAAATTAGCAAATGAAAGAAATTGTGCTAGATACAGAAACAACTGGTCTTTCAGTTGAAAATGGACATCGAATTGTTGAAATAGGTTGCATAGAACTTGATAATCAAATTTTAACTTCTAATCGTTTTCATTGTTATTTGAACCCCCAAAGAAAAGTTTCAGAAGAGGCATTTAAAGTGCATGGATATTCAGACGATTTTTTATCCGATAAAAAAAAATTTTTTGAAATAGCCGATGATTTTCTAAAATTTATAGGAGATAAAAAATTAATAATTCATAACGCCCAGTTTGATTTATCTCATTTGAATAATGAATTAAAATTACTAGGAAAGAAACCAATATCAAAAGATCAAGTAATCGACACTTTGGATTTAGCAAGGGAGAAATTTCCTGGCTCTCAAATAAGTCTTGATGCATTATGTAAAAGATTTCGAATTGATAACTCTAAAAGAAAATTACACACTGCTTTGATTGATTGTGAGTTATTATCCAAAGTCTATGTTAACTTAATTGATCAAAAAGAACCAAAATTAAACTTTTCAGAGAAAAATGATAATATAGAAATTTACAAAAGCTCAAAAATAAGTTTTTGCAAAGATATCATTAAACCTTCAGCAAAAGAATTAAAAGAACATCAAAATTTTTTAAAAAAATCTCTCAAGAAAAATTACTTTTGATCTTTTTCAAATAGTTCTTTAAAATCTATCTTCTTTTCTAACTTTATTTCTGGATAACCAATTGATTTTACTATCTCAAAAAATTTTTTTTCAATCTCAGGATACATCTCAGTAGGCACATCACTTAAAAAAATTCTTTTTAACTCATCTTTGTTTACTGCCGCTTCCTCCACCTTAATAACAGTGGTATGAATCATCTCAAAATATGCTTTTTTGTCTTCATTATTTTTATTATCAAAAGTCAATTTTATATTTACCTCTGCCATATTATTTTTTAATGGCAAAGAATTTATATCTATTCCAAGAGAATATTTTGGAATATTTTCTTTCAAATATATATAGTTTTCAGTACCAGCTATTTTTGAGGATACATCTTTGATATAAGAGGTGAGAATTTTATAATTTTTTGTCATTTTCATTATCCTTATCTACAAATTCTCCTTCAATCAAATCATCTTTAATATAAACTTCATTTGTATCTTTTCCTTTTTTTGTAACCAATTTAAAAATCAATTTTCTTGTTAAAGGAAATATTATTAAGAAACCTAAAATGTCAGTAGCAAATCCTGGCAAAATTAATAAAATGGCTGCTACTGCTAATGCCGCTCCAGACATTAACTCAAATAATGGCATTTGATTTTTATAAAGTTGAGAGACGCCAGACTTAAGAGTGTTTAAACCCTCGTACCTTGCATAAAAGACACCAATTATAGCTGTAAAAAATATGAGAGAAATTGTTGTAAAAGCCCCGATTTGGCTTCCAATTTTAATAAATAAATAGATTTCCAGAATTGGGACTAAAATTATCAACAAAAGTACTGTGTTCATTTGTCTTTAATCTAAATTGCTTGTTGAAATTAAGCAATAGAGTAAATATTATTTAATTATGAATTATAGCTTTGAATATTTAGATATCATCTTACTAGCAATGATAGCTGGTTTTATTTTTTTAAGATTAAGAGGGATTTTAGGTAAGAGGTCAGGCTATGAAGACGATATTTCTAATAGCTTTCCACATGAAATGCCTGAAATGAAAACTGCAGAAAAACCGAATTACAAAAATTTTGACGAAAGTGCGAAAAAAGATTTTATTGAAGGGGCTAAGGTTGCTTACGAAACGATTATTACAAATTTTTCAAAAGGATCAATAAAAGATATTAAAAACTTATTAGATAAAAAGGTTTTAAATCAATTTCAGGAAGCAATTTCTAATAGAGAAAAAAATGGGATAAAGTCTGAGACAACTTTTATTGGAATAAACTCAGCAGAAATTAAAAACCACGAGCAAAAAGATAATGTGCTTGAAGTTACAGTAGATTTTATAAGTGAAATTATTTCATGTAATAGAGATAAAAATTCAAAGATTCTTACAGGAGACCCAGAAAAAGTCAAAAAAGTTTATGATACTTGGAGATTCTCGAGAAACTTAAATTCTAATGATCCAAATTGGTTACTAGTTGAGACTAATATTTAATATTTGAAAAAAAAACTATCAGACAAAGACCTTAAGGACTGGAAAAAATTTATAAAAAGTAAAGATAAGATAAATCCTAAAGATGAATCAATCCAAATTTCGATAAATAAGTCTAAATTTGTTATAGATTTACATGGTTATGGTCTGGATCAAGCAAATAAATTTGTTGAAAAAACTATTAACGAATGTTTTGAGAAACAATTTTCAATAGTAAATATTATTACTGGTAAAGGAATGAGATCTAAATCTGCTGAAGATCCTTATAAATCATCTGAACTAAGCATATTAAAACACTCTATACCTGAATTTATAAATTCTAATGTTGAGCTTATGAAAAAGATTAAAAGTATTGATAGTACTGATGTAAAGAATTTAGGTTCTTTTAATGTTTATTTAAAATCAAAGAATAAATTTAGATAAATCGTTATCTTTTACTAATTGTCCAAGATTTTCTTTCACATAATTTGAATCAATTACAATTTTTTCCCCTGATCTGTCAGTTGCTGTGAAACTAATTTCATCCAAAACTCTTTCAATTATAGTGTGAAGTCTTCTTGCACCAATATTTTCGACAGACGAGTTAACTTCACTTGCTAGATTAGCAATAGTATCAATTCCATCCTCTGAGAATTCCAAATCAACATTTTCAGTTTTTAATAATGCCTTATACTGTTTAATTAAACTATTATCTGGCTCTTTTAAAATTCTTTTAAAGTCAGAACTGTTTAATGCATCAAGTTCAACTCTTATTGGTAGTCTTCCTTGTAACTCGGGAAGTAAATCTGAAGGTTTAGCAAGCTGGAAAGCTCCTGAAGCTATAAATAATATATGATCAGTTTTTACTGGTCCATATTTTGTGCTTACAGTTGTACCTTCTATCAATGGCAACAAATCTCTCTGAACTCCTTCTCTTGATACATCTCCACCAACCCTGTCCGTTCTCGCAGAAATTTTGTCAATTTCATCTAGGAAAACAATTCCGTTATTTTCAGTTACATTTTTTGCTGATTTAATAATTTTGTCTTGTTCAATTAGTTTATCAGCCTCTTCATTTAATAAGATTTCATGAGATTCTTTTACAGTCATCTTTTTCTTTTTTGATTTGTTGCCCATTGATTTACCCAGCATGTCACCAATATTTATCATTCCAATATTTGCTCCAGGCATTCCAGGTATTTCAAAGCTTGGCATGTTTCCACTCTCATTTACTGGAACTTCAATTTCGTTGTCGTCTAAATCTCCGTTTCTAAGTCTCTTTCTAAAACTTTCTCTTGTTGCTACACTCGCTTTATTTCCTACAAGCGCATCTAAAACTCTTTCTTCTGCAAGTTTTTGTGCTTTTGCATGAACTTCTTTTCTTTTTTTAACTTTCTCCATTGCAATTGCAATTTCTAGCAAGTCTCTTATAATTTGTTCTACATCTCTTCCAACATAACCAACCTCTGTAAATCTTGTAGCCTCAACTTTAACAAAAGGTGCTTCAGCTAATTTTGAAAGCCTTCTTGATATCTCAGTTTTACCAACACCAGTTGGCCCAATCATTAATATATTTTTTGGTAAAACTTCATCTCTCATTTCACCTTTTAAAGCTTGTCTTCTCCATCTATTTCTAAGAGCAATAGCAACAGCCCTTTTAGCTTTATTTTGACCCACGACGTATCTGTCTAATTCAGATACAATCTCTCTTGGTGAAAGAGAATCTATATCATTTTTTTTCTCCTCAGCATTTTTTTTTGGGAATGATTTAATGTTTGACTTTTCCATTATATTTTCTCAATTCTAACGTTATCGTTTGTAAAAACACAAATATCAGCTGCAACTTTAATTGCTTTTTTCGCAACTTCTTCAGCGTTTAACTCTGTATCCATTAATACCTTTGCAGCTGCAAGAGCGTAGTTTCCACCCGATCCAATTCCAATAACATCTCCTTCAGGTTCTAAAACATCTCCAGTTCCTGAAATAATAAAACTTTTTTCTTTATCACCAATTGCCATTAATGCTTCTAGTCGCCTTAAATATTTATCGGTTCTCCAATCCTTTGCAAGTTCGACTGCGGCTCGGGTTAAGTTTCCAGCATGTTTTTCAAGTTTGGCCTCTAATCGTTCAAAAAGAGTTAGTGCATCTGCCGTTGACCCTGCAAAACCTGCAATCACATTTCGTTTCTCTATTTTACGAACTTTGTTTGCATTGCTTTTAATTACAGTATTTCCCATACTGACCTGGCCATCGCTTGCCACAACTACGTCATCTTTTTTTCTTACTAGTACAATTGTTGTCATAAGTTATAAATGGATACGAATTTCTAATCTTCAAGTGGCAAATTAGTTTTGTTGATATGATTAAATAATACAGATATACCTAGGTATATATGAAGCGAAAAGCATCAATTACAAGAAAAACAAAAGAGACAAAAATCGACGTCGAGTTAAACATAGACGGAAAAGGTCAATACAAAATTGATACTGGTATAGGTTTCCTTGACCATATGCTTGAACAACTTTCTAAACATTCATCGATTGATTTAAAGGTAAAAGCAAAAGGCGATACACACATAGATCTTCATCACACAACAGAGGATACTGGTATTGCTATCGGTGAATGTCTTAAAAAAGCATCAAAAAAGTTTATTGGAATAAAAAGATATGCTCACGCAATGATACCAATGGATGAAACTTTGACAAGAGTTGCATTAGACGTTTCAAACCGACCGTATTTAATTTGGAAAGTGGATTTGAAAGTAGAAAAACTTGGAGAAATGGACACAGAACTTTTTAAGGAGTGGTTTCAAGCTTTTTCACAATCTGCAGGAATCACATTACATATTGAAAATTTATATGGAGACAATAGTCACCACAAAGTAGAGTCGTGTTTTAAAGGTTTAGCAAGATCACTTAGAGCTGCATTAGAAATAGATTCAAAAAATAAAAAAGTCGTGCCATCTACTAAGGGCTCTTTATAAAAATTAATGAACGTAACAATTGTTGATTACAAATCAGGGAACATAAGCTCTGTTATTAATTCATTTAAAGAAGTAGCTGATAATAAAATTATAATCGAGGTAACCTCTGATGTAGGCAAAATTAAATCTGCAGACAAAGTTGTTTTGCCGGGACAGGGGTCATTCAAAAGTTGTGTAGATGCATTACAATCTATTAATGGACTTGTAGACTGCCTAAATGACTTTGTAATGAATAAGAAAAAACCTCTTCTTGGAATATGTGTTGGATTACAAATGTTCGCTGATGTTGGATATGAAGAGTCAGAGACAAAGGGATTGGGCTGGATCTCAGGCAAAGTTACAAAAATAGATAATCAAAATGGCAAATATAAGCTTCCCCACATTGGATGGAACCAAATAAACATAGTTAAAGGTAGTAAAATTTTTAAAGATATAAAAGATAAATCACACATGTATTTTGTTCACAGTTATGAGTTTGTCCCAACTGACAAAAATTCAATATCAGCAACAACTGACTATTCGTCAAAACATGTTTGCGCAGTTGAAAAAGAAAATATTTTTGGCACCCAATTTCATCCAGAAAAAAGTGATAAAACTGGATTAAAAATAATCGACAACTTTATAAATTTATAAATGAAAATATTTCCAGCAATTGATATTAAAGATAAAAAGTGTGTAAGATTAATTAAAGGTGATTTTAGTCAAAAGACAGAATACCAAATGTCACCAGTCGAACAGGCAACACAATTTATTGATAAAGGGTTTAAAAATTTACACATTGTTGATCTTGATGGAGCTTTGGCGGGAGAAACAGTTAATCTTGATATCATTAAAGAGATCGTGAGTAAATTTGATTTTAAAGTAGAAGTAGGAGGAGGCGTGAGAGATTTTGATAGTATTCAAGAATATGCTGATATAGGTGTAGATAAAATAATCTTAGGAAGTGCGGCCATTAAAGATAAAACTTTTTTGAAAAAGGCTTGTAAGAAATTTCCAAAAAAAATTGCATTGGGTTTGGACGCAAAAGATGGAAAACTCTCTTTATCAGGTTGGAAAGAAAGTTCAGGCATATCAACTTTAGATTTTTTAACTGAAGTAAACGACTACGGTATTAGTAGATTAATTTTTACTGATATTAATAAAGATGGTACAAAAGAAAGTCCGAATTTTGAAGAAACACTAAAAGTTGCTGAAATTTCAAATTGTCCTGTACTAATTTCTGGCGGGGTATCATCAATAGAGGATATCAAAAAAGCTAAGACATTAAAAAATATTGAAGGTGTTATAGTTGGCAAAGCAATATACGATGGTGATATTAAACTGGAGGAGCTGGCTAAAGAAGATGCTTAAAAATAGAATTATACCCTGCTTAGACGTTAAAAATGGTCGTGTAGTTAAAGGTATAAACTTTGTTGATCTGAAAGATGCTGGCGATCCTGTTGAGCAAGCAAAAATCTATAGTGATGGTGGAGCAGATGAAATTTGTTTTTTAGATATTACTGCTTCAAATGAGAATAGGGATACTATTTATGAGGTTGTCGAGAACACTTCAAAGAAATGTTTTGTGCCCCTAACAGTAGGTGGTGGAGTAAGAAGCGTTGATGATATTAATAAATTATTGAACTGTGGAGCTGACAAAGTTTCAATTAATACTGCTGCAGTAGAAAATTCTAAAGTTGTAGTAGATAGTTCTAAAAAATTTGGTTCCCAGTGTATTGTTGTTGCAATAGATGCAAAAAAAAAAGGAGATAAGTGGGAAGTTTTCACTCATGGAGGAAGAAACAATAGCGGCATTGATGCATTGGAATATGCTAAAAAAATGGAAGATAGCGGAGCTGGTGAGTTGTTGGTTACTTCAATGGATAGAGATGGAACACAGGTTGGTTACGACATTGAATTGATGTCTAGGATATCGTCAAAAGTAAATATTCCGCTAATTGCATCTGGCGGTGTTGGAAATCTTGATCACTTAGTAGAGGGTATTAAATCAGGTAAAGCTAGTGCAGTTCTTGCAGCATCAATTTTTCATTATGGCAAATACTCAGTGAAAGAAGCAAAGCAATATTTGGAGTCTAAAGGAATTCCTGTTAGAACATAATATGCTTAAAACTCTGGAAGATATTATTTTAATGGTAAGAGAGAGGAAGACTAAACCTCAAAGCGAATCTTATACAAATAAATTATTAGCTAACAAAGAATTGTCAGTAGAAAAGGTAAAAGAGGAAGTTAAAGAATTAATTGAGGCTGTGGAAAATAATACAAATAAAGTTCATGAGACAGCCGATGTATTGTATCATCTGATTGTGTATCTCGAAGCAAATAACGTCAAAATGGAAGATGTCATGAAAGAACTAGATAAAAGAAAAAAATGAGCTACGACGATAATAACATTTTTGCAAAAATCCTGAGAGGCGAGATACCATGCAAAAAAATCTATGAGGACGAATTTGTTTTATCTTTTCATGATATAAATCCACAAAAAAAAGTTCATGCTTTGGTAATTCCAAAAGGCAAATATGTAAATTTAGAGGATTTTACCTCTAAAGCAAGTTCAGACGAAATAGTTGGACTTATGAAAGGAATTTCAACTGTTGCAAAAAAGATTGGAATATCGAGCATCGATAATGAAGGATTTAGAACTTTATCAAACGTAGGAGAAAATGGTGGCCAAGAAGTGCCTCATTTACACTTTCATTTGTTTGGTGGTGAAAAAGTAGGGAGAATGGTTCAATGATAATAAGTGTAAAAAGAAATTTTTTAGAATTAAAAAATATCAATGATCTAATTAAAAAAGATAAGCCAGAGGACAATTATTCCGTGGAAAAAACAAAACCAGATTTCCAACTGAACAAGTTTTTCTATAAACAAATTGGTAAGAAATATCGATGGACTGATAGATTGATTTGGACAGATCTTCAGTGGTCAAATTATGTCTCAAATAAAAATCTAGATACCTACGTAATAAAGAATGGCGAAGATTTAGTTGGATATTTTGAACTTATACATCATCCAGAAAAAAATGAGACAGAACTTGCATACTTAGGTTTGTTTGAAGATTATTTTGGTAAAGGAGTTGGTGGTTATGCTTTAACAACTGCAATTTTAAAATCCTTTGAAAAAAAAATCAAAAGAATGTGGGTTCATACTTGTACACTAGATCATCCTAATGCGATAAAAAATTATTTAGCAAGAGGGATGAAAATTTTTAAAGAAGAAAACCTTAATATCAGAGCTAGCTAGTTATAAAGATTAAGATTAAAAATATTATCAGACAATTCTTGATTAATATTTTTAACGATAATATTGGACCTTACTTTATTGCCATATAAATCAATAGTTTCCCATCCTTTAATTAAGTAATTTTTTTTATCAAAAAAAATACTTAATTGATTACTTTGATCATTAATTAATAGGAGAAAATTTTGTTCTTTTTCGACTACATTTCCCACAATTTTCGAGATTAAAAATTCTTTATTAAGAAAATATTTAAAGTAAGTATTTTCAGTTTTATAAGTATTCGCAAAATTTGAGCTTTTGTTTTTGATTAAAAGTGTCTTTCCATTAGATACGATTAACTTCCCAGTCTCATCGTATTTGCACATCATTTTATTATTGAATGAAATAATACAGTTACCAGTTTCTTTTTTATCGTTAATTAGTTGTTCAAAATCAAATGTAAAATTTTCAATCTCAGAAATTTTTTTAATGATTTTAGGTTCTGTGTAAGCATGTTTTTGAGCAAATATAAAAAAAATGATTAAAATCAGAAAAATTGCTCTCATTACAACAATTCTCTTTTGCCAACATGATTAGCTTTACTTACAATGCCTCTACTTTCCATAATATCTATTATTCTCGCGGCCCTATTGTAACCTATTTGAAGTTTTCTTTGCAAAAAGGAGGTTGATGCTTTTCCCTCAGATTTGACTATTTCGAGGGCTTTATTGTAAAGCTCATCATCTTGATCTGAGTCGTCAGATCCATCCTCAGATGGACTTTCAGAAGATAAATTTAAAATTTCATCAACATATTCCGGATCTCCTTGTGATTTAAGAAAAGAATTTATTTTTTCAATTTCATTATCCGAAACAAATGGCGCATGGATTCTTGTAATTCGATTAGCTGAAGACATGAAAAGCATATCCCCTTTCCCTAATAATTGTTCAGCACCTTGTTCTCCGAGAATTGTTCTACTATCAATTTTTGAAGACACTTGAAAAGATATACGAGTTGGAAAATTTGCTTTGATAGTACCCGTTATTACATCAACACTTGGTCTTTGCGTTGCCATGATTATATGAATACCTGCGGCCCTTGCCATTTGAGAAAGTTTCTGAATACAATTTTCAATGTCCTTACTAGCAACCAACATAAGATCTGACATTTCATCTACTATAACTACAATGTAAGGCATAGAAACTTTATGTTTAGCGTTGTAACTGTCAATATTTCTAACGCCAACCTTAGTCATTAATTTGTATCTATTTTCCATTTCTTTTACTACCCAACCCAAAACTGAGGCAGCTTTTTTTGCCTCAGTTATCACAGGACATAACAGATGGGGAATTCCTTCATATGTCGAAAGCTCTAACATCTTAGGATCAATTAAAATGAACTTACAAATTTCTGGTTTGTGTCTGTATAGCAATGAAAGAATAATCGTATTTATACATACAGATTTACCAGAGCCGGTGGTACCAGCAATTAGAAGATGTGGCATTGAAGTTAAATCTCCAATTAATGGTTGACCAGAAATACTTTTACCAAGAGCTATCGGTAATTTTAAATCCTTATTGTTAAATTTTGGACTAGATATTATTTCTCTTAACATAACATTGTCTCGAGATGAATTTGGGAGCTCAATACCGATAGTACTAGATCCTGGAATTGTAGAAATCCTTGCAGACTCAGAGCTTGTATTTCTCGCTATATCTTCAGAGAGGTTTACGATTTTTGAGACTTTAACTCCCGCAGCAGGCTCAAACTCATTAAGAGTAACAACTGGACCCGTACTTATTTTTGTTATTTTTCCTTGTACACCAAAATCTAACAATACTTTTTCCAAAAAATCAGCATCAACTTTTTTTTCTTCTTTCGCATTTTTAACTTTCTTTTCTGGAATCTTAAGGAAATCAAGTGATGGAAGTTTAAAAGCACCTACTTTTTTAGGCTCAGA
>CACESO010000005.1 GCA_902562205.1 uncultured Pelagibacteraceae bacterium | reverse complement strand
GGGATACGGAAAACAGAAAAATTTACTCCTTAATTATATAAATGAAAACAATTTGCATAAAAAAGTTAAAATAGTTCCGTACCAAACAAATCCTTATAATTTGATTAAATCGTCTGATATTTTTATTTTAACTTCATTGTATGAAGGATTGCCAAATGTGTTGCTAGAAGCCCAAGTTTTGAAGAAATTTATTATATCATCAAATTGTCCAACAGGTCCTAGAGAGATTCTTTTAAACGGAAAGGCAGGATATTTATTTAAAGTTAAAGATTATCAAATTCTTTCAAAATTAATATTAAAGATCTTGAGAAATAAAAAGATTATGCATAAAAAAATTGAGATAGGATATAAAAATTTGGATCGCTTTAACTTCGAAATTAATCTTAACAAATATTATAAAACAATCCTTCAGCATTTATGAAATATAAAACAAATTGTTTTAACCATCTTTTAGATGCAAATTAATATATTTTTTTAAACCACTTTAAATTGGTTTTTAAAATTTTTTTAAGATTTAAATACTTAGGTTTATAATCTATATATTTCGATATATCGTCTCCTGATTTATAAATTTGTGTAATGCTCTCTTTTTTGCTTATCTGCTTTATCTCATAGTTTGGATTTACATTCATTAATTTTGAAAGTTCTTTTAAAACTTGGAAATTGGAATATTGTTTTCTATTTGATACATTGAATATATAAAAGTTTTTATTAAATCTCTTAAAATTATTAATGACATCTATATTGATTTTAGAAATATCGTCTACATGCATATAACTTCTTTGAGGAAATTTCCTTTTTTTAAAATCGTAAAATAATAAATTTTTTTTCTTTGCTAAGATATTTTTGTAAAAAAAGGGCACGATTCGACTAATAAAATTATTTTTTTCACCTAACTTTCCAGACGGATCAGATCCTATTATATTTGGATATCTTATTACAATTACTTTAAAATTTTTTGACGAAATTTTCTTAAGATATTTTTCCATTCTTAATTTATAATTAGAATATGGAGATAAATTCTTCTTTATTTTACTTCCTTCAAATACAGACAAAGAACTTGAAAAAATAAAATATCTTACATCAGTCTTTTTGAGTAATTTGATAAATTTTTTTTGAGATTTAAAACTCTTGTAATATTTGTCTTTATTATAAATACTTTCTCTCACGCAAGTAAGTGCTGCTAGATGTAAAATAGTATTGATCTTTTTATTTTTTATAAAATCTTGAGTTTTTTTTTCTGAAACATTTAATATTTTGCTGTTTGAGTATTTTTTCGCAAATGAATTTCCTCTTGATAAATTATCTACAATATAAGTTTTCTTTTTGTTCCTTGCAAAAATATTCTTAGCAGTAAAAGATCCTATGTATCCTAAACCACCTGTTATGAGTAGGTTAATTTTCATGAATTACTAATTTTATACACTCTTTAAGATATTATTCTTTATCAGATCTTCTTTTATTTCATCTAAAATTGCAGGATCGTCTATAGTCGGGGGTAATTTATATTGAACATTATCTGCAATCTTTCTGATCGTTCCTCTTAAAATTTTACCTGATCTTGTTTTTGGAAGTCTTTTAATAACTATCGCAACTTTAAAAGCCGCGACAGGTCCAATCTTGTCTCTGACCATTTTAATACATTCTTTAGAGATAGTTTCATTGTCTTTTTCTACTCCCGCCTTTAATACAACTAAACCGATTGGTAGCTGCCCCTTAAGTTTATCAGAAATTCCTAAAACAGCACATTCAGCTACCGATTGGTGCTCAGATAAAACTTCCTCAATAGCACCTGTTGATAATCTGTGACCCGCAACATTAATGATATCGTCTGTTCTAGACATGATCCAGATATATCCATCTTCATCAATATGCCCAGCATCATAGGTTTGATAGTAACCGGCATAATTGGACATATAGTTTTCTTTATACCTTTTGTCAGCATTCCAAAGTGTTGGAAAAGTTCCTGGAGGCAAAGGTAATTTTACAACAATATCACCCATTTCATTTGGTTTAGCCAATGATTGATCTGATTTAATTATTTTCACATCATATCCAGGAACAGCTTTACATGCAGAGCCATATTTCGTTTTCATCATTTCAATGCCTGTACAATTTGAACTTATTGCCCAGCTAGTTTCAGTTTGCCACCAATGATCTATTACTGGAACTTTTAACAAATTTTCTGCCCATTTGATTGTATCAGGGTCCGCTCTTTCACCTGCAAGAAAAAGACTTTCAAATTTTGAAAGATTATACTTAGAAAAAAATTTGCCTTCAGGATCTTCTTTTTTAATCGCTCTAAAAGCTGTTGGTGCCGTAAATAAAGATTTTACATTGTAATCAGAAATTATTTTCCAAAAAGCCCCAGCATCTGGTGTACCAACAGGTTTTCCTTCAAACAACACAGTTGTACAACCTTTAAATAATGGTGCATAAACTATGTAGGAGTGACCAACTATCCAACCTATATCACTCGCTGACCACCAAACATCACCCTGATCAATGTTATAAATATTTTTCATTGTCCATTTTAAAGCAACAATATGTCCGCCAATATCTCTTACAATTCCTTTTGGTACTCCAGTAGTACCTGAAGTATAGAGGATATATGCATAATCATTTGAATTCATTTCAACACAATTAGTTTCTTTTGCGTTTGATAGTGCCTCATCCCAACTAATTTCATGAGGTGGGTTAAGCTTTATCTCATGACCTTTTCTTTGTAAGAAAATTATTTTATCCACTTTATGTTTTGCAAGTTTTAAAGCACCGTCAACAAGTGGTCTATATTCTACAGTTCTACCTGGTTCAAATCCACATGATGAAGTAATTAATATTTTGGCTTTACTGTCGTCTATACGACTTGCAAGTTCGTTAGAGGCAAAGCCTCCAAATACAACTGAGTGAATAACTCCAATTCTACCACACGCCAGCATAGCTATAACTGCCTCAGGAACCATTGGCATATAAATTATAGCTCTATCACCTTTTTGAAGTCCTTGATTTTTTAAAGCTCCTGCAAACTTTGAAACTTTTGATCTAAGTTCATTGTAATTAAACTTTGCTTTATTACCTGTAATTGGACTGTCGTAAATAAGTGCAGTTTTTTCTCCCAGACCATTATCAATATGGAAATCGAGAGCGTTGTAGCAAGTATTTGTGGATCCATCTTCAAACCATTTGTAAAATGGAGGATTGGATTTATTTAAAATCTTTGTGGGTTTTTTAAACCAAAATATATCTTCTGATATTTCTCTCCAAAATTCCTCTGGATTTGTTAGAGATTGGTTGTAAATTTGCTCAAATTTCTTGCTCATAATAAATGACTCAAAAATCTTGTTATTTAAGGCTTTTTCTACGTGTTAGTTGCATTTAATTTCAAAAAGTCAGTAAAATCAACCTAAATTAGTCCTAAATAACTCTTCTAATAACTCTTTATATTTGATATTAGGACCCCAACTTTGATCTAAATTGAGTTTAGGTCGTAGTTTAAATTTAAACTAACAAAAAACTAACTAAAGAGGGAGTTTTTTATGAATAAACTAAAATTGTTTGCATTAGCAGCATTAGCTCTAGTGGGCTTTGCTGGTGCGGCAAACGCAGCAGACACTGTTCTGTTAGCTACGGATGACCTTGTAGGAATATCATTTTGGTTAATTTCTATGGGTATGGCTGCAGCAACTGTCTTTTTCTTCATGGAAAGAGGTTCAGTAGCTGGTGGTTGGAAAACATCTATAACAGTTGCGGGTCTAGTAACAGGTGTTGCATTTGTTCACTACATGTACATGAGAGAAGTATGGATCATTACAGGTGACTCACCAACAGTGTACAGATACATTGACTGGTTAATTACAGTACCGTTACAAATGATTGAGTTTTATCTAATATTAGCAGCGATAAGAAAAGTACCTTCAGGAATTTTCTGGAGATTACTAATCGGATCAGTAGTAATGCTAGTAGGTGGATACTTAGGAGAAGCAGGTTACATCAACGCTACACTTGGTTTCGTAATCGGTATGGCTGGATGGATCTACATCTTATATGAAGTATTCTCAGGTGAAGCTGGTAAAGCAGCATCTAAGAGTGGTAACAAAGCACTTGTTACAGCTTTCGGTGCAATGAGAATGATCGTAACAATCGGTTGGGCAATTTACCCATTAGGTTACATTTTTGGTTACCTAACAGGTGGAATTGATGCAGCTTCATTGAACATCATTTACAACTTAGCTGACTTTATTAACAAGATCGCATTCGGTCTAGTTATTTGGGCAGCTGCAGTTTCAAGTACACCAGCGAGAGCTAGATAATTAAAATTATCTTAATTTTAAAATAGGGCGAGTTTAACCACTTGCCCTATTTTTTTTTGTGCTTATATAAATTTAATGGCAAAAATTATTTACATAGAACATAATGGAACGAACCATACAGTAGACGTTCAAAACGGACTAACCGTTATGGAAGGTGCCGTTCAAAATGATATACCTGGAATTGATGCAGATTGTGGAGGAAGCATGGCTTGTGCAACTTGCCATGTTTATGTCAAAGAAGATTGGTTTGATAAGATTAACAAAAAAAATGAAGGTGAAGACGATATGTTAGATCAAGCTTATGAGCCAAAAAAAAATAGCAGACTAAGCTGTCAAATAATTGTTTCAGATGATTTAGATGGTTTGGTAGTAGACATGCCAGAAAAACAAACTTAATGATAAAAACAGATGCGTTAATTATTGGAGCTGGACCAACTGGTCTTTTTACTGCACACCAATTAAAATTAATTGGTTTAGATTGTGAGATCGTTGATAACTTAGATAAAATAGGCGGACAATGTATAGAACTTTACCCTGACAAACCAATTTATGATATTCCAGCAGTACCAGAATGTACAGGTGAAGAGCTTACTAATAATTTAATTAATCAACTAAAACCATTTGATATTAAATTTCATTTATCTGAAAGAGTTGATGAAGTAAAAAAAGATAGTGACAAGTGGATTGTTAAGACAAATAAAGGAACTTTGTTTACTACACCAAACGTCATAATTGCGGGCGGAGTTGGATCATTTGAACCAAGAAAATTTACAGTTGAAGGACACGAGAAATTTGAAGATAAATCAATTTTATATTCAATTAAGGATAAAAATATTTTTAAAGGTAAAACAGTTTCAATTTTTGGTGGTGGAGACAGTGCTTTAGATTGGGCTGTTGAATTGTCAAATAATTGTAATGTTAATCTGATACATAGAAGGGATGAATTTAGAGGCGCTCAGGCAACTGTTGATAAAGTTCATGAATTAACAAAATCAAAAAAAATAAATCTTTTTACCAAGTTTCAATTAAAAAAACTAAATGGTTCAAATAAAATTGAAAGTATAGATATTGAAGATGATGATAAAAATATTAAAAATTTAAAAACAGACTATGTGCTGGGTTTTTTTGGTCTTATTATGCAGTTGGGACCAATCGCAAATTGGGGGCTGAATATTGATAAAAAAACAGTTGAAGTTGATACCGAAAAATTCGAAACAAACCAAAAAGGGATTTATGCTGTTGGTGATATTTGTAACTATCCAGGGAAATTAAAATTAATTTTATCAGGTTTCCACGAAGGGGCTTTGGCAGCAAGGGCATGTTTCAAATTAGCTAGGCCAAATGAGAAATATCGTTTTGAGTTTACAACATCTTCAAAAGCTATAAAAAACAGACTTGGCGTTAAAAGTGATTGAGCTTTTTACAGCCGATACGCCTAATGGAAAAAAGATCTCAATTATGCTTGAGGAAATTCAATACGATTACAAAGTTACGAAGGTTAATCTGTTTAAAAATGAACAATTTAACCTTGAGTTTAAAAAGATAAGCCCATTTAATAAGATCCCTGTAATTAAAGATCATGATAACGATAAAACAATTTTTGAGTCTGGTGCAATCTTGATCTACCTGGGTAATAAAAGTGGTAAGTTTTATGACGAAAAAAATAGAGACCAAATCAATCAATGGTTAATGGCCCAGATGGGATATGTTGGACCAATGTTAGGTCAACATCACCAGTTTCATCATTATAATCCTGGAAAAAGTAAATTTGGGGAAGATAGATATTTTAAAATTTCAAAGGCAATCTATAACGATTTAGATCTAAGATTATCACAATCAAAATTTTTAGCGGGTGAAGAGTACACAATTGCTGACATAGCTACATGGCCATGGATTGCTAGGCATGACTGGCATAATATCGGTTTAAAGAAATACAAAAATTTGACGAGATGGTATAATGATATTGCAGGAAGAGCAGCGGTTATCAAAGGTTACGATTTTATGAATAAAGGAGAAAAAATACCCTCCCCTTAAACATCACTTGCGTAAACTTTTTCCTCTTTTTCATGTTTTTCTTGAGCAGAAATACTTAATGTTGCTACAGGACGAGCAATTAGTCTTTTAATTCCAATTGGTTCACCTGTATCTTCACAGAAACCATATGTTCCATCTTTAATTCTTCTTAGCGCAGCATCGATTTTAGATATAAGTTTTATCTGTCTATTTATAGCTCTCATCTCAACATTTTTGTCAGTGTATGAACTTGCTTGATCTACAATGTCTGCTGATGTGCTATTGTCATCCATTGAGCTATTATATAGAGCTTCGTTATTTGATCTTATAAGATCTTTCTTCCACTCCGATAATTTGTTTTTAAAAAACAGCTTATGTTTCTCACACATATATTTTTCTGATTCTTTTGGAACGTAGTTTTTTGAAATTTTAACCATTTTAATTTCTAAAGCGCTCGCAGTATATTCAGCAATTAAATGGTGTCAAGAAACCATTAATTGTATAAATATATAGATATATGTTTAAAAAAAAGAATATAAGTAATTTATTCTATCTTTTTTTAATTACACACTTATTTGTTTGGACTTTGATTCCTTCAATAACAAATAATAATTTACCATTAGATACAATAGAAGCATTAGCCTGGGGTAGTAATCTAGATTGGGGATATAACAAACATCCGCCGGTGAGCGCTTTCTTTGTTGAATTTTTTTATTTTCTTTTCGGAAGCAATGACATTGCATATTATTTTTTAAGTCAAATTTTTGTAATACTAGCTTTCTATATTGTATGGGTATTTTCAAATGAATTTTTTCAAAATAAAACTTTAAGTTTTTTTTCAGTTTTAATTTTAGAAGGAATATATTTTTACAATTTTACTACACCTGAATTTAACGTAAATGTTTGCCAATTACCTTTTTGGGCTCTTACGGTTTACCTTTCATGGAAATTGTATATGAAGAAAGATTCAAACACTGTAATATTAATTTTGTTAGGTGTTACGGCTGCAATTGGTTTTTTAACAAAGTACTTATTCGCTTATTTACTGTTATCAGTAGTAATGATTTTTGCCAATGAGTTTTTCATAACAAAAACTAGGAAAATAGATTTTAAACATTATTTACCAATTGAAATATTTTTTGTTTTGTTAGTCCCTCATTTGATTTGGCTTTTTCAAAATGATTTTGTAACAATTAAATATGCTTTTAATAGAGCTGGATTGGTAGACTATAGTTTTTTAAATCACTTAAAGTTTCCAATTATATTTTTGATAAAACAAATTGGAATTTTAATTCCTTTTTTTGTTCTTTGTTATTTTATAATAAAAAAAATAAAAATAAGATTTGATATAAAGGATAAAAAAAAACATTTTATTTTACTCATAAACTTTCTTCCAATTCTTTTAATGTTTGTAACTTCAGTGGTAACTGGCTCAAAAATAAGAACAATGTGGATGACACCTTTTTATCTTTTTTTCGGTGTCCTTATTTTAAGTATGTTTGATATTAAAGATGACGAACAAACATTTAAAGAATTTTTCAAACCATTTTTAATTTTGTTTTTATTATCTCCAATTACATATGGTCTGGTCTCACTCATTAATGAAAATAAAAGAACTGATTATCAGGGCAAGATTGAAGCTAATAAAGTTCTTCAAGTTTGGCAAAAAGATTTCACAGAGAAAATTAACGTAGTTTTAGGAGATGAATGGTACGCAGGTAATATATCTTATCATATGGAGGGAAGACCAGTATGGCTTGGTAAAATAAACCAAAAAAATGTTGATCTACTAAATGCATATATTTGTACTAAAAAAGTTTGTGTAGGTTATAGATGAAAAAAATAATAATCTTAATTCCAGTTTATAACGATTGGCAGTCTCTTGAAAAACTTGTTGAAGATATAAATTTGAAGGTAAAAAACATTAATTGTAAGTTCTCAATTTTTATAATTAATGATGGTTCAACTGAGAAATATGACGATAAAAAATACTCTACTGAGGAAATCAAAGTTGAAGTTATCAGTTTATTAAAAAATGTTGGTCATGCCAGATCAATTGCGACTGGTTTGAAATATATTTATGATAAAGAGGATTTTGACTATGTAATTCCGATGGATGGTGACGGGGAGGACAGACCTGATGAAATTAGTAAATTTATAGAAAGTACGGATTATTACGTTGATAAAGCAATAGTCGGTGAAAGAATTAAAAGATCTGAAGGATCAATTTTTACCTTTTTTTATGTAGTCCATAAATTTTTGACATACTTCTTTACAGGAAAAAGTATTAAATTTGGAAATTTCACTTGTTTACCGAAATCAGTTGTTAAAAAGTTTATTATTGAAAAATCTTCCTGGAATAGTTTTTCTGGATCCCTTGTTAAAATTGAAAAAAGTTTTGGATCCATTAAATCAACTAGAGGTAAACGTTATTTTGGGCCTTCTAAAATGAGCTTTTTAAATTTAGTTAAACACAGTTTATCCATTATTTCTGTTTTTAAGTTTAATGTTATTATAAGATCAATTTTGTTTTTTGTAATTTATTTTGCCATCATAAATAAAAATATTTCCTTAATTACTATCTTTCCTCTATTTTTACTTATCATATTTTTATTTATTATTTTTAATTTATCCAATAGAGAAAACATCAAAGAATTTAATGCATCACTCTCAAACATTGGAGATGTTCGTCAGTACTAGTTTGCCAGTATTTTAGGTAAAGAATAAAAATCTGCTGTATCAATTTTTGAGGAATATTGTCTTCTCATACTCCATTTTTTATTTATTCCTGCACTTGCCAAGCTAATTGTTGATCTTCCATACCTATAGTTAGTGTTATCAATAGATTGCATTAAGTTTTTAATTCTTTCATCTTTTGTAGACTTAAATAAACTATTTCCTTTTTCAGAGTCAGATAAACCCGACAAAATTATACCAGCTTTTTGATACTTGAATCCATCTTTGTATATTAGGTCAAGACCTATAAGAGCATTTTTAACTATTTCAATACTATTGTTTGTGGCAATAGGAAAATCGATCGTTTTTGAATTTGAATAAAATATACCTTTATTTTGAAAAGGACTTGTTCTTATAAAAACAGTGATAGACTTACAGACTAGTGACTCGGATCTAATTTTTTCTGCTGCATTTAAGCAGTAACTTGTTACAGACTCTTTCAGTTCTCTGAGTTTTTCTACTTTCTTTCCAAATGATCTTGATACGCAACAACTTTTCCTTTTTGTTTGTTTAGTTTCAATTTCAATACAAGGAACACCTCTAAGCTCCATAGCAGTTCTTGAACTAAGAACGTTTTTTGTTTTTTTAATCCAAGTATTTGAAGCATTCTTTAATTGTTTTGCATTATAAATTCCATTTTTGATATAAAACTTTGAGAGTTGTTTTCCAACTCCCCATATATCTCTTACTTCAACTTTTTCTAATATTGGGTCTAAGTCCTTAATATTGACCAAACTTACAACACCTGACTTTTGTTTTTTCGCTATATGATTTGCAACCTTACTTAAAGTTTTAGTTTCAGCTATTCCGATACTAGTTGGTATACCGGTCCATTGTAAAACAGTGTTTCTAATTTCTTTACCAACATCTTTTACTTCTTTATCTGAAAAATTAGACAAATCTAAAAAAGCTTCATCAATAGAATAAACTTCTATTTTTGAGTTAAATCTTTTTAGTGTTCGCATTACTCTTCGTGATATGTCCCCATATAGAGAATAGTTTGAAGAAAATACTTGAACATTGTTTTTTATAATAATATTTCTTGCTTTAAAATAAGGTTCTCCCATTTTAATCCCCAAGGCTTTAGCTTCGTTAGATCTTGATATTATACACCCATCGTTATTAGAAAGAACTACCACAGGTAGTCTTCTTATTTTTGGGTTGAACAATCTTTCACAAGAAACATAGAAAGAATTACAATCTATCAATGCAATTTTTTTAGTATACAGAGTGGATGACATAAGTTACGACCCCCCAAACAAAAACATCTGCTTCTTCATTTATTAAAATTCTATCCTCAAATTTTTTAGATCCAGAAGTTAGAAATTGTTTATCGTTTTCTTTGACAAAACTTTTAACAACAAGTTCGTCATGAACATTCGCTATAACAGTAGAAAAGTTTTTAGGCTTTAGGCTTTTGTCTACAACTAATAGATCTCCATCATAAATTCCAGCGTTGACCATAGATTTCCCCTGCACCCTAATTATAAATGTTGCAGGAACATTCTTTATGAGGTGAACATTTAGATCTATGTCTTCCTCAATGTAGTCTGTAGCTGGTGAAGGAAAACCTGCTCCAGCTTTATGTAAGTAATAGGGTATAGTTAGCTTCATAAATGTTCTTATTTTGTTCTTTTATAATTAATAGCCTAATAAATTGATATAGTCAAATAGGTTGTATTTTGAGTCTGAAATTGAATCAAAAGTGAATCAAAACGTGAACACCGAAACTACATTTTGATACGTTGTGGATAACTTTTACAAGAGATAGAGTAAAAAGGAGATGAAAAAATTAACATGCCACTGCGGAGCAATAGAAATAAAAATAAAATTAAATGAAAAATCAAATGATTATTACAGATGTAACTGCTCTATTTGTAAAAGAAAAGGCTCTATAACAACAATAGTGGATAAGAAAGATTTAGAAATAGTTAAGGGTGCAGAAAAAATTAAATTTTACCAATTCAATACAAAAGCTGCAAAGCACTTTTTTTGTTCTGTTTGTGGAATAAATACTCATAATTTGAGAAGGAGCGATCCAAATACATATGGAGTAAACGTTGGATGTTTGGAAGATATATCAACCACAGAATTATTTGAACTTAAGGTAAGAGTTAATGATGGTAAAAATCACAAGATGGATAGAATTGAAAAATGATTAAAAAATTAACATGTCATTGTGGTGAAGTTGAAGCTGAAGTAAAAATACCTGAAACAGGCATCGAAAAATTCATGAGATGCAATTGTTCTTTATGCAAAAGAAAAGGATACATAATTGGTGTAGTAGGGGAAAACGATTTCAAATTAATTAAGGGTGAAAAAATATTAAAACTTTACCAATATTACACAAAAGTTGCCAAACACTATTTCTGTTCTATATGTGGTATTCATACTCACAATAGACCAAGAATTAATCCAAAAATTTATGGAATAAACATTGCATGTGTTGACGACATAGATACTTTTGCTTTAAAAGATGTTCCAGTCAATAATGGTGAAAATCATCCATTAGACCAAAAAAAATAAGATGCAAAATTATAGAGAGTGTTTTGAAAAAGTAAGGAAAGATTGCGTAAAATATATACAGTCTCAAGAAACAAAAAAAGAAAAGTTCAAAAACAAAGATCAAATGATAAAATCTCATATAATTCCTTTATGTTTTTGGATTAACAAAAAAAGGAAAAATAAAAAAACTTTGCTCGTGGGTCTTGCAGGAGGCCAGGGTACTGGAAAAACAACAATTTCAACTTTATTAAGATTAGTACTTGTCAAATATTTTAAATTACAGGTTTTTAAAATTTCTATAGACGATTTTTATAAAACTAGAAATGAAAGAATTTTATTATCGAAAAATAAACATCCTTTGTTACTTACAAGAGGGGTTCCAGGCACACATGACATACAATTAATGATTAATCTTTTTAGGAAAGTTAAAAAAAATACATTTAGATCAATTAGTGTTCCGAAATTTGATAAGTCAATTGATGACAGGTGCAAAAAAAATAGTTGGTTCAAATTAAAAAAGAAACCAGATATTTTAATTTTAGAGGGTTGGTGTGTTGGTGCTAGGGCTGAAGGTAGTAGATCTTTAAATAGACCGATAAATGTTTTAGAAAAAAATGCAGACAAAAAAAAGATTTGGAGAAGTTATGTTAATAATCAACTTAAATCTAAATATTCAAAACTCTTTGATCAGTTAGATAGTCTGTTATATTTAAAAGCTAAAAATTTTAAATTATTAAAAAGATGGAGATTGAAACAAGAAAAAAAACTTAAAATGAAAAGTGGAACAAAAAAAAATTCAAAAATAATGAACGAAAGAGAAGTTGAAACTTTTATGATGACTTATCAAAGAATTACTCAAAACATGTTTAAACATGCTCCAAAATATTCTTCAGCAGTTATAGATCTTAATGAAAACCATGAAATTAAAAAGGTGAAATTTAAACATGTTTAATTTTTTCAGATTAATAATTTTAATTTTATTTATTTTGACACAAAATTTGTATGCTGCAGATTTCTACAAAGCGTTGCAAGATGCTTACTTAAGTAACCCTGAATTAAATGCAGAGAGAAAAAACATTTCAGTATCTGAAGAGGATTTGAAAATTTCAAAAAGTGAGTTTTTGCCTTCTGTTACAATTACCGGCACAAAAAGTGAAGCGACTACCAAAAAATTAACTGATCGTGATGGAACAGATGCTTCTATTACTGATGTAGATACCGAGACACAAACTGTCACGATAGAGCAAAAAGTTTTTCAAGGTTTAGGTGGAAAAGCAGATCTTGAAAAAAGTAAAATTGGAGTAAATTTAGCAAAAGCAAAATTATTAAAGAAAGAACAAGAAGTTATTTTAAGTGCTGCTGAAGCTTTTACAGGAGTTATCTTAGCAAATAAGAAATTTAAGATAAATAAAGAAAATTTAGATCTATTAGAAAGACAAGTCGAAACTGATCAAAATAGACTTGAAAGCGGAATAATTACTTTAGCAGACTTAGCTCAATCAGAGTCATCATTGGCTGGAGCACAAGCACAATTTATTAACTCTCAAAATGATTTAGTTACCGCTAAACTTCTTTATGAAAAAATTATAGGCCCACTTAATGATATTGAAAATTTAAGTGAAGATGTAAACATAGAATTTGATATTCCAACATCACTTCAAAACGCAATTCAAATTTCAAAAGGGAATAACCCAGATCTCACAATTGCTAAACTAGAGTATGATCAATCTGAAAAAGATGTTAAAATTGCACTTTCTGAATTTTCACCTTCAGCAACTATTTCAGCTAAGTCTTCAAAGTCAGACGATTTTAGCTCATCGTATGATGAAAGAGAACAAGAGACGGTAAGTGCTGAAATTTCTTGGCCAATATTTCAAGGAGGAAAAAATTCAGCATCTCTTGAAAAGAGCAAGAATTTACAAAATCGAAAACAATTACTTTTAGATAATGCTGTTAGAACTAATGAAACAAACGTTGCAAGCGCCTGGTCTAAGTTTCAATCTTCAGATAGTTTACTATCATCTGTTCGTGCGCAGGTGAAAGCGGCAGAAATTGCTCACGAGGGGATCACAGTTGAATATGAAACTGGACTTGGAAGAACTACTCTTGATGTTATTCAATCAAACACAATTCTTTTAACAGCTAGAATCAATTTAGCTAATTCAGAAAGAAACCTCCTATTGTCACAGTTAGAGCTGTTAAAATCAGTAGGCCTTTTGAACGCTAAATACCTTAAGATTATTAAGTAATTTAGAGCCTTTTTTTAATCCTTGCCAATGAGAACAAAATGTGTACATTTATATCTATGATTCGTATGTTAACAATTAATAAAAAAGAGGCATCAAATGACAAAAAATAACTTAAAAGTGGTTAAAACCGCGAAAGATAAAGACTTGGAAAATAAGGAAAAAAATAAAGCTTTAGACGCAGCTATCAATCAAATTACTGATAACTTTGGAAAAGGCTCTGTAATGAAGCTTGGCCAGAAAAAAGCTATGGATATAGAGTCTATTTCTACAGGCTCTCTAAGCTTAGATTTAGCGTTAGGTATTGGTGGATTACCAAAAGGAAGAATTATCGAAATTTATGGTCCAGAGTCTTCTGGAAAAACAACACTTGCACTTCAAGTAGTAGCTGAGGCTCAAAAAGCTGGGGGAATATGTGCATTTGTTGATGCAGAGCATGCTTTAGATCCAGTATATGCAAAAAAATTAGGTGTAAATACAGAGGAATTATTAATTTCTCAACCTGATGCTGGAGAGCAAGCACTAGAGATAGCAGATACACTTGTTAAGTCAGGTTCTATTTCTGTAATAGTTATTGACTCAGTTGCAGCATTAACACCAAGAGCTGAAATTGAAGGGGATATGGGTGATCATCACGTAGGTCTTCAATCAAGATTAATGAGTCAGGCTTTAAGAAAATTAACTAGCTCAATATCAAACACAAACACAATGATGATTTTCATTAACCAAATCAGAATGAAAATAGGTGTTATGTTTGGAAGTCCTGAAACTACATCAGGTGGAAATGCATTAAAATTCTACTCATCTGTAAGAATGGATATTAGAAGAATTGGTGCGATAAAAGATAAAGATGCAATCATTGGTAACTCTACAAGGGTTAAGGTTGTTAAAAACAAAGTATCTCCACCATTTAAAGTAGTTGAGTTTGATCTAATGTATGGAAAAGGAATTAGTAAAGTAGGTGAATTAATTGACCTTGGTGCAAAAGCAGAGATTGTTGAAAAGTCTGGTGCTTGGTATGCATACAAAGGTGAGAAAATTGGCCAAGGAAGAGAAAATGCCAAAATCTACTTAGAACAAAATCCAAAAGTTGCTGCTGAAATAGAGATGGCAATTAGAGAAAAAGCAGGTGTGATTACTAAAAAAATTGAAGGTAACCCACTTGATCAGGAGAAAATAGAAGCAAGCCAAAAAGAAGAGACTCCTCCTGCAAAAAAGAATTAGCTAAATAGTCATTATTAGTTAAGAAAAGGCGCTGTAACAGGCGCCTTTTTCCCCTTAAGATTATAGACATCATTTAAAAAAGCTGTATTTTAAAAAAATGGCTCAAAAAACCTTAAATGAAATAAGAAATACTTTTCTCAAATATTTTGAGAAAAATGATCATAAAATAGTTGAGTCTAGCAACCTTGTTCCTAATAACGATCCAACATTGATGTTTGCAAATTCCGGAATGGTTCAATTCAAAAATGTTTTTACTGGTTTGGAGAAAAGAGATTACAAAAGAGCTACCACTTCACAAAAATGTGTTAGAGCAGGCGGTAAACATAATGATTTAGAAAATGTTGGATACACCCCAAGACACCACACATTTTTTGAAATGCTTGGAAACTTTTCTTTTGGGGATTATTTTAAAGAGAGAGCAATTGAGCTTGCATGGAATTTGATAACTAAAGATTTTGGATTAGATAAAAATAGACTTTATTTTACTGTTTTTAATGAAGATGAAGAAGCATTTAAACTTTGGAAAAAAATATCAGGCTTAAATGAAAATAGAATAATTAAAATTTCTACCTCAGATAACTTTTGGTCAATGGGTGAAACAGGTCCATGTGGACCTTGTTCTGAAATTTTTTATGATCATGGAAATCATTTAAAAGGTGGGCTTCCTGGGAGCAAAGGCCAAGATGGCGATAGATATATTGAAATTTGGAATTTGGTCTTCATGCAATATGAACAAGTTTCCAAAGATAAAAGAATAGATTTACCTAAACCTTCGGTAGATACAGGTATGGGTCTTGAGAGAATGGCAGCACTTCTTCAAGGTACACATGATAATTATAAAACCGACCATTTTTTAAAATTAATTAATTCTATTTCAGAAACTGTAAAAGTAAAACCAAATGAAAATAATTTATCAAGTTTTAGAGTGATAGCTGATCACTTAAGGGCAAGTTCGTTTTTACTTGCTGAAGGTGTTTTGCCGTCTAATGAAGGAAGAGGTTATGTCCTTAGAAGAATTATGAGAAGAGGAATGAGACACTCACATTTACTAGGATCTAAAGAACCAATTTTTTTCAATATTTTCAAAACTCTTTTAGATGAAATGTCTAAAAATTATCCGGAGTTAAAAAGGGCAGAGTCACTTATCAAAGAAACTTTGAAAATGGAGGAAGAAAAATTTTTGGTTTTATTAGAAAGAGGTATGAAAATTTTAGATGATGAAATCTCAAAAATAGACAAGGTTCTTCCTGGAGAAGTTGCTTTCAAACTTTATGATACTTACGGTTTTCCGTTAGATTTAACTGAAGATATTCTTAAGAACAAATCTCTTCAAGTAGATAATAAAAAATTTGACGAGATGATGAAAAAAAGTCGAGAGCTTGCAAAGAAAAATTGGAAAGGCTCAGGAGATAGTTCAGTCAGTGAAATTTGGTTTAATCTTAAAGAGAAAATTGGTCCTACTGAATTTTTAGGTTATGAGACCAACCATGCTGAGGGAAGTATTACTGCAATTGTAAAAGATGATAAAGAATCTCAACAATTAAAAGAAGGAGAAGAAGGGCAAATTATTTTAAATCAGACTCCTTTTTATGGGGAGTCCGGTGGTCAGGTTGGTGACAAAGGCACGATAACTTCAGGCGAAAACGAATTTGAGGTAATTGATGTTCAAAAAAAAATTGGAAACTTATTTGTCCACTTTGGTAAAGTTTCAAAAGGAACAATTAAACTTAAAGATAATGTTGAATTAAAAATAAACAAAGAAAGACGTCAAAACATAAGAGCATATCACTCAGCAACTCATTTATTACATGAATCTCTTAGAAGAACTTTGGGAAAACATGTAATGCAAAAAGGATCATTAGTTGCGCCAGATAGATTAAGATTTGATTTTAGTCACATGAAACCAATTACAGATGAAGAAATGAAAAAAATTGATGAAAATGTAAACAAGTTTGTAAACTCAAAAACGGAAGTTGTTACACGACTAATGACTCCTGAAGAGGGAATTGAACAAGGGGCAATGGCTTTATTCGGAGAAAAATATGGAGATGAAGTTAGAGTTGTGTTTATGGGTGAAGAAGGTAACAAATATTTTTCAACAGAACTATGTGGCGGGACACATGTAAAAAACACAAGTGAGGTTGGTAAATTTAAAGTAGTCAGCCAGTCATCAATAGCAGCGGGTGTAAGACGGGTTGAAGCATTGAGAGATAAACAACTTGAAGAATATCTTAAGTCAAAAGATAAGATGTCTAGTTTGTCCTCTCAAAAAAATGAAGAAACTATCAAATCGTTATCAAATGAAATTACAAAACTTGGAGGAAAACCAATTAAAAAATCAGATGACCTTAAGATTACTATTAAGGAGCTGACAAAACAATTAGAGGAAATAACAGTAAAGAGTATTTTATCAGATAAGAAAAAAAATATTGTTAAAGATGAAAATATTAAAAAGATTAATATTAGATTTCAAAAAATAGATGACTTACCTTTTAAAGAATTAAGAAGACTTGTTGATCAAGGCAAGAAAGATATTAAAGAAGGGATAGTTGTTATATATGCAATTAAAGATGATAAAATTGGTTTAGCAGTAGGAGTTACAGATACTTTGACTAAAAAGTACGACGCAATAAAGTTTGTAAAATCTGGTTCAGAAATTCTTGGTGGAAAAGGTGGTGGAGGTAGATCTGATTTTGCCCAAGCAGGTGGAGTTCATTCAAATAAAATAGAAGAAAGTTTTGAAAAGATTAAAAGCTTAATTTAACTTCTTTTTTAAATTGCCATCAATTGCATCAAGAAATTGATTTGTAGTAAGGTATTTTTGATTTGTATCTATTAAAATTGCTAAGTCTTTAGTCATTGATCCAGTTTCAACACAATCAATACAAACCGTTTCTAAAGTATTTGCAAATTTTATTAGCTCATCATTTGCATCTAATTTTCCTCTATGGGCAAGTCCTCTAGTCCAAGCAAAAATTGATGCTATAGGATTTGTTGAAGTTTCTTTTCCTTGTTGATGCATTCTGTAATGTCTTGTAACAGTTCCATGAGCAGCCTCTGCCTCCATTGTTCTCCCATCTGGTGCGAGTAAGACACTTGTCATTAGTCCAAGAGAACCATATCCTTGAGCAACAGTATCTGATTGAACGTCACCATCATAGTTTTTACAAGCCCAAATATATTTACCGCTCCACTTCATTGCACAAGCAACCATGTCATCTATAAGTCTATGTTCATAGGTTAAATTATTCTTTTCAAATGAAGATTTAAATTCCTTTTCAAAAACACTTTGAAATATGTCTTTAAATCTTCCATCGTAAGTTTTTAAAATTGTGTTTTTTGTTGAAAGGTAAACTGGCCATTTTTTAATCAATCCATAGTTAAAACAAGATCGAGCAAAATCTTCTATTGATTTATCTAAATTGTACATTGATAAAGCCACCCCTGATCCAGGGAAATTAAATACCTCGTAATTTTTAGTATCTTTACCGTCTTCAGATGTCCATTTAATTTCAAGTTTTCCTTTGCCAGGAACTTTAAAATCAGTTGCTCTATATTGGTCACCAAATGCATGTCTTCCAATAATCACCGGATCTGTCCATGATGGTACCAATCTTGGAACATTTTTACAAATAATGGGCTCTCTAAATACAGTTCCTCCAATGATATTTCTAATCGTACCGTTTGGAGATCTCCACATCTTTTTTAAATTAAATTCTTTAACTCGTGCTTCGTCTGGAGTAATTGTTGCGCACTTTATACCTACACCATTCTTTTTAATTGCATTCGCACAATCAATGGTTATTTGATCTGAAGTATCATCCCTGCTTTTCATACCAAGATCGTAATATTCAATACCTAAATCTAGGTACGGTAATATCAGTTTATTCTTAATAAACTCCCAAATTACTCTTGTCATTTCATCGCCATCCAACTCGACGATTGGGTTTTTGACCTTAATTTTGCTCATATTTATGTATAAATCTTAGTAATTGAATTTCTGCTTTTTATATACATATTAATCAGAAATTATCAAATAAAGGATTATGATAGATAAAGTTTTTCCGAAAATACATAACGAGGGTTATAAGTTTTTAGTAATCTTTGGACTTGGAACACTTGTTTTATATTTAATAAGTGGTTTCTTAGGTTTAATAGGTGTTATTCTTACAATATGGGTTTACTATTTTTTCAGAGACCCGGAAAGATTCCCAATTAATGATGAAAATTATCTTGTAAGTCCGGCTGATGGATTAGTGATAAAAGTAGAGGAAGTTAATGGTCCTTCAGAACTTTCCTTAGAGAATAAAAAATTTACCAAAGTAAGCGTGTTCATGAATGTTTTCGATTGTCATGTAAATAGAATTCCATGCAGTGGTGAAATTGAGGAAATTTTATATAAACCTGGTCAGTTTTTAAATGCATCTCTAGACAAAGCCAGCGAAGACAATGAAAGAAATTATTATAAAATTAAAAATAGTAATGGTGATCAGGTTGTAGTTGTTCAGATTGCTGGTTTGATTGCTAGGCGTATTGTTACTGAGACAAACAAAGGAGAAAAACTAAACCAAGGTGATCGGATAGGAATGATTAGATTTGGTAGTAGGGCAGACATTTATTTTGAAAATTACAAACCTTTGGTAAAAGTAAACCAAAGAGCAGTTGCTGGTGAGACATTAATTGCAAAAAAATAAAATGGAACAACAAAATAAAAATTTCAAATTAGTTGCGAACAAAAAAACAAGATCAATTTTACCTAATATGTTTACACTAGTAGGCGTATGTATAGGTTTAACATCTATTAAATTTGCTTTTGATGGTAGGTTTGGTTCTGCGGTTTTAGCAATAGTAGTTGCAGGGATTATAGATGGTCTTGATGGAAGAATTGCACGACTTATCAAAGGAACTTCAGAAGTTGGTAAAGAACTAGACTCATTAACAGATGTTATAAGCTTTGGAGTTGCTCCGGCTTTTATAATGTATTTTTGGTCCTTAAATAATCTTGGAAGAGTAGGGTGGTTAGTTTGTTTGATTTATGTAATTTGTGTCGCTTTAAGATTGGCGAGATTTAATATTACCTCTAATACGAATGCAAAATGGAAAGACAATTTTTTTGAAGGCGTCCCTTCGCCGGCTGGAGGTATTTTAGTTTTATTTCCATTAATTTATAGTTTTAGTGAATTTCAACTTTTTTCAATTGAAAACAAATATCTAGTCCCTGGTTTTTTTATTTTAACTTCAATATTATTAATCAGCAAAATACCAACTTATTCTTTTAAAAAGATTGTGGTCCCTAGAAGATTAACAATCTTTTTATTATTTACGTTAATTTTATTTTTTGGATTGTTATTAATCTATACTTATAACGTTATAGTAATATCAACGTTAATATATTTACTTCTTATACCAATTAGCTTTTTCCATTTTCGCAGCTTGTCCAAAAAATTTAGTCATGTTAGCCAAGATGTTGAAGACCAAGAAGATGTCCTTTAAATGAAAACAAACGCTATAGTTTCATTAGCAGATGAAAAATATTTTGATTTATTAAATGAATTAATTGACTCAATAAAAAAAAACCCTGAGAGCACAGATATAGCAATTTGCATACTTGATGCAGGTTTAAATGACAATCAAAGAGAAAAATTAAAAAACAAGGTTGATGAAGTTACAAAAGCAGAGTGGGATATTGAAGTTTCAAATTTAAAAGTAATGGGAAAAGAATGGCTCAAAAGTCAAGTGTCTCGTGCATTTCTACCAAAATATTTTCCAAAATATGAAAAGTATCTTTGGATAGATTGCGATGCATGGGTCAACGATTGGAAGTGTGTAGATTTATATTTCAAAGCATGTGAAAAAGGAAAACTAGGAATAACTCAAACAATGGGCCCAGGCTATAAAATAATGTCAAAAGTAAAATGGTTATTTGGAAAATTAGCAATTGTTAAAAGCCAAAATTTTAAACATGCTCTTTCATCGAATATTGATATTTCAAAATCAAGAAAACTTGCATTCGCACCCCACATTAATATAGGTGTATTTTCACTTCAAAAAAATTCACCATGTTGGGAGGTATGGCAAAAAAATCTAAGACAAACTTTGAAAAGTGGAAAAATTTTTGGCTCAGAAGGGTTAGCAATAAATCTAAGTGTTTACGTAGATGAAGTAGATACAGAATTTTTACCTTTAAATTGTAACTGGATTGCAAGCAATTTACTTCCAAAATACGATAATATTCAAAAAACATTTGTAGAGCCTTACTTACCGAATAATAAAATCGGTATCATGCATTTAGCTGCCGGAATTTGGAAAAATAATGTAGATATGAGATTGGATAAAAACATAAAAATAGATATTTATAATCTTCAAGATCAAAAAGAACTTAAAAGTTTAAGGTTTATCAATAGTTGAAAAAAAATAAGATATCTAAAAGTTGGGTTATCAGACAAAGAAGGGATAAATATGTTCGTCAATCAAAGTTGGAAGGTTACAGGTCAAGAGCAGTATATAAACTTAAAGAGTTAGACGAAAAATTTAAAATTATTAAAAATCATTTAAGTATTTTAGATATAGGTTCTGCACCTGGAAGCTGGACACAATATTTATCTGAAAAATCGAAGGGCTCAAAAATAATGTCTATTGATCTTAAAGAAGTTGAGAAAATAAAAGACGTTTATCATGTTGTCGGTGATTTTTTGGATAATAAAAACCAAAAAATAATTACAGATTATTTTCCAAAAAAAATTGATCTTGTAGTCTCTGATATGGCGGTTAATACAACTGGAAATAAAAATTTAGATTCAATTCAAACGGGTGAACTTTCTTTAACGGCAATGCTCTTTGCTGTTGGTATGCTGCGACCAAAAGGAATTTTTTTATCAAAAATTTTTATGGGCTCAACGTTTAATGAAATTGTTGAAAATGCAAAAAAAAACTTTAAAGAAAGCAAAATTTTTAAACCACCCTCAAGCAGAAAAGACTCAAAAGAAAGCTTCATCATCTGTAAAAGTTTAAGATAGTCACTTTAAAATTTTCAGGAATCGTATATAAACTATTATGGATCCTATAAAAGAAGCACTTACCTTTGATGATGTCACTTTAGCGCCAAAGTTTTCTTCTGTGCTTCCTTCCGAAGTAAATACGTCTGTTAAACTATCAAAAAATTTGAAGCTTAAAATACCATTACTTTCGTCTGCCATGGATACAGTTACAGAGTCTAAAATGGCAATTGAAATTGCTAAGGCAGGGGGTATTGGAGTTATTCACAGAAATCTCTCCATCAATGATCAGATATTAGAAATAAAAAAAGTTCAAAAAAAAGGTTTAGCAGTTGGGGCAGCAGTGGGGACTAATGATACCGAAATATCTCGAGCAGAGAAAATTATTAAGAGCAAAGTAGATTTGATTGTTGTTGATACAGCACATGGCCACACTAAAAGAGTAGCAAATATAATTAAATTTATAAAAAAAAAAAAATCAAGCAAAACAACCCTGTGTGCAGGCAACATTGCAACAGCTGAGGCTGCAAAATTTTTATGTAAACTTGGAGTAGATATAGTAAAAGTAGGAATTGGACCCGGATCGATTTGCACAACTAGGCTTGTTGCTGGTATCGGTGTTCCCCAGTTAAGTGCATTACTAGATGCAAAAAAAGGTTTAAGCAAAAATGTTAAAATGATTTCTGATGGTGGAGTAAAATTTTCAGGCGATATTGCAAAAGCACTTGCAGCAGGCGCAGATGCTGTAATGGTAGGATCAATGATCGCTGGAACTAATGAGTCACCTGGAAAAATTATAAAAAAAAATGGAAAATTATTTAAAGTTTTTAGGGGAATGGGATCAGTTGGAGCAATGAACAAAGGGTCTGCTGACAGATATTTCCAAAAAAAACAAAAGGACAGCTCAAAATATGTTCCAGAAGGAGTAGAAGGACTAATTAAATATAAAGGTGAAGTATCTAAGATAATTTTTAAACTTATTGGAGGATTAAAATCATCAATGGGTTATTTAGGCTCAAAAAATGTTATTAATCTTAGAAATAAACCAAAATTTGTTAAAATTACAAAAGCTGGATTTTATGAGAGCATGGTTCATAGTATAGATGAGGTAAAAAAAAATAGTCAATATTTATGAAAAATTTAAAAAAACTCTTTTTGTTTTTAATTTTAATGTTTTTTAAAACGACTGCTTATAGTTCAGAAAGTTTTTATGATCAAGCAGTAGATAAATTCAATGATAAAAAATTTGATGATTCTAAATTTTTGTTTCATAGAAATATTGTATTTAACCCAACAGATGCCAAATCTTACTTATATTTAGCTAAGATTTTTAACTCTGAAAAAAACCAGAAAGAAGAAGAAAAAAATCTAAACACTACTCTTCTACTAGAACCAAATAATGAAGAAGCAATTTATATGCTAATACAAATTAATCTTGATAAATCAAATTTTTCTAAAGCAAATGAATTGTTAGCAAAACTAAATATAGTTTGTAAAAATTTTTGCTCCAAAAAAAAAGAAATTGAAAAATCACTCCAAAATCTTGAAGCAAAAAATGAAAAAAAACAGTAGAGCTAAGAAAATTCTTATAATTGATTTTGGTTCTCAATATACTCAATTAATTGCAAGACGTGTTAGGGAGCTTGGTGTATTTTCTGAAATATCAAATCATAAACAAGTTAAAAAAGTTAATGTGGAGGAATTGTTTGGAATTATTTTATCAGGTGGTCCTTTAAATGTTTATGAAGATAAAAAAATAAATTTTAACAAAAAGATTTTAGACTTGAAAGTTCCTATTTTAGGTCTTTGCTTCGGTCATCAATTAATCTCAAGACATTACGGTGGTAAAGTTATCACAGCAAAAAATAGGGAGTTTGGTTTAGCAACTATAAAAAAAAAACTAAACTCTAAGTTAACCAAAAACTTTTTTGATAACCGCAAACAAAGGAATGTATGGATGAGTCATGCGGATCACGTAACTAGACTACCAAAAGGTTTTAAAGCAGCAGCATCAACAAAAGGTTCAAAATTTACAATAATTGAAAATGATTTAATAAAGAGATATGGTGTTCAATTCCATCCTGAAGTAACTCATACAGAAAAAGGAATTTTATTACTCAAAAATTTTGTGTTTGGTATATGTAAATCGAAAAAAAATTGGTCGACAGATCATCAAAAAAAAACGTTAATAAAAAATGTCCAAAATCAAATTGGTAATAAAAAAATAATATGCGCACTCTCTGGGGGTGTAGATAGCAGCGTTGTAGCACAATTGTTAAATAAAGCGGTTGGTAAACAACTACACTGTATATTTGTTAATACAGGATTGTTAAGACTTAATGAGGAAAAACAAGTAGTAAATACTTTTAAAAAAAAATTAAAAATGAATTTGATATACGTAAATGCAGCAGATGAATTTTTAAAGAAATTAATCAATATTACGGACCCTGAGAAGAAAAGAAAGATAATTGGAAATCTATTTATCAAAATTTTTGAACGCTATGCAAAAAAACTTAAAAATGTGAAATTTTTAGCCCAAGGGACCTTATACCCAGATTTAATTGAAAGTAAGTCAGTGACTGGAAGTCAAACATCTAAAATTAAATCACATCATAATGTTGGTGGGTTACCAAAAAAAATGAAATTGGAATTGTGCGAGCCATTAAGGTTGCTTTTTAAGGATGAAGTAAGAAAACTTGGAATAAAATTAAATTTATCTAAGGACATAATTAGTCGTCACCCATTTCCAGGGCCAGGATTGGCAATAAGAATGCCAGGTAAAGTTTCAAAAGATAAAATAGAAATATTAAAACAGGCAGATAATATTTTTATTTCTGAACTTAAAAAAGAAAAATTATACGACAAAATTTGGCAGGCATATGCTGCCTTGTTGCCAGTAAAAACAGTTGGTGTTATGGGTGACAATAGAACTTATGAGTATATTTGCTTGTTAAGAGCAATAACTTCTCAAGATGGTATGACAGCAGATTTTTTTGATTTTCCTAAAAATTTCATACAAAATGTGTCTAATAAAATTATTAATAATATTAGAGGAATAAACAGAGTAGTTTATGATGTTACTTCAAAACCACCAAGCACTATTGAATTAGAGTAATGAACAACAAAATAAAAAAAATTTTAAAGAAAAAAAACAAATCAAAGATTGTTTGCCTTACAGCATATTCCAAAAATATTGCTGAAATTGTTGATGATCATGCTGATATAGTTCTAGTCGGAGACTCTCTTGGATCTGTATTATATAATTACGATACAACAAGGAAAGTAAGTCTGAATATGATGATCGAACATACCAAGAGTGCCAGAATGGGGGTTAAAAAAAGCCTTTTAGTAATTGACCTTCCTTATAATACCTACAGAAATAAATCTGAAGCACTTAAAAATTCTAAGAGATCAATTAAAGAGACAAAATGTGATGCTGTTAAAGTTGAGGGGGGAACAAGTGTGAAAGAAATTGTAAAACATTTGGTTAAAAATAGAATACCTGTACTAGGTCATATTGGCGTAACACCACAAACAACTAAAGGCAAATTTAGATCTAAAGGTAAAAATGAAGCTGAAAAAAGAAAACTTTTGAAGGATGCTCAAGATCTAGAACAAAGCGGAGCTTTTGGAATTGTTTTAGAATGTATTTATAGTGACATCTCAAAACAAATAACAAACTCAATTAATATACCAACAATTGGAATTGGAGCTTCAGTTAATTGTGATGGTCAAGTTCTTGTAACGGATGATTTGATTGGTTTAAATGAGACCAACTTTAGGTTTGTAAAAAAATTTGGTAATGTTAAGAAAAACATTAAAAGTGCAGTTATAAAATATAAAAACTCAGTAAAACAAAAAAAGTTTCCCTCTAAAAAAAACAGTTATTAACTAAGAACTACCTTTGCTGTCTTGTTCTAAATTTACCTTTGCTAACCTCTTTTTCTAAAAATGTTCCGAAAGCGTCTCCATTTACGTTGAATTCAACATTTGTAGCTCCCTCATAGTCAATTTTTTTTCCTTTTTTTAGAAGTTTTAAACCTTTAGCAATCTCACCTGGATAGATTTTGGTACCTGGAGAGTTACTTACTGACATAATATTTTTAGATAAATTATTATCTGATTTAAAATTTTTTTCCTGCAAAGCAAGAATAAGTATAGCCGCTGCATCATAAGACTCACCGATAAATGGTCCTGAAGTATCAATGTTATTTTTTTTGGCAATTTTATAAAATGAATTAATATTTTTTGAGTTGGAACCTGAAATTATCCCAAATGAATTATTAATTAATTCCCCAAACTTTCTTTCAGTAGTTTCATTAATCATCCTATCTGAAAAAATAAATTTTTCAAAAGCACCTGAGTCAAGAATTGACTTAATTAATCTTTCCCCATCTTGTTCAATTTCAGTAAAAATTGCAACAGCGTCCCCTCCTGCGGCAGCTAAGACTGACACTTCATTTGAAAGATCAGTTTTATTTATCTTTATAGGCACACTTACGGTAATTTCTACATTACTATCATTAAGTGTTTTTTTAAAATTTCTCTCAAGTTCTTTTCCATAATTTGAGTCTTGGAATGAAACTGCAATTCGTTTGATACCTTTATCTTTTGTAATTTTAGCTAAAACCTCTCCATCTCTACTACTTGGAGCAGTTGTTCTAAAAAATAAGTTTTTTTCATCTAACATTGACAATAAAGGAGTGGTTGCCGATGGAGAAATCATAGGAATGTTTTTTTCGTTAGCCGATCCCAAAAGAATTCCTTCAGATATTCCAGGGCAGGCAGCACCAATGATTCCAACAATATCATTTTCATTAATTGTTTTGTTTACTGATTTAATGTTGGACGTGTCACATTTTGTATCTATTTTAATTGAATCGACTTTTTCCTTACCATTTAAAAATATTTTTGAGGAATTCGCCTCTGAAACTGCCAACTCTGCTGAAGACGCCATACTTGGAACAATAGATTCTGTTGGACCAGTGAAACCAAGAGCTATACCGATAGTTATTTCATTCGCCTGGATTTCTAATTGATTTCCTATGAAACAGAATAAAAAAAGAATACTAAAAATTTTTTTTCTCATGATTAGGTAAAATAAAAATATGCCATGATTAATACTTTTTCAATTAGGTTATTTTACCTTTTGAATTAAAAACACAGATCCAATTACAATTATTCCTCCTAAAGTCATTATCAAACTTGGGATTTCATTAAATATTATAAATGTTTGGATCAATCCAAATACAGGAAATAGAGCATAAAAGGGAAGAACTTTTCCAACTGGATAAAACTTATATAAGTAAAACAAAGACATATGGGCGCCTATTGAAACAATCAAACCAGAGTAAATTATAAAAAACCAAATATCTAGCTGAATATTCTTTAGAATAAACATTGTATTTCCCTCAAAGAAAAATGATAAAAGTATTAATACAATAAACCCAATAGATGCCATGAAAAAATTCGTAGTTACAATGCTTAATTTATTTGTATCTCTACTAGCTACGTTCGCAATAGCGTAAAAGAATGCCATTAAAGCTGTGAGCACAAGTGCAAAAATATTGTTGATCAACTCTGGATCAAAACCAATAAAGATTATTCCCAAAAAAGATGTAATTACAAAAAACCATTTTTGAAAACTAAATTTTTCATTTAAGAGAAAATTACTTAAAATAATTGCAAATGGAATCGCAAGCTGAGATCCAATAATAACGGGCGAAACTATACTAGACTCCTGTAGAGATAGATAAGTGAAACCTGTAACTCCAACACCCATAGAAAAAGAAAAAATAAACAAAGATTTCAAATTTTCTTTTGGGATCTTAAAGTTAAAAAAGGGTAATAAACAAATTACGACTACTAACATTCTTAACGATCCAAAAAGCAAAGGGGGTACATTCGTATTTAAGACAAGTTTTCCAAAAACAAAGGCACTTCCAAATAGTGCCATGATTAACAAAATTAATAAGTAATGTTTAATGGTCAAAAAAATCCAATTTTAAATTGATTAATAGAATGACATTCATATTTTTTAAGTTATCCTATGTCAATTAATATGAATTCAAAAAAGATTAAAGCTCAATTTGCAAAAGAGACTAACCCAAGAGTGGGTTTAATTGTTTTATCGACCGACAACATGATAGAAAAAGATTTCTCAAAAGTCTTAAATGATAAACCAGTAGATTTATATGTTAATAGGATTAAAAATTATAATCCTGTAACAGCTGAAAATTTAAAAAAAATGTCAGAAAACATTACTTCAGTTGCGGATAACATATTACCTGGAGAAAAAGTGGATTGTGTTGTTTTTGGATGCACATCAGGAACAATAGTTTCTGGTTTTGATAATATAAAAAAAAAAATTAATTTAGCTAAACCAAATGCCTTAGTTACGGCTCCAAGCACGGCAGCTTTAAATGCCCTTAAGAAAAAGAATATTAAAAGAATATCTGTAGTCACACCATATATTAAGTCTTTAAATGATGATGTTGTAAATTTTTTTAAAGAAAATAACTTTGAAATAGTGTCAAATACATATTTTGATATTGAGTCAGATGTTGATATTGGAAAAGTAGACCAGAATAAATTGTTTGAGATATTATCTGAAATTGATCATAATCAAGCTCAAGCATTATTTGTTTCTTGTACTTCATTACCAGTTTTAAACATTATTGAAAAACTTGAAAAAAAATTAAATATGATTGTGTTATCAAGTAACCAGGCACTAATTTGGGAAACTCTAGAAAAAATAAATGAGAACAAATCTGTTACTGGATTTGGAAGCTTATTTAATTAATTTTATATATGAATTTCACAGTCAAAGAATATAAAAATCGTCTTAAAAAAGTTCAATCAGAAATGCAAAAAAAAGGAATTGAACTTCTCATTTCACAGGATACTGCAAACATAAATTATCTGACAGGATATGATGCTTGGTCTTTTTATTATTCTCAATGTGTAATAGTTCATGTAAATTCTGAAGAGCCCCTATGTTTTGTAAGAGCTCAGGATGCTGGTGGAGCTTTTATAACTACTTACCTTAAAAAGGAAAATATTATTATTTACGACGAAAAATATATTCATACATGGCCGACTCACCCGTATGATGCGTTAGTTGATTTAATAAGGAAAAAAAAGTGGGATAAAATTAATATAGGAGTAGAAATGGATGCCCATTATTTCACAGCTTATTGTTATGAAAAGTTAAAAAAGGGATTACCAAACGCAAAAATTTTGGACTCTGAAAGATTAGTCAATTGGGTAAGAGTAGAAAAATCCATTGCTGAAATCGAATATATGAAAAAGGCAGCAACTATTTCTGAGATGGCGATGAAAACTGCAATGGAAACAATAAGTCCAGATGTAAGACAATGTGATGCTGTTGCTGAAATTCAAAGAACCCTATTTAGAGGTACCCCAGAATATGGTGGTGAATATGCAAGTATTGCAACTTTACTTCCTACTGGAAAAGGAACATCAGCTTCACATTTAACTGCTAGTGATAAAAAATTTGTTAATGGGGAAGCAACAATTATTGAGTTATCAGGTACGTATAAAAGGTATCATGCTCCAATGGCAAGAACAATTAACTTAGGGAAGCCAGATCAAAAAAAACTTGATGCTATGAAAGCAACTAATGAAGCTTTAGAGGAGGGTATTAACGCTAGTAAACCAGGTAAAACTGCTAATGATGTTGCAGAAAAATTTTGGGGAGTCTTGGATAAGTATGGAATTAAAAAAGAATCTCGAACAGGTTACTCTATAGGTATTGGGTATCCACCAGATTGGGGCGAACACACTCTAAATATTTACAAAGGAGACATGACTGAACTAAAACCTAATATCTGTTATCACATGATTGCTGTTATGCAATTTGGTGATTGGGGTGTCGAGTCATCAGAGTCTATAAGGATAACTGAGAGTGGAAATGAACTTTTATGCAATTTTTCAAGAGATTTACACGTAAAATAAGTTCTTGAAATAAATCTCAACAAATGTTTTAAACCTTTACTTATGTCAAAGAACTTAGATTTTGTTAAATTCGATAAAGTTGACAAAAGTTACGATGGAAAAGTACTTGTTGTTAAAGATTTAAACCTCGATATTGCTGAAGGAGAGTTCATAACTATGTTAGGGCCATCTGGATCAGGTAAGACAACTTGTTTGATGATGTTAGCTGGTTTCGAAACCCCTACAAACGGTGAAATTTATTTAGATAAAAATCCAATTTCAAATATACCTCCACACAAAAGAGGAATAGGAATGGTCTTTCAAAACTATGCCTTGTTTCCTCACATGACAGTGTATGAAAATTTAGCCTTTCCTTTAAAGGTCAGAAAATTTCAGAAGGATGAGATTGATAAAAAAGTAGATAAAGCTCTTTCAATGGTATCATTATCTGGTTTTGAAAACAGAATGCCAGGACAATTATCTGGTGGTCAACAACAAAGAGTAGCAGTTGCAAGATCTTTAGTTTTTGATCCTCAACTAGTTTTAATGGACGAACCACTTGGAGCTTTAGATAAAAATTTAAGAGAAAGCATGCAGTACGAAATTAAACATATTCATGAAAGCATTGGGGTTACGGTAGTCTACGTAACACATGATCAAAGTGAAGCATTAACAATGTCTAATCGAATAGCAGTGTTCAATGATGGAAAAGTTCAACAACTTTCATCACCAGACAAATTATACGAAGAACCTGTAAATTCCTTTGTAGCTGAATTTATTGGCGAGAATAATACTTTTGCAGGGCAAGTAACCAACATGTCTGGTAAAGAATGCAAGGTTAAATTAAATGATGGAACAGAAATAGTTGCAAATCCAATTTCAGTTAAATCAAATGGAGATAAAACTACTGTATCTCTTAGACCAGAGAGAGCTTTGATTAACACAAAAGAAAAAATGGACAATAACTTTAAAGGAAAGATAGAAGAAGTTATTTATCATGGAGATCACACAAGAGTAAGACTTGATTTACTCGGAAACAAAGAATTTATTTTAAAAGTTCCTAATAGCTCTGCCAATATGGACATTAAAATGGGTAACCAAATTAATGTAAGTTGGAACAGCCATGATGCTAGGGCCTTAGATCCAAAATAAACCTCAGGTTTAATTTTCAATTATTTGATAAAATAAAGCCCTATTTTAGCCAAATGTCAGGTTGACTCCTTCATTATATCTTGTTGTAATTAGTTTTTATAAAACGTTTAAACGGAGGAATAATGAAAAAACTAAGTAAATTGTTACTAGTTCTATCTTTTGCACTTTCTATCAGCTCATCAGCATTTGCAGTTACAGTTGCATCATGGGGTGGAGCATATACAGAGTCACAAAAGCTAGGATATGGTGACCCTACTGCTAAGAAACTTGGTGTACCGATCAATTGGGTCGACTACTCAGGTGGATTATCAGAAATTAAAGCACAAAAAGAGGCTGGCAAAATTACGTGGGATATAATTGACGTATTTGCTATGGACACTATCACTGGATGTGATGAAGGTTTATTTGTTGAATTTGATTTTGACAAAGACTTCCCACCAGCTCCAGATGGTACAAAAGCAAGTAAAGATTTCTTTGCTCCAATGCCAAGTAAATGTGCTGTAGGAAACATTTTATATTCTTGGAACTACGCGTACAACACAAAGAATGTAAGCGGAACACCAAAAACTATAAAAGACTTCTTTGACACTAAAAAGTTTCCAGGAAAAAGAGCTATCTACAAAAGCGCTTTAACAAATTTAGAGATTGCTTTAGCTGCAGATGGTATCAAACCAGGAAAAGGTGGAAAGAAAATCTACAAAGCTCTTAACACAGAAAAAGGTGTTAACAGAGCAATGGACAAAATCAAAGCATTATGCACAGACCCTAATGGTGGATGTGTATTTTGGTCAGCAGGTGCTCAACCACCAGAACTATTAGTTTCAGGTGAAGTTGTTATGGCAACTGGTTGGAACGGAAGATTCTTCAACGCTGAAATCGGTGAAGGTGCTCCAATCAAACAAGTTTGGGATGGTCAAGGTCTTGACTACGAATATTTCGTATTAGTTAAAGGTGGACCAAACGAAGCTGATGCTAAAAAAGCACTAGCGATGATGACAAGTACAGAAGGTTTAGCAGGAAGTGCAAAATACATTGCATATGCACCTTGGAGAAAATCATCACTTAAAGTTATGGCGGCAGGTGAGCCATGGTACAAAGATGGTAAGACTAACATGGTACCACAAATGCCAACTGCGCCAGCTAACACTAAAAATTACTTCTTAGTAGATCCAATATTCTGGGCTGATAACGGTACAGAGCTTGGTGAAAAATGGGAAGCAATGAAAGCTGGTCTATAATTTTAAGTTTTAAAGACTAAAATTATATATTATATTAAGGGCGGTTATTTATAGCCGCCCTTTTTTATTTATGAGCAGTGAAACAGAAAAAATTTTAACAACAGATGGCATACCTCTTGAGGTAAGTCTTAAAAAAGCTGAAAGAAAAAATAAGATCAAAGCATTTCTTTTAGTGGCACCTCTATTACTCTTTTTACTTATTACATATATTTTCCCTATCGGCGACATGCTCATGAGAAGTGTGGATGATAAAATGGTTACCGAGATGTTGCCAAAAACATTCAAGTCAATGGAGAAATGGGATGGTAAAGAATTGCCGCCAGAAGAAGTTTTTGAATCTTTTTATTTAGATTTTCAAAAACTTGTTGAAGAGAAACGAGATGGAAAACTTTCAACACAATTAAATTATACAAAGAATGGATTTAAAAGTATTTTAAAAAAATTACGAAGAAAAGCTAAAAATTTTGAGGAAGGAAATTACAAAGAACAAATAATGGCTGTTCACCAAAGATGGGCAGACGTTGAATATTGGCGAGCCATACAAAGACGTGCTCCTGCTTATACAAGTCAAAAATATTTAAAGGGAATTGACATGTATAAAAATGAAGAAGGTAATATTGTAAGTGTAGAAGAAGATCGAAGAATTCATAGAATTTTATGGCTAAGAACCTTAGAGATTGCTTTCTTTGTAACTCTTTTATGTTTTTTAATGGCTTACCCAATAGCCCATTTACTTGCTACCTTGCCAATGAAATATAGTAACCTATTAATGATTTGCGTACTTCTTCCATTTTGGACATCACTATTAGTAAGAACCGCAAGTTGGATGATACTCTTACAACAACAAGGAGTTGTTAACGATTTTTTTGTTATGATAGGATTGGTTGCTGACGACAGTAGACCAGAAATGATGTTTAATAAAACTGGTACCTATGTGGCAATGACACAAATATTGTTGCCGTTTATGGTTTTACCTTTGTACAGTGTAATGAAAACAATATCCCCAAGTTTAATGAGAGCTGGAAAATCTTTGGGAGGAACTCCATTCGTTGCTTTTTGGAAAGTATACTTCCCTTTAACGATACCAGGTATTGGGGCAGGTTGTTTATTGGTGTTTATTTTGGCGATTGGATACTACATTACACCTGCATTAGTGGGCGGCGCATCAGGAACTTTAATTAGTAACCAAATCGCATTTCATATGAAAAGTACTCTAGATTGGAGCTTTGCGTCTGCAATGGGACTAATGTTACTTGCGGGGGTTTTAGCAATTTATTGGGTCTACAACAAACTTGTTGGAGTAGATAATATAAAACTAGGATAATTATGGCATTACCAAAGTATACTGAGACACGTTATAGAGTTTGGCACTACTTCTATATCACTATTTGTACTTGCGTATTTTTCTTTTTAATCGCGCCTCTCTTCGTGATATTTCCATTATCCTTTAACGCTGAAGAATTTTTAAGTTTTTCTGAAGGGATGAAAAACCTTGATCCTGATGCATTTTCTTTAAGATGGTATAAAGATATGATCTACGGGACGAAAAATCCATGGGGTCTTGCAGCAAAAAATAGTTTTATAATCGCAATATTTGCAACTTTAGGATCAGTTCTCCTTGGAACTGTGGCTGCGCTAGGATTAAGTAGCAGACATATGCCTTATAAAGGATTAATTATGGCAACTTTAATTTCACCAATGATTGTACCATTAATCATTTCTGGAGTTGCAATATTTTTCTTTATGGCAAAAGCAGGACTTGCTGCTACACATACTGGAATTGTATTAGCACACATAATTTTAGGAACACCTTTCGTTGTAATTACCGTAACAGCAACTTTATCAGGCTTTGACCACAGTGTTACACGAGCTGCATCAAGCTTAGGTAGTGATCCAGTAAATACATTTATGAAAATTACACTACCATTAATTCTACCAGGAGTAATATCTGGAGGCTTGTTTGCTTTCGTTACATCTTTCGACGAAGTTGTGGTGGTTTTATTCTTAGCTGGTCTAGAAAATACAACAATTCCAATTCAAATGTGGACCGGGTTAAGAGAGCAGTTAAGCCCAACAATATTAGCTGTTGCGACATGTTTAATAATTTTATCTACATTAATTCTTGTTACAGCTGAGCTATTAAGACGAAGATCTGAAAGGCTCAGAGGAATAAATAGATAAAAAATGGAAATCAAAAAGGTTGTTGTAATAGGCTCTGGAACTATGGGTAGTGGAATCGCTGCTCATTTATGTAATGCGAATGTACCAGTTACTTTATTAGATCTTACGACTGACATAAGCACCAAGGCAAGAGAGCGAATACATAAATCAAGACCGCCATTATTAATTGATAAATCAAAAATTGATAATATCAAAGTTGGCAATATCAACGATGATTTTAAAGTTGTAAAAGAGGCAGACTGGATAGTCGAAGCTGTGGTTGAAAGAATAGATATTAAACATCAAATTTATAAAAAAATCTTTGATAATAGGAAAGATGGAGCTATTGTCTCATCTAACACTTCCTCAATTCCAATTAAAATTCTATCCGAAAATATGACTGATGAGCAAAAAAAAGATTTTTGCATAACACACTTCTTTAATCCAGTTAGATACATGGGTTTGTTAGAAATAGTAAAAAATGAAAATAATGATTTAAAAAAAATTAATTCTTTGAAAGTCTTTTGTGAAAAAGAACTTGGTAAAGGAGCCATTGTTTGTAACGATACGCCAGGTTTCCTTGGAAATAGGGTAGGAGTTTATGCAATGCAAGTTGCTATGACTGAAGCATTTAAAATGAAATTGACTATTGAAGAGGCTGATGCAGTTTTTGGAAGACCTATGGGAATACCTAAAACTGGAGTGTTTGGTTTATATGATCTAATTGGTATTGATTTGATGGCAGATGTTTTAAAAAGTTTTGTAAAAGAACTTCCAGAAAATGATAAATTTCAGGAGGTCGCTAAAGAAATACCACTTGTAAAAAAATTGATCGAAACTGGTTATATTGGAAGAAAAGGTAAGGGTGGTTTCTATAGAATGAAAAAATTAGAAAACCAAAAAATTTTGGAGGCAATTAACCTTCAAACAGGACAATATTCTGAGTCTAAAAAAATTGATCTTAAAATTGATACTGTGGACCTTAACACTATTATTAACAGGAAAGACAAATACGGAGAATATGCTTGGTCAGTAATTTCTCAAATTATTAAATATGCATCATCTTTAGTCCCAGGTATAACTGATAAATTCAATGACATTGATGAAGCTATGAGATTAGGATTTAACTGGGCTATGGGACCCTTTGAAATGCTTAAATCAATCGGTGTAAAAAATTTTTTCAATCGTGTTGATGAATTTAAGGGAAACAAATTTTTAGAGGAACTTTCAGTAAAAAAAGATGAAAACTTTTATGGTGAAAGACAAATTTACACCGAAATAGAAACACTTGGCAAGGTCAAGCCTAAAGCTTTGAGTTTAGATAAAAACAAGTCAGCAGAGATTTACAGGTTTAAAGATTTTAACATTGTAGAGTTTACCACTAAAGCATGCGCACTAGATTACGACTCTATGGATAGTTTAAAAAAAGCAACAGATAAACCTCTGATCATTATAAATGAAAGTATGCAATTTTCTGCTGGTGTTAATTTGTCATATACAATGAACTTCGCTGAAAAAGGGGATTTTAAATCTATAGAAAAATTTATTAAATATTTTCAAGATACTTGTAAACAACTTAAGTATTCAAAATTTCCTGTTGTCTCAGCACCTTCTGGGCTTACTTTAGGTGGTGGATTTGAAGTAATGGTTCAAAGCAATTTTGTAACATCTCACACAAATATAGTAGTGGGTTTAGTCGAGACAATGGTTGGACTTGTACCCGCTGGAGGTGGATGTAAAGAGATGCTGTGGAGATGGGCTCAAAGCGAGGAGTCTAAGAAAGATTTAGATTTTGCACCACTTAAAGTATTTGAAATAATAGGTTATGGAAAAACTGCATCTTCTCCAATTGAAGCCGAGCCCCTGAAATACTTGTTACCAACTGATAAAAAAATAATGAATAGGAATAGCTTATTTTCAGAAGCAAAAAAAGTTATAGAGGAAAATAAAAATTTTAAACCAAGTAATGAGTGTACTTTTAAATTATCGGGAAAATCAGTAAGAGAAAAAATGTTTAAAACTTTGGATAAACTTTATAATGATAAAATTATCTTTGATCATGGTATGACGGTAGGAAAAGAACTTGCAAATGTTTTAAGTGGTGGTGATACGAATTCTGAAAAAACATTGACTGAGGATGATATTTACAAATTAGAACTAGATTCTTTTATGAGATTGATTGAAAATAAAAAAACTCAAGATAGAATAAAGCATACATTGTCTACTGGCAAACCTTTGGTCAATTAGAAATCTCAGATAACATCCTCAAAGAATTAATAAAGTCAGGTCGCAACACATACTCAGACTTATTTCCAGATTTAATTTTTGTTAATGCTGCAAATCCATGAGTTACATTTCCAAGCGGAGTGTACTCACCCTCAAATAAAGGTGCGTCTGAAAGAAGTATAAAAAATTCACTATCTTCCATGTCTCCATTTTTACTTTTCGCAAATCCAACAGAACCTTTTTTAAAATCAAACGGTTTATTTTTTTCTGGTTTAATCAAACTGTATTTTGATTTACCGCTACCAATATAAGTGTAATTTATATCTCCTTTTTTGCCAAATTCTAAATCTCCCGCTTGGACTAAAAAATTTTCTACAACACGATGAAAAGCTACATCATCATATTCTTTGTTAAATATCATATTTTTAAACCTTGCAACAGCATTGGGTGAAACCTCAGGCAAAAGTTCGATGATAACATTTCCACAATTTATATTCATGACAACAATATTTTCTCTATTCTCAAAAGTAAGTTTATCAATTTTAACATTTTCTACAAAAAGACATTTATTTTTTATCAATACAAAAGATGAGACAGCAAAGATTGCTAATGAAATCAAAAAAATAAGCAAAATTTTTTCGGATTTACTTTGTTTTATTTTTGTAAGCATTTTTAAAATTTATAAAGATTTTTTAATATTTGACATTCCTTCTTTTATAAAAATTACTTTTTTATTTAGAATTTTGTCTAAGTTTATTACTTCGGAAACATATTTTTCCCTAGAAGTGATAAAGGAAAAGGTTTCAGCCATGTCTTCTGATATTGAATATTTTGCATATTCTGAAAAGAAACCATTAGTATTATTAAGTTTCGCTAGACTATACGCCTCTGGACTTGTTGAACTACCTGAATAATAAAAACTTGGATTATTAAATTTAGCCCAAACTGAATCTGGGAAAAATTTTTTATAATTATTTTCTATAATATGAAATATTTCATGATGAATTACTCTTTCAAAATCATCATCATTTGTATTGATATTCAATAAAATTGTTTCCATCTCTGGGTTAGCAAAACCAAGAGCATTAATCTCACCAACTTTTAACTTTTCACATAAAACGATATATTTTAGTTTTATTTTTTCAAAAAGTGCCTTTTTAAAAACATTCAACTCATTTTTAGTTTTTATATATTTTTTCTCAACTTTATAGTTATTTGATTTTTTACAGCTAACATTATTTATTCCTGAATTAGTAACGAAGTCTTTTTTAGGGGTAAGATATCTCAAATTATTTTCTTTATCTATTTGATAGATCTTAAGATTAGGTATTTTTATTAATTCATAAATTTGGTCAGCTTTAGACTGAAAAATTGTGAAGAATAATAATAATATTAAAATATTTAATTTCATTTTTTTGAATATAAACATATTAGAATTTAATATCATATGGTACATTAAAGAAATGAAAAAAAAGAAAAAGAGAGAGTCAGATCCTAAATCAGTTCCAAATCTTTTTACTAGTAAATACATTGTCTATTATTATGGGTTTTTTTGGATGGTACTAATATCGATTGTTATATTTTCGTGAAAAAAAAAAATAAAAATCCTATTCAACCAGTAAGTGGAACAGTAGTTCCAAGATTTGCTGGTCCAAGTACTTTTGCAAGGTTACCCGAGTTAAGAGATGTAGAAAGTTGCGATTTAGCAATCGTTGGCATTCCTTTTGATGCAGGCACAAGTTATAGACCAGGCGCAAGATTTGGTCCTCAAAGCATAAGACAGGCTTCAAGACATTTAAGAACTAACTACCACCCAAATTATGATGTTGAACCATTTAAAGTTCAGCAAGTTGCTGACGCTGGGGATATAACCTGTAATCCATTTAATATTGATGAGGCAATAAAACAAATAGAAAAAGGTGCTTACGATTTACTTAAAAAGACTGGCAGAATCATTAGCATGGGAGGAGATCATACGATAGCATTTCCACTTTTAAGAGCAATCAACAAAATAAATGGAGGACCTGTAGCACTTGTTCATTTTGATGCTCACTTAGATACATGGGATACTTACATGGGTGCACCTTATACCCATGGAACACCTTTTCGTAGAGCTCGAGAAGAAAATTTATTCCTAGATGATGCATCAATGCATGTTGGTATAAGAGGACCGCTCTACAGCAGAGATGATCTTAAAAACGATGAAAGTTTTGGATTTAAAACAATTCATTGCGATGAATTCCAAAGTGAGGGAGTTGATAAAATTGTTCAAAGAATAAGAAAAAGAGTAGGCGACAATCCATTATATTTATCAATTGATATAGATGTCCTTGATCCAGCATATGCACCAGGTACGGGAACCCCTGAGATAGCAGGTATGTCTACAAGAGAAATGGTAAACGTAATAAGAGGATTATCGGGAATGAAACTGATTTCAGCAGATGTTGTAGAGGTCTCCCCTGCTTATGATCACGCTGAGGTAACATCATTAGCCGCAGCAACAATAATTTATGAAATCACTAATTTATTTGCAAAAGTAAAAGGATAAGTTAATTTCCCGTCATGTCTGACAAAAAAAAATTTTATATTAATGGTAAATGGGTTTCACCAAAAAGTAATAAAAGTATTCAAGTAATAAATCCTGCAACAGAAGAGGTTTGTGCAGAAATATCTTTAGGTTCAAAAGAAGATGTCAATGATGCAGTTTTGTCTGCAAAAGAAGCTTTCAAAACATGGGCTTTCTCATCAAAAAAAGAAAGATTAGAACCATTAGAGAAATTATATGAATTATATAAAAAAAGATGGTCGGACATTGCTGAAACCATAACTACAGAAATGGGAGCTCCAAAAGATTTTTCAACAAAATTGCAAGCCGGAACAGGTGCCGCACATATAAAAACTTTTATTAGATATTTAAAAGAATTTGATTTTGAGAAACCACTAGGGGAGCATGCAAAAAACCAAAGACTTATTTATGAACCTAAAGGGGTGTGTGCATTAATTACACCTTGGAATTGGCCAATGAACCAAACATGTTTAAAAGTTATGCCCGCTTTAGCTTCAGGCTGCACTATGATTTTAAAACCATCTGAAGTAGCACCACTATCAGCAATGATATTAACAGAACTCATTGATGAAGCAGGTTTTCCTCCAGGAGTTTTCAATTTAGTTAATGGAGATGGCGCAACAACGGGAGATGCTTTAACAAGCCATCCAGATATAAACATGATCTCATTTACAGGATCAACAAGAGCAGGGGCTTTAATATCACAAAATGCAGCTAAAGATTTCAAAAGAGTTAGTCTTGAACTTGGTGGAAAAGGAGCAAATATAATTTTTGAAGATGCAGACCCTGAAGCTATCGAGAGAGGAGCTTTGAGATGCTTTAGAAACTCAGGCCAATCTTGTAATGCACCAACAAGAATGCTTGTCGAAAAAAGTATGTATGACGAGGCGGTTGAAAGAGTAAAAAAATTTGCAAATACTATGAAAGTTGGAGATCCTAAAAAAGAAGGGGAACACATCGGTCCAGTAGTATCTGAAGTACAATACAAAAAAATACAATCGCTTATTCAAAAAGGTATTGATGAAGGTGCCAAACTTGTTGCAGGGGGAGTAGGAAAACCTGATGGAATAGATAAAGGTTACTTTGTTAAACCTACAGCCTTTGCCGACGTTAATAATCAAATGGAAATTGCAAGAACTGAAATTTTTGGTCCAGTGCTTTCAATTATACCTTTCGAAAACGAGGAGGAAGCAATAAGTATTGCAAATGATACTGATTACGGTCTAACTAATTACATTCAAACTAAAGATAAAGAAAAAGCCAATAGAGTTGCAAGAAGACTTAGATCTGGAATGGTAGATGTTAACGGAGCTGGTATAGCAGTCGATGCACCGTTCGGAGGGTTCAAACACTCTGGTATAGGTCGTGAAGCAGGAAAAGAAGGCTTATTAGAATTTTTAGAAGTTAAATCAGTAGGTGGTTGGGCTAATTAAATTTTGATTTTTCTTTAACACCATCCAAAAACCTAAGACATTTTTTTAATTCTTCTAACTTAATAAATTCATTAACTTTGTGAGCTTGTTCAATTGATCCAGGTCCACAAACAACTGTGCTAATTCCAATTTCTTGAAAAAGCCCTGCCTCTGTACCAAAAGACACAACTTCACGTGAATTATCTCCAGTAATGCTTGATACTAACTCACAAGCCTCAGAATTTTTTTCTCTATTGAACCCTATAATTTCTCCGATTACTTCCTTTCGTATCTCAGATTTTGAATAAACTTTTTGCATTTCTGGAAGTAATTCTGTTTTTACAAATTTATCTATTTCATTATTAACAAAGACCCCATCTTCTTTTACAACAGGTCTTAATTCCCAATCAACCTTACATTTGTCAGCTATTACATTTCTTGCAATTCCACCTGAAATACCTCCAATTTGTAGAGTAGTATATGGTGGGTTAAATACAGAATTTTTAGGTTTTCTTTTTTTTAAATCTTCTCTTAATTGCATAAGTTTTTGAATAAATTTCGAAGCATATTCTACTGCATTCACTCCTTTGTCAGGCTGCGAACCATGACCAGCAAGACCATGAAAATGTGTTGTGTATTCATAACAACCCTTGTGAGCATCAATTATTTTCATATTAGTAGGCTCTCCAACAATACACAAAGAGTTTTTTATATTTCTTTTTTTTAATTCATCTATTAAAAGGGGCGCTCCTTGACACGCTGTCTCTTCATCAAAAGTAAAAGAAAAATGGATATCTCGATCTAATTTTTCAGAGGAAAATACTGGTGCATATGCTAACACGCAAGCCAAAAAACCCTTCATATCACACGATCCTCTTCCAAACAGTTTCCCATCTTTAATTGTTGCTTTAAAAGGATCTGTTGACCAACTTTTGGTTACAGGCACCACATCAGTATGACCCGAAAAAATTATAGATTTTTTTCCGGTCTTTTTTTTTGATTTTAAAGTTGAAAATAGGTTTACTCTTTTTTTATCATTATCAAATACCTTAAATGATGATGCGCCGGCATCACCTAAAATTTTTTCACAGTAATTAATAATTGAGTTATTATCTTCACCTGAAATAGTTTTAAACCCTATCAAATCAGAGAGAATTTTTATTGAATCGTTATATAATTTATCTGAATAATTTTCTGTACTCATTCGTAAAAAGAATTATATATTAATTCCATGAAAGAACAAATATCCTATGATCAATTTGATAAGATCGATTTAAGAATCGGTACTGTAATTTCAGTCAAAAAAAATGAAAAGGCTCGAAAACCTTCACTAGTTGTAAAGGTTGATTTTGGAAAAGAAATAGGCATTAAACAATCTTCTGCCCAAATTACACATTATTATAATGAGGAAAATTTGATGAATAAGCAGGTTATTGGTGTCTGTAATTTTGCAGAAAAAAATATCGCTGGAGTTGTTTCACAGGTTTTAATACTTGGTGCAATCGACCAAGAGGGAAAAGTTGTATTACTCCACCCTTCACAGAAAACTGATGATGGGTTACCGATAGCTTAATTTGCTAGTAAATTTGCGACAAATGATAAATTTATTTAATTATTTTATTATGTTATGTCAGCTTACTTTTTACTCAAAAAAATAATTTGATATGAAACCAGGAAATAAAAATTCTTATAAATCTCTCACCTCGATTAATATTAATGAAAAAGAATATAATTATTTTTCTTTGAAAACTGCAGAACAGAATGGTTTAAAAGGTATAGAAAAACTACCTAAATCATTAAAAGTTTTATTAGAAAATTTACTACGGTATGAAGATGGCAAGACAGTCACCAAAGATCAAATCCTTGCTTTGCAAAAATGGCTAAAAGATAAAAAGTCCGAGACAGAAATTGCGTATAGACCTGCTAGAGTACTTCTACAAGATTATACAGGAATACCCGCAGTCGCAGATTTAGCTGCTATGCGTGAGGCTGTTAAAGAAAAAAATATGGATCCACAAATAATAAATCCATTGTCTTCTGTTGATTTAGTGATCGACCACTCAGTACAAGTTGATAAGTTTTCAACTCCAGACTCGTTAAAGAAAAATGTTGAAATTGAATTCCAGAGAAATGCTGAGAGATATTCTTTTTTGAAATGGGGACAACAAGCTTTTGATAATTTTAGAATAGTTCCACCAGGGACTGGGATATGCCATCAAGTTAATCTAGAGTATCTTTCCAAAGTAGTATGGAAAGAAAAATTTGAAAACAAAGATTATATTTTTCCAGATACTTTAGTAGGAACTGATAGCCACACTACTATGGTAAATGGCTTGTCTGTTCTTGGATGGGGAGTAGGAGGCATAGAAGCGGAAGCCGGTATGCTCGGGCAGCCGATCTCCATGTTAATACCTGAAGTGATTGGTTTTGAAATAACAAATAAACTTCCAGAAGGTACAACTGCAACTGACTTAGTTTTGACAGTAGTTAAAATGTTAAGGGATAAAGGTGTTGTTGGAAAGTTTGTTGAATTTTATGGGGAGGGACTTAAAAATCTTACTCTTGCTGACAGAGCAACTATAGCTAATATGGCACCAGAGTATGGAGCAACATGTGGTTTTTTTCCAATTGATGATGAAACTTTAAAATATCTAGAGTTTTCTGGTAGAGATAAAAATCAAGTAGAAATAGTTAAAAGATATGCACAAGAGCAAGGGTTATGGGTAAGTGATGATATAGTTTTCACTGACACTCTTAAATTAGATATGTCTACAGTCGTTCCAACAATTTCTGGGCCTAAAAGACCTCAAGATAAAGTTTTATTAACAGAGGCTTCTAAAGATTTTGATTTAAATTTTAAAAACATTACAAAAAGGGAAACTTTTTCCACTTCAAAAGTTGATGGGACAGATTATGAAATTAAAGATGGTTCTATTTTAATAGCAGCAATCACTTCGTGTACAAATACATCAAATCCTAATGTACTTATCGGAGCAGGTTTACTTGCAAAGAAAGCTTGTGATCTTGGGTTAACAACAAAGCCGTGGGTAAAAACTTCTCTTGCACCAGGGTCTCAAGTAGTTACTGATTACTTAGCAAAAGCCGGTTTAAACGTTTACCTAGATAAGCTCGGTTTCAATCTTGTTGGTTATGGTTGTACAACTTGTATTGGTAACTCTGGTCCATTACCAGAAAATATATCTTCAGCTGTTCAAAAAAATAATATTTATGCCGTTTCAGTATTATCTGGTAATAGAAATTTTGAAGGAAGAATCTCTCCACTGATTAAAGCTAATTATTTGGCATCACCACCCTTAGTAGTAGCCTATGCACTAGCTGGACACATGAAATTTGATTTTTATAAAGATTCATTGGGGAAATCTAAAGATGGAAAAGATATTTTTTTAAAAGATATTTGGCCATCTAATAAAGAGATTGAAGACACATTAAGTAATTCTCTAAATGCAGAAATGTTTATTAATAGATATTCAAATGTATCCAAAGGACCATCACAATGGCAAAATATCAAAACAAAAGAAAGCAGCATCTATGAATGGGATGACAACTCAACATATGTGAAAAAACCACCATTCTTCGAGAATCTTAAAGATAGCCCTGATGGATTTAAGGATATTATTAATGCTAGACCTTTATTAATTTTAGGAGACATGGTTACGACAGATCATATATCTCCAGCTGGCTCAATTCAAAAAGAGAGTCCAACGGGTGATTATTTTATGAAAAATCAAGTTCTACAAAAAGATTTTAATTCTTACGGCTCTAGAAGAGGTAATCATGAAGTTATGATGAGAGGAACCTTTGCAAATATTAGAATAAGAAATGAGATGGCACCAGGGACTGAAGGGGGATTTACTAAACTGTACCCTGAGGAAAAAATAATGCCAGTTTTTGAAGCAGTAGAGGAGTATAAAAAAAGAAAAACTGATTTAATAGTCATTGGCGGCAAAGAATATGGAACAGGCTCTTCAAGAGATTGGGCAGCTAAGGGTACAAAACTTTTAGGAGTAAAATCTGTATTTGCTGAAAGTTTTGAGAGAATACATAGATCGAATTTAATTGGAATGGGAATATTACCATTACAGTTCATAGATGGTATAGACAGAAAAAAATTAAAACTTACAGGTTCAGAAATAATTACAGTCAATGGAATAGAAAAAGGTCTAAATCCTGGGGATAAACTATCTGTCGAATTTAAATATCAAAATGGAGAAATAAAAAAAATTAAAATGCTTTGCAGAATAGATACTAATAATGAGTTAGAATATTATAAGCATGGTGGGATTCTTCAATATGTTTTAAGAAATACAATTTAACAATGTCCGAAGATATAGAAATCATTAATCAAAACACAAGAATTGAAAAAATAAAAAATTTTTTTTCTAATAACTATAAAAAATTAATAGGTTCATTAGTGTCAATATTGTTGTTACTATTTTCGTACTTTGGTTATCAAGAATATGAAAAAAGAGCAAAATTAGAGGTTGCAGAGACTTATAATCAAATTACTTTGAATGAAATATCGGCAAAAAACACCAATGAAATTGAACAATTGGTAAAAATTATAAAAGGAAAAGATCCAATTTATTCGGCTTTGTCATTATATTTTATCATCGAAAATGATTTAATGAATGACCAAAAAAAAATAAATAATTTCTTTGATCTAGTAATAAATTCTCAGAAGGAAAAAGAAATTAAAAATTTAATCATTTATAAAAAAGCAATGTACAATGCAGAAATAATATCAGAAAATGAACTACTTGACGTATTAAATCCTATACTCAAATCAGAAAGTGTTTGGAAATCTCACGCATTACTTCTAATGGCAGACTACTTTGAACATAATAATAATTTAATAAAGTCAAAAGATTTTTTGGAAGAAATATTAAATTCTGAATTAGCAAACAATGAAATCAGAATTGAAGCTGAAAGACGTTTAAAGAGGAATTTTAGTGATTAAAATATATTTCTATTTAATTATATTTTTATTTCTTCTTGGTTGTTCATTAAACCCTAACTCAAAATTTTGGACTAAAGAAAAAAAAATTCTGGTTGATAAAAGCTCAACTACAGTTTTAGCAAACAATGAAAAACAATCCTTAGGTGAATTTAATCAGAATTTTAAGATTTCAATTCCAAAAAATTTGAAGATAAATTCCAATCAGCAGTTAAATAATGATGGCTTCATAGATTTTGATGCAAATCTTGAAAAGATGTCTAAATATAACTTTAAAACCATAAAATCATTCTCAAATTTTGAGCCTGAAATATTGATAGATAATAATCACTTATTTTACTTTGATAGCAATGGATCAATAATTAAATTCGACAATAATTCAAATATTGTTTGGAAACAAAATCACTACTCAAAACAAGATAAAAAATTACAACCAATCTTATTTTTTGGCAAAAGTGGAGAAGACTTATTTATTGCAGATAATTTAGCAAATTACTATGTAATTAATAAAAATACCGGAGAACTAAAGTGGAAGAAAAAACATTCTTCTTCATTTAATTCTCAAATAAAAACTTTCGAGGATAAAGCTTTGGTAATTGATATGGAGAATAAGTTAAGATGTTTTTCTTTGGAGACTGGAGATCTCTTATGGTCAGTAAAAACCCAGCAATCACTCTTGAGATCTCAGAAAAAACAATCACTTATATTAAATAATCAGAAAGTTTTTTTTAGTAACTCTATAGGAGATGTTACTGCAGTAAATATTTCTAGTGGAAAAGTAATTTGGCAGACACCAACTCAATCAAATGTGACTTTTACAAATACTTTTTTTTTGAAATTATCAGATATTGTTTCTGATGAAGACTCGATATTTGTTTCAAATAACAATAATCAATTTTTATCAATTGATTTATTTTCAGGTGCTATTAATTGGAAACAAGATTTCAGCTCCGAATTAAGACCAGCGATAATTGGTGATTATCTAGTTACAATTTCAGATGATGGTTTGCTTATAGCTATGAATAAAGAGTCAGGTCAAATTATAAGAATCACTGATTTATTTAAAAATATTAAAGAAAAAAGAAAAAAAAACTTTCAACCCATTGGTTTTTTGATTGGCAAATTTTATATCTATGTCTCAACGAACAATGGAAGAGTTTTAGTTGTGAATTTCAGAGATGGTAAAATTGAAAAAACACTTAAATTAGACGATAAAAAACTTCAAAGACCCATTTATTTTAACAAAAGTTTATATATTGCAAAAGATAATTCGATCATTAGATTAAATTAATGTTTCTAAAGTTTCTCGAAAAATTAGGAAGAAAAAAAGTTGTCTTAGATAGAGGGCCTTCCCACCCCCAATTCGAAAAAGCTAAACCCTGGATGAATAGATACTATTTAATTTTTAGACATAGACCAAAATGGTTTCCATTTAACATTTTGATACATGAAATGCTTGATGACGATCATGGAGAAGGCGTTCATAATCATCCGTTTCCATTTATGACAATAATTTTAAGAGATGGATACTTTGAAACATTAAAAAGTGGAAGATTCTGGAGACCAGCAGGTTATATTGGTTTTAGATCTGCGAACACACATCATAGAATTGATATTAAGCCGGGAACCAAACCCCTTACTATATTCATAGCAGGCCCATATGGATTAAGGAAAGGACCAAGATCAGAGTATGGAATTGATTTTAAAACGAAAAAATGAAACAAAATTTTTTTGAATTAAAATTAAAAACAAATGGACAAAAATTATATAATTTTACTGATCAGACAATAAATTGGATAAAGGAAAATTCTTTTAATAACGGAATTCTAAACTTAAGTATTCAACATACAAGCGCCTCTTTAATTGTTCAAGAAAATGCCGATCCGGATGTTCAAACAGATTTAATAAATTATTTTGATAAACTAGTTCCTATGGATGAAAAATCCTACATGCATAAATCTGAGGGAAAGGATGATATGCCAGCGCACATAAAATCTGCTCTAACAAATAATCAAATTTCTTTAAGTGTAAAAAAAAAAGAATTATTATTAGGCACCTGGCAAGGAATTTATTTGTTTGAACACAGAATCGAGAGTCAAGTGAGAAAAATTATTCATCACTTTATTGGCGATTAAATGTGAGGATCATATGCCCATTGTAAAATAGCTTGCCTTTGTCTTCTTCTGCAAGTCAAATTTCCTTTTTCACAATTTTTTTCAATAGCGGTTACATGCCTTCGAAAATTTTTCCATCTTTTAATTTGAGTAATATCTACTTTTGGTATTCGTCTTCCCATTGAAAATCTACAATACCACTGGAACCAACCTAATGGATCTTCTTTAAATATCCATCCTTTCTCAATCCAGTGTTCTCTGGAAAGTCCAGCTTTCACTTTAAATCTATTTATGTTTACATCAAAAGTCTTACTTAGTTTAGCTTTTACAAACCAACTTTTTGGATACTCTTTAATGTTATTTCCAAAGTAAGATCCACCAAAAACTCCCAACTCAAGCATTTTTTTTGGAGAAAGTTCCGGCTTAAATAATCTATAAATTTCTGTGTCGCTTAATTTTTTCATACAATTAAATCAATTTTTTTCCTTCATTTAATAATTTCTGGTAAAGTTCTATATCCGCAGATCCTTCGCAACCTATCAATAATATATTTGAATTTTCATTTATTTCTAGAGCACTCTTTGTTTCATCATTATTACAACATGAAATTAAACTTGTGATCCCAGGTGTTGAACATTCACCTCCCTCTATTGAAATATCACATACTATTTTATCTGCTAACATTGCTACAGTCTGAGAGACGAATTTATCTGAAACACTGACACAATTGTTTACAGAATTTTTTAATATTTGCCATGGGACTAATGACACCTCTCCACAAGACATGCCACCCATTATACTTTCTTTCTTAATATCTACACTTGTAGGAGTATTATTTTCAATACTTTGCATTACACAATTTGCATTTTCAGGTTCAACAATAATGATTTTTGGTACCTTTTTGAAATAATAAGCTACACCAGCTACTAAACCTGCCGCCATACCACCGACACCAGCCTGTAAAAAAATATGTGTGATATATTCATTGGTTTGAACTGAAATTTCTTTTATTATTGTTGAATATCCAGCCATTGTTAGTTTTGGAACGAGCTCGTAATCTTGCCACGCTACATCTTGAATAATTTCCCAATTATTTTTTTTTGACTCTTCCTTACAAAAATTGAGAGAATCTTCGTAATTTCCTTTAACTCTGATTACATCAGCATTTAAATTTCTCATTTCATCAGCTCTTGTTTCGCTTACATTCTCACTAATAAAAATTTTACAATTTAGTCCTAAATTTTTCGCTCCCCAAGCAACTGATTTTCCATGATTTCCTGCTGTAGCTGTTGAAACAATAACGTCTTTTTTTTCTTTAGTTATTTTTTCCACAGCATAAGCACCACCTAGGGCTTTAAAAGATTTAAGACCAAATCTCTTAGATTCATCTTTATAAAATATATTTTTTAATTTTAATTCATTAGAAAGTTTGTTTAAACTTTCCAAAGGTGTAGGTTCATATTTTTGCCATTTTGAAATCGTTTTATAGGCATCTTCTAACAAATCACTATTTAAGATTTTTAATATTTTTGAACGATCAAATTCAAAATTTTTATTATTAATAAACTTTGTAAATTTTTGATTCAGGTATAGGTTTTTATGCATTTATTTAAATAATAAGAAATTATAAGGTAACTCTAAGGCTAGACTAAATCAAATAATTAGTGCATAGAGATTATCGTATATGTCTAAAATTATTATAATTGGAGCCGGTGCAATGGGATCAGCTTTTACTATTCCCTGTATTGAGAATGGGAATGACGTCACCTTAATTGGGACACACCTTGAAAATGATTTAATTAACGAAATTTCAAAATCACCACATCCAGCATTGAAAGTCACTTTACCCAAGAAACTCAAAATTGAAAAATTTGAAGGAATTAAGGATCATTCGGATTCTGACTTGATTGTATGCGCAGTGAGCTCTCTTGGGGTTGATTGGTTTATTGATCAAATTTCTCAAATGAGAAATAAAAAACTTAATATAGTTTTATTAACTAAGGGTTTGAGTATCGAGAAAGGAAAATTAATAACCATTTCTTATAAAATTAAAAACGAACTTAAAAAAAATGGTTTTGATGATGTAGTCGTATCAGCAATAAAAGGACCTTGTCTTGCAGCTGGGTTAGCAAATAAGATGAGGACAGGGACAGTAATTGCTAGTGAAAAAAAAGATACAGCAAAATTAATACAGAAAACAATAACAACTGAATATTATTCGACAGAGACATCAGAAGATATCAAAGGAGTAGAATTTTGTGGTGCAATTAAAAATATCTATTCTATGTTAATTGGTGCCTCTGAAGGTCTGAGTAACCCTAGTGCACCCGAGAGCATAAAATCAAAATACTTTTTAAATACCTCAGCATCTTTAATTCATCGCTCAATTTCTGAGATGGTAAAATTTGTCAAATACTTTGGTGGTAATGAAACAACAGTTTATGGACTTGCAGGTTTGGGAGATTTATATGTAAGTGCAATTGGCGGGAGAAATAGCCAAATGGGGAAATATTTAGGACAAGGAATTTTATATAAAGAAGCTAAAGAAAAATTTATGAAAGATACGACTGTTGAAGGCGCTCAGCTAGCACTTGAAATTGGTCCAATTCTTTTAAAGGAACTTAAAAAAAATGAATTTCCTTTAATGTTCAACATACTTGAGACTATATGTAATAATAAGAAATTAAGTATTAATTGGTAAATTAAAATAGTCCTTCTACATCACCTTTTTTATTTAACTTAATATTATTAGCTGCAGGAACTCTGGGTAGACCAGGCATAGTCATAATTGATCCGCAAACAACTACAATAAATTCGGCTCCAGATGATAATCTCACTTCTCTTATTGGAATTTCATGGTTTGATGGAGCTCCTTTTAACTTTGGATCTGTTGAAAAACTATATTGGGTTTTAGCTATACAAACAGGTAAACTCTTATAACCGTTATTTTCAAAAACTTTTAATTGTTCTTTTACATCTTCATTTGCAGTAATTCCATTACCTCTATAAATTTCTTTAACAATTTTTTCAATTTTATCCCAAAGATTTAAATTATCTTCATACAATAATTTAAAATTACTTTTTTTTGAATTTTTACATGTTTTGACTACCTTTTTAGCGAGGTCAGTTGTGCCTTTTCCCCCCATTGCCCAGTGTTTACATTCACTAACCTGGACATTCATATTCTTACAAAAATTAAGAACAACATCTATCTCTTTTTTTGTATCTAAAGCAAAATGGTTAATCGCTACGATTGGCTCTAGTCCAAATTTTTTAATATTTAAAATATGTCTTTCTAAATTGACTAAACCTTTTTTTAAAGAGTTGGTGTCTTCTTTTTTAAGATTTTCTTTTTCTACACCTCCGTGCATCTTTAATGCTCTTATAGTTGCAACAATTATAACACAGCTAGGTTTTAATCCTGCCTTTCTACATTTAATATTTAAAAATTTTTCAGCACCAAGGTCTGCACCGAATCCTGCTTCAGTAACAACATAGTCAGATAGCTTGAGGGCTGCTGTTGTAGCGATTACAGAATTACAGCCATGAGCAATATTTGCAAATGGACCTCCATGAATAAAAGCTGGGTTATGTTCTAAACTTTGAGTAACATTGGGTCTTATTGCTTCTTTTAAAAGAACAGTCATTGGTCCCTGAGCATTTAAATCTTTTGCAAAAATCGACTGACCTTGTTTATTGTAAGCTATTGTTATATTTCCAATTTTTTTTTCTAAATCATTTAAGTTTTTAGCTAAACAAAAAATAGCCATGACTTCCGATGCAACAGTTATATCAAAGCCATCTATTCTTCTAAAATCTTTTGCAACACCACTGGTATTAATGTCAATAAATCTTAAAGCACGATCATTCATATCCATTACTCTCTTCCAAACTATTTTTTTTTCATCAATATTAAGTTTGTTTCCCCAGTAAATATGATTATCAATCATTGCAGATAATAAATTGTGTGCTGATGTGATCGCATGAAAATCTCCAGTGAAATGAAGATTTATCTGTTCCATAGGAACAACTTGAGCATACCCACCACCTGCTGCCCCACCTTTCATACCAAATGAAGGTCCAAGACTGGGTTCCCTAAGACAAACAATAGATTTTTTTCCAATTTTATTTAATCCATCATTTAGACCAACAGAAGTAGTCGTTTTACCTTCCCCAGCTGGTGTCGGAGTAATGGCTGTAACAAGTATAAGATAACCATCCTTTTTCTTTTTTAATTTATTTAAAAAATCAAAATTTATTTTTGCTATATGCCTTCCCATTGGACTAAAAGCACTTGGATTATCAGGAACATTTATTTTTTTTAAAATTTTTGAAATTGGTTTGAGCTTACAACCTCTAGCTATTTCTATGTCAGATTTAAATTTTTTCATTTAGGTCGTTTTTCTGCGTATTTATACTTTATTTGTTCACTTTGAAAGAAATAAATTACAATGGACATTTAATTATTTAATACATATCTTTAAGCATGAAAAAAAATTTCAGGTTTTTTGATAATAGACAAAAATATCTTCTTTTTGTAACTACTACCAACGAAAAAAACAAAATTGCAGATGCTTTGAAACCGATTGTCCAAAATTTAAAACCTAAAAACCCTGCATTAAAAATTTTTGATGCCGGAATGGGAGATGGGTCTCTTTTAATGAGTGTAATGAGGCAGTGTCATCAAAAAATGCCTAATATACCACTACTTGTTTCAACAAAAGAAATAAGCATGGAAGATGTAAGACTAGGTCTGGAAAAACTTCCTGATAGATTTGCTGAGCATAAAAATACTGTTTTTGTAATTTCAAATTTGAATTATGTAGAGTCAACGTCCTTAAAATCAAGAAATCTTAAAAAACAAAAAAAAATGAATTGGAAAGTAGTGAAACTAAAAGGAAATTCCTCTTTAGATTTTTCGAATCAATTAAGAAAGCTTAATCAAGAATTTTTAGCAAAAAAGTGGCAGGTAGAAACAAATCCAAAAACAGGAACATCAACTTACAAAGAACCATCTGTAATTGTTATTTTTAGAAAAGATCAAGAATTTGTCCTACAAGATGTAATACCAAAAAAAAATAACGGAAAAACAGATTATGACTTAATTATTGCATCTCAACCTTATAGATCAAGAGTTACTGCTGAAAAAAAAGTAAAATACGTAATTGAACCTATGATAAAATCTTTATCAAAAAAAGGAAAGCTGGTTGTAGTACATGCATGTGGTGGAGATCCAGCAAATAAGATAATTAAAAAAATATGGCCCAAAGAGAATCCATTTCCGTATTTGTATTCCTCTATCGAAAAATACATTAAGTCAAATACAGATAAATCTTTCTTAAAAACATTAAAATTTCATAAAGTGAAAAAAATAAGTTATGTTTTAAGAGCACTACCAAATGAAATTAGTGGTGGAATAGCTACTTCATTAATATTTTCTGCATGGAATGCCGCAGTTTACGTTAATCAAATATCGGATGAACAAATAATGAAGGCAGAAAAACATAAGAATTACCAAAAAGTCGTTCAAAACATTGTAAATAGATATAAAGGATTACACTTTAAAAACGAATTATTCGTAATAGAAAAAAAATAATAATTTTTTTCAACTACAGTTTGTAATTAAAATTTATTTTGATCCTCAAATTGATCACCAATTAAAATTTTTATTTGTTGTAAAAATTTTCATAGATTGTAAGAGATTCAATGTTTAAAAAAACATTAATTTTAATTGCATCGTTTTTAGTACTTACTGGTTGTTACCAGTCTACGGCATCGTTAATTGGACCAACAGTTACATTAGGTACATCTGGAAATATAGTTCAATCTGCACTTTCATACTCTGTAAATGAGTCAATTAAAAAGGCTACTGGAGAATATCCAGCAGACCACATTAAAAAAAGATTTAAAAAATAATAATCAAAATTTTATTTTCATATAACAAGAATTTGGATCACTCTTATAATGTCCAAATGGTTCACACTCCTCAAACCCGCAAGATTTGAATAATTTTCTTGCAGGTTCAAAAAATTTACCTGATCCAGTTTCAATAAAAATATTTTTTAAACCAATATCCTTGGATTTTAATATTAAAATTGAGATAATTTTTTTGCCATATCCTTTTTCTCTAAATTTATCATGCACTCTTATAGATTTGAACTCACCATGATTTTGAGAGAGGATCTTTATTGCCCCACATCCAATGAGGTCTTCTTTATCCCAAATACTCCAGAATTTAATTGTGTTATCTTTGAGTCCGTCTATATCGAGGACATGAGTACTACCAGCTGGAGAAACGGATCTTAATTCAATAAAGTGTTTTTTTAAAAGTTCATTTACTTTCAAATCATCAAAATTGTTTTTAACTGCTTTCATTGGAATTTATAACATATCATCTAAATTTTTGAATTCACCGATCTTAAAAATAATAGCATCATTATTTTTAAAACCATATTTTTTTGCATTTTCTAAAAATCTTTTTGGAGGCTCCATTATAGGTTCCAATGATAATACGAAAGTTCCCCAATGCATTCCGATAACTCTTTTGCTATTCAAGTCTTTAGCTATCTGCAATGCTTCTTCAGGATTTGTATGATAAATAGACTTATCAAACATGGGTTTAAAATTATAGGCACCGATATTTATAATAGTGAGATCAATAGGTCCGAACTTTTTTCCTAAATCTTTGTAAATTTCTCCATAGCCTGTGTCGCACGCAAACAAAATTTTTTTTCCTTTATATTCAATTAAATAACTTCCCCAAAGAGTTTTATTAGTATCTATTAAACTTCTTTTTGACCAATGAACTGCAGGAAGCATGGTTATCTTTAAATTATTTTTTTCAATTGTTTGGTACCAATCGAGTTCGTTTACGTTTTTAAAATTGTTTTTTGTAAAATATTTACCGAGTTTAAGGGGAGCAATTACCTTAGCATCCTTGTAGGGAAATTTTCTAATTGTACTCATGTCTTGATGATCATAGTGATTATGTGTCAGCAAAAATAAATCAATTTTTGGAATTTCACTTAAACTTAAAGCTGGTTCAACATATCTTTTAGGTCCGAAAATGAGTGGTCCTGCATTTTTTGAAAAAACAGGATCTGTTATAATAGTTGTTTTACCAAGTTTAATTAAAAAGGTTGCATGGCCAATCCAACCAACATAATCACCGTTTTGTTTTGAGGCTAACTCTTTTAAAACATCTTGTTTTTTCAAAACATGATCACCTGGAACTGTCATGTCTAATTTTTTTTTCTCTTTATTAAAAGTAGAGTAAGACCATTTAATTTTATCGTCTCTCACAGGAGAACCCTCTGGATTTCTAAAGGTATTATCAGGCAAATGATGATACGGTTTCTTATCCATAGAATTTAAATTTGAAAAAATAGACAAACAGAAAACTAAAACAATAAGTTTCTTAATCATTGATCTTATTGATTTCTGTAAAATGTCCCATTTTTCTTTTTTCTTTAATTTCTTTTTTTAAATAATCAAAAAAAAATTCGTTACCTTGAAATTTTTTTCCTTTATATTTAGTTATTTCATTACCTAGAATATTTGTCATTTTAGCATTGTAAAGTTTTAATGTTTTTACCTGTTTGAGACCACAAACTGCACGAATATGGTTTTCGAATTGACTGATATTGTGTGAGTTAATTGTCATGTGACCAGAATTATGTACTCTGGGTGCGATTTCATTTACTAACAAATTATCTTTTTCATCTATAAAAAATTCGACACATAAAGTTCCCACATAATCTAATTTTTCACTAATTTTTTTTGCATTTTCAATAGATTGAGAAAAATGTTCTTTACTTATGTTAGCTGGAATTTTTGAGACTTTTAATATTTGGTCCTCATGTTTATTTTCAAACGGTTCATAAATTTCGTATTCATTTTTTTTAAATCTTGTGATTACTACAGAGATTTCTTTTTTTAAATTTACCATTTTTTCTAATATATAGTCGCTATCTTTAGAAAGGCTAATATTCTTACAATCCTCAAGATTATTTAATTTAAATTGTCCTTTTCCATCATAACCAAGAGTAGCTGTCTTCAACATCGCAGGTAAAAGTTCGGTATTTGATATCAAGTCATCTTTATAATTAATCTTTTTGTATTGTGTGGTTTTAATATTTTGATCATTTACAAAATTCTTCTCCAAAATTCTATTTTGAATGATCTTATTTATTTGAGGTTTTGGCAAAACTTTTTTTATCGAATTGAGTTTATCCAAAATATCAAAAGGGATATTTTCAAATTCGAAAGTAATTCTGTCTGCTTTTTGCGTAAAATAATTAAATTTTTCTTTGTCGTTATAATTTGACAAAATATATTCATCAGAAAATTCTTTTGCAGGAGACATTGGGTCATCACTCCATACAATTGTATAGACATCAAGTTTTTTTGCTGCCATACAAAGCATACAACCTAATTGACCGCCACCCAAAATACCAAGATTAATTTTCTTCATTATTTATTTTGGTTTTTTATTCACTGATTTTGTTTGTTTAATTCTTAATTTCAGCAAGGAATTTTTTATTTTTTTATCAGTTATGCCAAGAATAGATGCAGCATATATTGCGGCATTAATTGCACCATCTTTTCCTATTGCAACAGTTCCAACAGGAATACCCTTTGGCATCTGAACTATTGATAATAAACTATCAAGACCTTTTAGTTTTTTACTTTCAACCGGAACCCCAATAACTGGTACAGTTGTTAAAGAGGCAATCATGCCAGGCAAATGAGCAGATCCACCAGCTCCAGCAATTATAACTGAGTAACTTGTCTCTGATTTTTTTGCAAATTCATAAAGTCTTTTTGGTGTTCTATGCGCTGATACAATTTTCACATCAAAACTAATTTTTAAATTTTTTAAAATTTTAACACAATCTTTCATAGTTGAATAATCCGATTGACTACCCATTACTATTGCTATTTTTGGATGTTTTTTAAGTTTCATTTACGTATTTATTATCAGATATATAACGAGTATTATATAACTAAACTTATGAATTTCAAAATTGACAACTTGCAATATTGTAAATGGGATAGGTCAGTTTTTGAAATCAACCGTGAGGCTGGACTAGACGCGGTTCACGTCACAATAGTATATCACGAAGATTTTGATGAATTACAAAAAAGAATTTCAGAATGGAAAGAACACTTTAAAAACCATGATGATTTAATTTTCTTAGGAAAGGACTTTAGAGATATTGAGAAAGCAAAGAAAAATAACAAAACTGCGATATTTTTTGGGTTTCAAAATTGTTCGCCAATTGAGGATGATATAAATCTTATTGCGAAGGTTCATGAACTTGGTTGTAGATTTATGCAACTTACTTATAACAACCAATCCTTATTAGCCTCTGGTTGCTATGAAAAAATTGATAGTGGAGTAACTAATTTTGGTAAAGAAGCAATAAAAGAAATGAATAGGGTAGGTATTGTTATTGATATGTCTCATTCGGGTGAAAAAAGCACATTTGATGCAATTGAATTAAGCCAAAAACCAATTGCAATAACTCATTCCAACCCAAATTTTTGGCATAAAGCAAAAAGAAACAAGTCAGATGATTTGCTTAAAACATTATCTCAAAGTGGAGGCATGTTAGGATTTTCTCTTTACCCTCATCATCTTAATGACAATTCAAATTGTAAATTAGATAATTTTTGTGAAATGATTGCAAGGACTACTGAAATAATGGATGTAAAAAATCTTGGTATAGGTTCAGACTTGTGTTTAAACCAGCCGGATGAGATTGTAGGATGGATGAGGAATGGAACTTGGACAAAAAAAAAGGTTTACGGAGAAGGAACAACTAATAATGTAGGCTTCCCAGACCAACCCAGTTGGTTTAAAGATGCTAGAGGATTTAAAAATATTGAGAGCGGACTTAAAAAAATTGGATTTAATTTGGATGAGATTAATGGAATATTGGGCAATAACTGGTATAATTTTTACAAAGGTATTAATTAATGCAAATTGAATTAAGAGACCCAAAAAAAATAATGAAATTAAAACGACTTGGTTCTTTCCACCAATCAAAACTTTCATTTTTAAGATCCTTTTTGAGAGAATTTTATTCCTGGGATTATAAAAGAGAGCTATTCGAATTAGATAATAATGGATATGGTGTTGCCGTTTATTCTTTTAGAAAAGAAAAAAGAAAATACTCTTTGGTTTGTTTTGCAAATAAATTAGATGATAACGAAAGGTCAGATAGGGTAATAGCAACAAAATGGGATGCATCATTTACTTTGTACGATGGTATTCCAACAAAAAAGGATATTGAAAGATTGTCATTAAATGTTCCGCATCAAGAAACAGGACGAATGACTTATAAAGAATTGACACTATCACGAGCAAACAAATCAATGAGAGCCTTTAACTATGTTGTAGAATGTTTATCAAATGGCAATCAACCCTCCACAAAAAAATTATCTGAAATTGGATATTTATATAGAACGACCGCTGTATACGGATCAGGTAAATTTGGTCTAGCTGACCGTTTTAGAATTAAAAATAGGCCAGAAATACATGGACCATTTAGATTAGAAATGATGTTAGTATATTTTGTGAGACAATTTACAATTGACCAGGTAAATTTTATCTCAAAAAATAAAAATCCAAGAAAAGCCGTTGAATTAGATAAGAGCATTGCAAGAAGCTTAGGAATTGGAAATTCCACCGGATTGGGAATGGCACCGTTTATAGTAAATCATCCAATACTTTTAAATAATTGGATATTAGCTAGAGAAACAGCCTTAAAAAAAATAAGGGAGATTAAAGATGTAAAACAAGATGATTTCAACTATTTTTTTAAATGTCTAAAGAATTCTATAAATAATATAAATACTTGGAATACAGATAGTGATTACCAAAAAGAAAAAATTAAAAATTTAAGAGAAGATCTCATCAAATTTATTAAATATTTAGAGCAAGAATTAGACAAGAAAAAAGAATACTTGTTCAATATAATTTTTAATTGGGTAGATACAAATCTAACAGAAGAAAGTATTGAGTATGTGGTTAGCTTGTTCCTTGAGCCTTATAATGAAATTGTCGCCCAATTAACTCCCACTATGAGTGCTGATGAAGAAAAATTTTTTAATATCCCTGTTCAAAGAAAAATTGAGGATTTAAGAGAACTTATTGAAAAAAACTATACAGAAATACTGGATATTGATTTTAACAAGGATAAAAACATTCAAAACTTTTGGTTCATTTCAAAAAATAAAGAAGAGCCAAGAGTGGCTAATAGGTTTGAAGAAATTGGATCTGAACTTGAACAACCATTAGCAATAGCACGAGATGTTAAATCTCTCTATTTAAGAATTAAAGATCTTAAGAACAGCATGTCAATAAGTAGGTTTCTTGCAGACAATAATGATCTTAGACATGCAGTAAGACGAGTTTTTATGATAGAAAAATTTCCTTATTCAGAAATTCAGGATAATATAATTGGCTCAGAGTTAATGCCAATTGATATGCTTAGACTTAAACTTTCTTTTTTTGGAGCTTGTAAATTTGACCCAAGATCTGACAAATGGCTTAGAATTTGCATGTTTCAAGGCGCCCCATTACCTGATGAACTAAAACAATTTAACGATAATTGGATTTATAATTCATTGAATTAATGAGATCCTTTAGTGAAATAGAGACAATTTCTAAGAGAGCTTCTAGAGGAGCAGGTTTCTCATGGGGTGTTTCAGAAGAAATTGGAAAGTCGGTCAGACTATTAGAAATGTTTGGTCTGCCAGGCATCTTACATCTAAAAAACTATTTAGAGAAAATTAATAATCATAACTATCAAAAGATAACAATAATATCTGCTGACAATATTTCTAATAACATTCCTTATTGCCCAATAAGCGTAGGTGTGAATTTCTTGGATCAAGCTTATAACTTAGAAAAAATTGAAAACGTCAATTTTTCAAATCTTGCTTATCCACTTTTAGTTGTCCCATTTTTATCAAGATCATCAGAGATGATTGGTAAAAAAATTTTATTAAATTTAGAAAATTTCAAATTTTTATTTAATTATAATCAATCTATATTTTCAAATTTTGACAATTCATTAGTTTCTAAAACAACAAACTTTTTTATTAGTTTTAATCAAAACGAAGATAATTTCGATAAAATAACATGGGATACTTTATATAAAATATCACAAAAAACTTTTGTAGATGAAACCGAAAGTTCAAAAAAAACTTCAGCTGGTGCAGGATTAACAGATAATGACTGAGATTAAAAACGATAAAGATTATCTCGATGATAATTGCGAGGAATGTGGTTGTAAAGATGAAAGTGTTTCACAAAATTTATTAATGTTTGGATATAAAATTTGTACTTCCTGTAAAATCTCTAAAACGATCTTTCCCATTTAGGTTATATTACTGATAGGCAAACTATTTAACCTACTCATCACAAAAGAAACAGACAAAATTGCTAATATTAAAAAGGATAAAAAAACTATCCCAAAAGCTTTAATATTTGATTTAAAATTTAAGACCTCTTTAGTTGAAATTATTAATGAGGCAAATATCCAAAATTGCGTTAAAAAAATTATTGGCATGACTAGGTCAGGAGTCAATGCTATAAATCTTAATAATCCAGGGGCATGAGCAATACCTACTGCAATTAAAATTTTTTTAAAAGTGACCTTGGTATCTTTATCAGGGAAAATTTTAGCACCGATTGTAAATATCAACACTGCCCAAAAAAACCAAGTCAAAATAGCAGTTAATGCCGAGAGACTTAATGAAGTTTTGTAAAAATTATTGGTAGCAATCGCCCCCGCAACACCATCTAGTATCATTATTATAGCAGCAAAATAAATTGAAACTTCAGAGAAAGTTTTAACTTCTCTATAAAGTTTTTTGTCAAGCTTTATTGATCTGAAAACTAATTCTAAAAAAAATCCAAACATCTATTTTTTATTTTTTTTTTGAGCATAATAGGAAATTAATAAAGGAAAAATGATTAAAATTATACCTATAATAATACATGTTATTAATAAAAAATATTTAGACATTTAATGAGTTTAAATGAGAAAAAAAAGGGGGGATTACCCCCCTATTTTAAATTTTATTTAGCAACTTCTCTTGTATTAGGATTGTATGACTCTGTGAAAGGTATATCAACGACCACAGCATCAACCGGATCATCTCCCTTTTCACAATATTTCTTCGGAAGATGAATTTTAAATTTTCTTCCAACTTTGCCCATTGGAAATCCATTCTTGTTCAAAGTTCCATCGAACGGCACATACCCCATTGCAATGTTAGTCCCTTTTTCTGGATGGTACCAAGGCGATGTAATAAATCCTACTGGATTCTTTCCATCCTCAGATATTAACCAAAAATCAGGTGCATATTCCTCTATTGGTTTTCCTCCGAGTTCCATTCCTACTAGTTGAAGTTTGTAAGGTTTTCCTCCAGAAGATATTTCACTTTTCATTTTTTCCAAAGCTTCTTTACCAACATAGTCTCTTTGTTTCTCCCAAACACCTTTTCCAGATAATGAAACTTGATAACCTAAGTTACATTGAAATGGATTATGCTCGTTATCCATGTCTTGACCCCAAGATAAAATACCTGCTTGTATTCTTCTGTGGTGGGCTGGAGCGATAACCATTAGATTGTGTTTTTTTCCAGCTTTTAAAACTGCATTCCACATATCCTCTGCATATAAAGTTGCATTTCTTAAATAAATTTCATATCCAGCTTCACCTGAAAAACCTGATTGTGAAATCACACAACTTCTCCCTCCAACTTTAGCTTCAGCTAATCCATAAAAAGGCATATTGTCTAAATCAACTTGATTTCCTATTAAATCATTCATCAAAGCCTTAGATTTTGGACCTTGAATTTGAACTGGACATGCATCTATCTCATCAATTTCTACATTAAATCTTTTGTCAGCATTAACACCTTGCAGATAAAGGCCAATGTCACTATCCGATAAACTAAACCAAAATTCATCTTCAGATATTCTTAATAGAATAGGATCATTTAAGACACCACCTTTGTAATTACATAAAATTACATATCTAGCACGCATTGGAGAAATTTTTGTTGCATCTCTTGTAATAACGTAGTCTGTAAATTTTTCAGCATCTGGACCTTTTACTCTTATTTGTCTTTCAACTGCTACATTCCACATTGTTACATGTTTTTTAATAGCCTCATATTCAACCATCGCTCCACCTTTTTCTGGTCTTACATAACCTCGTGGATGATAAATTCTATTGTAAACAGTTGCTCTCCAACATCCAGCTTTCATAGATAAATGCCAGTAAGGAGATTTTCTAACTCTTGTAGAAATTAACATTTCAACTTGAGTTGGACCACTTTGTCTTAAATTGTATGGAACATGTCTATCAGATTGATCAACAGCAGTAGAATGAGAAACTTTTGAATAATCTACTTTCTCAATTATTCTGCCTTTTGACATTGGCTTACTGACTTTCTTAGATTTTAATTTAGCCACTTTTTTTGGCTTTCTTTTTTTCGAACTTACTTTCTTTTTTTTAGGCATAGTTATTATCCTTTAACCATTTGTTTGTTTCCTTAAGTCCTCCAAATGTATAAATATGAAAGTGTTCTGTATGGTCTTTTAATTTATCAATTAGATCATTTGGGTCTTTAGGTTTCAATAAATCTAGAGCCTTACTAAAATTAGATTTAAGGAAATTTATGGAATTTTTTGCACCTACAATATTAGCAAATTTTATTAAGCTTGATATCTTAAGAGGCCCAGTAATTCCAACATGCACTGGCACTGTTTGTTTAGAAATAAAATCTATGATTGGCTGAGGATCAAGTAACCATTGAGTTACTATATAGTCAGCATAAGGCTTTTTATCTTGCATAGCTTTTTCCAAATCTGAATCGGATATATCAGGACTCCCCTCAGGATGTCCAGCAATTCCTATCTTCATCTTCTCAAAATAACCAGTCTCTAAAAGTTGAAATGAGCTATCAAATTTACCAGCTGGTTCACGGCCCCCTCCAATAATTAAAGCCTGTTTAACCCCCCCACCTTTACAGATGCTCACATACTCTTTTAACTGGCGCTCATTCTCCATTGATCTTGCTGGAAAATGAGGGATAGGGTTGAAACCTTTCTTCACTAGTTGGACAGCTTGATTTGCCGTCTCTTTAAAATCCCCACCAGGCAACATTGTTATATAGACATCTTTTAGTTCCGGCAGAGTTGATAGATCTGTTTTAGGCCCAATTTCTATAGAAAAATTCATTTACCGAATTATTATCTATTTTTAATTTGTGTGTCTATAAAATATAATTAACAAAAATAAATTTATTAATTTAAAAAATGGCCCAAAAAGACATCGGAAATAAAGTCCCTTTGCATACACTAAAGAAAGTTGAGGATGTAGCGGCTTATTATGATGAGTGGGCACTAAATAATAAGTATGACAAAGATATGGAAGCTTGGAATTATACTGGACCAAAAGAAGCTTCCGAAACATTCAATAAATATCAAAAGAATAAGAACATTGAAATATTTGATGCCGGTTGTGGAACTGGTTTAGTTGCAGTTGAGCTAAAAAAAATGGGTTACCAAAATTTTTACGGGGCTGATATATCACAAAAATTGTTAGATTTAGCGCCGCAAGGTCTTTACAAATCTTTAGAAAGGATCGATTTAAACAAAAAATTGATATACGAAGATGATAAATTTGATTCAGTATTTTGCGTTGGAACATTTACATTTGGGCATGTCAAACCTGATGCTTTAGATGAATTCATAAGAATTACAAAAAACAACGGTTTAATTTGTTTTACAATTAATGTTGGTGTTTATAAGGATTATGGTTTTGATAAAAAGATCAACAATTTAATAAATGATGATAAATGGAAAAAACTTGAATTTTTTAAATCAAACTATTTATCCAGCAAAGATGTCAATGCTTGGCTTGGAATATATAAAGTTACAAAATAATTAATATGAATTTAAAAATAATTTTAATAATGGGTTTACCTGGCGCAGGCAAAACAACGCTTGCAGATGCACTTGCCAAAAAAATTAAAGCAAAAAGACTTAATGCTGATGAAGTAAGAAAAGAAGCAAATGATTGGGATTTTTCCGAAGAAGGAAGAAAAAGGCAAGCAAAAAGAATGTCAGATTTTGCATTTAAACTAAAGAATGAAGGCAATAATGTTATTGCTGACTTTATATGTCCTACTCCTGAGGCACGTAAATTGTTTCCTGCAGACTACATAGTTTGGGTTGATACAATTAAGTCTGGAAGATTTGATGATACAAATAAGATGTTTGTTAAACCTGAAAAATTTGATTTTCATGTTACATCACAAAATGCTAAGGAATGGTCTGAGAAAATTTTAATAGATTTAAGTAAAAATGTATAAATGGGATAATAAAAAACCAACAGCGCAAATGTTAGGAAGATGGCAGCCTTTTCATGACGGACATTATGCTCTGTTTGAGGAAATAATTAAAAAGACTGGTCAAGTTTGTATTCAAATACGAGATGTTCAGGGCGTAGATGATAATCCATTTGATTTTGAAACAGTAAAAAAGAAAATTGAAGATAGATTAAATCCAAAATATGAGGGAAGGTTTAAAATAGTGCTAGTCCCCAATATTACAAATATATGTTATGGAAGAGGAGTGGGTTATAAAATCGAAGAGATAGTATTAGACGAGGAAACCCAAAAAATATCAGCAACTAAAATAAGAGCAAAAATGCGAGAAGATGGGGAGCTTAAATAGAATGACAGTTATTGTTAAAGATAATGGTTTCGGTATCAAAAACATAATAATAAACGAACCCAAAACTTATAATTCCTTGTCCTTTAAAACATTAAATATTTTAATAAATATTTTTAGAAGATTAGAAAACGATAATAAGACTCGAGTAATAATTTTAAGTGGAAATGGCAAAGGCTTTAGCGCAGGTCATAATCTTAAAGAAGTAAAAAATTTAAAAGTGAGATCTAAATACTTAAAATTATTTAATCTTTGTTCAAAATTAATGCTTAACATTGTTGAAGGAAGAAAACCTGTTATTGCTAAAGTCCATGGTTCTGCATTCGCAGCAGGATGTCAACTCGCAGCAAGTTGCGACTTAGCTTATGCATCAACAGATGCAAAATTCGCTACCCCAGGAGTAAATATAGGTTTATTTTGTAGCACACCAATGGTTGCTGTAAGTAGAAAAATTGGAAAAAAAAGAATGATGAAAATGTTGTTAACAGGTGAACCCATTAATGCAAGATATGCAAAAGAGATTGGTTTAATAAATGACTGTTTTCCAAAAAATAAATTAAATTCAAAAGTATTAGAAGTCGCAAAAATAATTTCAGCAAAATCAAATTTATCAATCAAAATTGGAAAAAAAGCATTCTATAAACAATTAGAAATGCCTCTAAAAAAAGCTTACGCATACACAAGTAAAATGATGACATTGAATATGATGTCAATGGATGCAAGAGAGGGAATTTCAGCATTTTTAGAAAAAAGGAAACCTAATTGGAAAAACAAATGACAAAATTAATTGAAGACATTTTAAAAAATTCTAAAACTATTGCCATGGTGGGTGTAAGCTCTCTTAAAAAAAAAGAGGATCCAAAAAACTTAAAAAGAAAACCATCAACCATTGTAATGAAATATATGCAGGAATTTGGTTATAGGGTAATTCCAGTAAATCCTTTTGCAGAAGGTGAAATTATCCATGGTGAAAAAGTTTTTTCAAAATTAGAAGATATAAAAATACCTATAGATATTGTTAATATTTTTAGACCTTCAAATGAAACTCCTGATTTAGCAAACGAGGCAGTAAAAATTAATGCAAAGGTATTATGGCTTCAATACGGAATTAAAAATGACGCAGCGGAAAAAATAGCCTTAGATGCAAAAATGAAATATATATCAAATCGTTGTATTAAACAGGACTATCAAAATATATTTCAAAAAGTAAATCCTGTTTTTCCAGCTTTAAAAAGCTAAACATTTAAAAATTAATGCGTAATTTTATTGTCATTTTTATTTTTATTTTTTTTGTTAATAACCAATCATATTCTCAAGAATTGAAAAAAACTTATTTTGGTGGTGGATGTTTTTGGTGTATGGAGGAGTCTTTCGATAAGGTAGAAGGTGTTATCAATGTTGTCTCTGGTTACTCAGGAGGAACAAAACCTAATCCGACTTATAAAGAGGTGACTTATGGTGATAATGGTCATATCGAAGTAGTTGAAATAACATATGATACAAACAAGATCAGTTATGACGAATTGTTAAATGTTTTTTGGAAAAATATTGATCCTTTTGATGCGGCAGGTCAATTTTGTGACAAAGGTTATAGTTATAAATCTGCTGCATTCTACAGTAATGACAATCAAAAGAAGCTAATAGAAAAAAGTATTAAAGCAATAGAAAACGATTTTAATAATAAAGTTGTAACTTTTGTTAAAAAATTTGAAAAATTTTATCCAGCAGAGGATTATCACCAAAATTATTATCAAACAAATTTTATAAATTACTTACTTTATAAAAAAGGGTGTGGTAGAGAGAGTAAGTTAGAAAATATCTGGCAACAATGAAACAAATTTTTTTAATATACGGGCACTATAACGATAAATCATTCAATGCAGCAATAAGGGATACTTTTATAAAATCTTCAGAAGATAAAGGTAATAAAGTTGATTGTGTTGATCTTTATAAAGAAAAATTCAATCCAATTTTTGCAGGAGAACAACCAGATAGTACTGTTTTAGACCACAGAAAAAGAATTGAGAAAAGCGATGTAATTGTTCTTGTTGCTCCCATATGGAATTTTAGGATGCCGGCGATGGTCGAGGGATGGATTGATAAAGTTCTTTCTCCACCATGGGCTTTTAGTTTTAAAAAATTATTTGGTAATTATGGATATCCTATTGGAAATTTAAAAGGAAAAAAGGCAGTAGTATTTTGTACTTACGGATCACCTCAATTTGCAATTAGAACATTCTTTTTGAATATGCCAACAAAAAGATTGAGAAGAGGGGTTTTTAATATTTGTGGGATAACAGACGTTGTTTATAAAAGATTTTTTGCAGTTCCATTTGTATCAAAAGAAAAAAGAGAAAAATTTTTAGAGGAAGTAAAACGAACAGCCTCCCAAATTTAATTATTTTTTTAATTTATTAGAAAAGATTAAATTATCACGTTTAAATTTTTGTGAGTTACTCTTAATAAATTCTTTCATAATTACTATTTTTTCACTCTCAAATTCTGAAACTTTTCTTTGATCTAAATCAACATAAAGAGATAAAATTTCAATGGTGGATGCTAAAAATTTTTTTTCTTTATGAATCATCTCAAGTTTGTATTGCAATCTTTTTTTGTCGTGATCGAAATATAGTAAATTTACATCTACCTCATCACCCTCTTTTACTTCTTGGTTGTAAGTAATATGTGACTCAACCACCATAGTGCTTTTTTTCGTTTTCTTGGCCGAATCCTCGCCCATTCTAAATCTATCCATTAATATTTCAGCGCCAAACAAATCAAAAATTAAGACATAATAAGCCACGTTCATATGGCCATTATAATCGGTCCATTCTTTAATTATTTTCTTAGAATTTAAATAAAGCGACATTTTATTTGTAAAATTTATATTATAATATTGTAAAATTAAAGTTCTATTATGAATAAACTTTTATTTTTCTTTCTATTATTTTATCTTCATGTAGCGAGTGTTTATTCTGATATTATTAAACCAAATACAAAAATCGAACCTTATAACGTAGTTGAAATTCAACTGATCAGTTTAAAGAATAATGATAAACCAAATAAAGATTTTGGTATTGAACAAACGTGGGAATTTGCTCATCCAGAAAACAAAATAAATACTGGCCCATTAAATAACTTTAAAAAGATGTTAAAAAACGAAATTTACTCAATTTTGTTAAACCATAAAGATCATAAAATTGAAGAGATTTATAATAACAAGAAGATCGCAATTTATGATGTAATTATTTTGGGATCAGATAATTTTTACTATGAGTTCAAGTGGCAAGTAGAAAGATATGACGGCAAAGGATCACTAAAAAATTGTTGGTTGACAACTGCAGTTTCTAATCCAGTTTCTCTTGGAGCATCAATTTAGATTATGAAAAAACCAAAATATGAAAATCGTATTCTTATACTTATGCTCATACTTTGTGTTCCACCTATTTTGACCACTCAGATAACTTGGTATTATTTTGGCCAGGAGACTGGTCTCAACTGTGGAATTGTGGTAGGCATAATTAGCGTGAGTGTCGCAGCTTATTTGTTGTTTCAATTAGATTGGAGAGAACCGGACGACGACTAATAGAATTTTGTTTCGTTCGTTTTAAAAATCTTGTAGAAATCTATTAATGAAATCTAAAGCAAAAGTCGTAATAGTTGGCGGAGGTGTTGTAGGAGTAAGCGCCCTTTATCATCTTGCTAAAAAGGGCTGGTCAGATGTTGTTTTAGTTGAAAGAAAAGAACTTACGTCTGGATCAACTTGGCACGCTGCAGGTTTGTTACCACTTTTTAATATGAGTTACTCTGTTGGGCAACTCCATAAATATGCAGTCAATTTATATAAAAAATTAGAGGAAGAAACGGGTAAGAACGTTGGTTTCAGTGTTGTTTCAAATATTAGACTTGCAAATAACAAAGATAGGATGGATGAGTATTTTCAATATGCAGGAGTTGCAAAAACTATTGGTGTTGATGTAAAATTTTTGACACCTGATCAAGTAAAAGAAATTTGGCCTTTATGTAATACTTCAGATTTAGTTGGTGCAATTCAACACCCAGAGGACGGATACATTCAGCCTGCTGATTTAACACAAGCTTTAGCTACAGGGGCGAGGAATAGAGGTGCGGAGATTTATAGAAACACTACAGTTGTAGGTATGAAACAAACTAGAGATGGATGGGTAGTAGAAACAGACAAAGGTTCAATTGAGTGCGAACATATAATTTCTTGTTCAGGAAATTTTGCAAGACAAACAGGAAAAATGGTTGGCCTAGACATTCCAGTTATTCCTGTAGAACATCAATATATCGTTACAGAACCACATCCTGAAATTCAAAAAAGAAAAAAAGAGGGTTTACCTGAAATGGGCGTTTTAAGAGACAGTGATAGTCGATGGTATATGAGAGAAGAAGCTGGAGGTTTAATATTAGGTCCTTATGAGGACGGAGCTCCCGCATGTTATGTTGATGGACCTTCAAAAGATTCAGAATATGAATTATTTCAAGAAGACTTAGATAGACTTGCCCCACACATAGAAGGCGCGATACATAGAGTACCAGCTTTTGGTGAGGTAGGAGTTAAAAAAGTTTATAACGGTGCAATCTGTTACACTCCAGATGGTAACCCAATTGTAGGACCAGCATGGGGACTTAAAAATTTTTGGATAAACGAAGGACATAGTTTTGGAATAACTGCCGCTGGTGGTGCTGGTTGGCAGTTAGCGGAATGGATAGTGGATGGAGAACCAACAATTGACATGCTTGGAGTAGAACCAAGAAGATATGGAGACTATTGTTCGAAAGCATATCTTAAAGAAAAAAATGAAGAGGCATATAGCCATGTTTTTATAACGCATTTTCCGGATGAAGAGAGACCAGCAGCAAGACCACTTAGAACAGCACCATGTTATGACAGAATGAAAAAGCTTGGAGCAGTTTTTGGTCAAAAATTTGGTTGGGAAAGACCGAATTTTTTTGCAACTGATGGAATGGAGCAAAAAGATGATTGGTCTTTCAGAAGATCAAAATGGTTTCAAGCTATTGAAAAAGAATGCAAGAATGTTAGAGAGAATGTAGGTTTATTGGACATGAGTGCATTTGCCAAATGTAGAATTAAAGGACCAAAAGCAGAGGAATTTTTAGATAAACTGGTTGCAAACAAACTTCCGAAAAAAATTGGAAGGATAAATTTATGCCATGCCCTAAATACAAAAGGTGGCGTTCATTCAGAATTCACAATAATGAGAGAAGCCGAAGATAGCTTTTATTTGGTATCTGCAGGTGCTTTTCAAAGACTTGATCACGATTGGATTTTAAGATGGATGCCAAGTGATGGATCTGTTCAGTTTGAAAATTTAACTAATAGTATGGGTGTGCTAGTTGTCTCTGGACCAAAAGCAAGGGATTTAATGACAAAAGTATCAAAGGATGATTTCTCAAATGAAAACTTTAAATGGCTAAGTGCTAAGAATGTTGACGTGGGTTATGCTCCTGTGAATGCAATGAGAGTAAACTTCGTTGGAGAATTAGGTTGGGAATTACATCATCCAATTGAATATCAAAATCATATTTTTGATAAATTAATAGATGCTGGTAAAGATTTAAACTTAAAACCATACGGCATAAGAGCAATGAATAGTTTAAGAGTTGAAAAATCTTATAAACTAGTTGGAACAGAGTTATCCATAGAATACTCTCCATACGAAAGTGGTTTAGATAGATTTATTCATCCAAATAAAGGAAATTTTATTGGCTTAGATGCTCTGAACAAGTGGAGAGAGAAAGGATTTAATAATAAATTGGTGACACTAGAAGTTCATAATATTACTGACGCTGATGTGCTTGGAAATAATCCAATTTATGAAAATGGAACTTGTATTGGTAGAGCAACTGGTGGAGATTTTGGTTTTAGATTAGGAAAATCTATAGCACTTGGAATGGTTAAACCAGAATTAGCGAACGTCGGTCAGAAACTTAAAATCGATATATTGGGGAAAACGCATGAGGCAACTATACTTGAAGAAAGTCCTTATGATCCAAAAAATGAGTTGTTAAGAGCATAATGAAAATCTTAGTAGCAGTAAAAAGAGTAATAGATTACAACGTTCAAGTAAGAGTAAAAGAGGATGGAACTGGAGTCGTTACTGATAACGTTAAAATGTCAACCAATCCCCCAGACGATAATGCAGTTGAAGAGGCTGTAAAAATAAAAGAGTCAGGTAAAGCAAAGGAAATTGTAGCAATAACTATTGGTGAAGAAAAAGCTCAAGAAACTGTGAGAAAGGCACTTGCAGTTGGTGCTGATAGAGGAATACATGTAAAGGTTGACGGTGTAGTTGAGCCTTTAGCTGTTTCAAAAATTTTGCAAAAAATAGTAGATAAGGAAAAACCTGATTTAGTTTTTATGGGAAAACAAGCAATAGATGACGATTGTAATCAAACAGGTCAAATGTTGGCGGCTTTGCTCAATTGGCCACAAGCGACCTTCGCATCAAAAATTAATGTTAAAGAATCGTCACTTGAAGTTACTCGAGAGGTTGATGAAGGCTTAGAGACAATTGAGGTAAATATACCTGCAATTGTTACTTGTGATCTTAGATTAAACGAACCTAGATATGCTTCATTACCTAATATAATGAAAGCAAAGAAAAAACCATTAGAGCAAATAAATGCTTCAGATTTAGGAGTTGATACCAAAGCAAGAATCGAGCAAATTAAGGTAGAAGAACCGCCAAAAAGAAAGGCTGGAATTAAAGTCGCAAATGTATCAGAATTGGTTCAAAAATTAAAAAATGAGGCTAAAGTAATATAATGTCAGTTTTACTAATTGCAGAACATAACAATAAAGAATTAAGACCTTTTACTTATAATGCAGTTTCAGCTGCTAGCAAAATAGGTGATGACTTACATATTTTAGTTTTGGGTAATAAATCAGAAGCAGTTGCTAAATCTGCGTCCGAGATACCAAATGTAAAAAAAGTTATCCATATTGATAACGAAATTTATGAAAACTTCATTGCAGAAAATTACACTTCAGCAATAATAAAACATGCGGATACATACTCACATATAGTTTGCTCAGCGAATACTTTTGGGAAAAATTTGATGCCTAGAATAGCAGCTCTCCTAGATACCTCGCAAGTAAGCGATATTATTAAAGTTATTTCAGCTGATACCTTTTTACGACCTATTTACGCAGGTAACGCTTTTGCTACAGTAAAAAGTAATGATAAAAAAAAATGTATTACTATTAGACCAACATCTTTTGAACCTGCTCCAGTGAAAGGTGGTTCCGCAGAGATTGTAAAATCGGAAGCAGGTGAGGCCTTTAATAATTCCAAGTTTGTAAAAAGGGAAGAAATTAAATCAGATAGGCCTGAGTTAGGGACAGCAAGAGTTGTAATTTCAGGTGGCAGAGGTATGCAAAATTCAGAAAACTTTAAATTAATTTCAGCAATTGCGGATAAGTTGAATGCAGCTATTGGAGCATCAAGAGCGGCAGTAGATGCTGGTTATATTACTAACGATCATCAAGTTGGACAAACAGGAAAAGTTGTTGTACCTGACTTGTATATTGCAGTTGGTATTTCTGGTGCTATTCAACATTTAGCTGGAATGAAAGAAAGTAAAATTATTGTTGCGATAAATAAAGATGGGGAAGCACCAATTTTTAGCGTGGCAGATTATGGGCTTGAGGCAGACTTATTCGAAGCTCTTCCGCAATTCTTAGAAGAATTAAATAAACTTAATACTATTCAAAAATAATTCATGACTAGAGAAGTTATGGAATATGATGTTGTTATTGTGGGTGGAGGACCATCTGGTCTCGCAACAGCCATTAAATTAAAACAATTAAATGCTGATGTAAATGTATGCGTATTAGAAAAAGGCGCAGAAATTGGTTCACATATATTGTCAGGAAATGTTTTTGAAACTAGGGCTTTAGATGAATTGATACCAAATTGGAAAGACCTGAATGCACCAATTAAGACTAAAGTAGTTAAAGAAAAATTTCTTTTTTTAGGAAAAAAAAATTCATTTAGTTGGCCGACATGGTTATTACCAAAAGTTCAACAAAATCATAAAAACTATATAATTAGTCTCGCAAATTTATGCAGATGGCTTGCTGAACAAGCAGAAGTATTAGGTGTAGAGATTTTTCCAGGATTTCCAGCTTCGGAAGTTTTATACAACGAGGACGGATCGGTTAAAGGTGTTATAACTCAAGACATGGGTTTAGATAAAGAGGGAAATAAAAAAGAAGGATATGAACCTGGTATGGAACTACATGCTAAAGTTACAGTATTTGCTGAGGGCTGCAGAGGTCACTTAGGAAAACAGTTAATTAAAAAGTTTGACTTAGATAGCGGAAAAGATCCTCAACAATATGGAATTGGTTTTAAAGAAATTTGGAAGATTGATGAAAAAAACCACCAAGAAGGTTTAGTAATGCATACAGCTGGCTGGCCACTAGATAAAAATACTTATGGTGGAAGCTTTGTATATCATGCTGAAAATAAAGAGGTCTATTTAGGTTATGTTATAGGTTTAGATTATAAAAATCCTCACTTATCACCTTTTGATGAATTTCAAAGATTTAAGACTCATCCAGTTATCAGTAAAATGCTAGAAGGAGGAAAAAGAATTTCTTATGGAGCAAGAGCATTGATTGAGGGTGGTTTTCAAAGTTTACCCAAAATGTTTATGCCTGGCGCTCTTTTAATTGGATGCGATGCAGGTACTTTGAACATGCCAAAAATTAAAGGTTCTCATACAGCAATGAAAAGTGGAATAGTTGCAGCCGAAACTATAATTGAGCATCTTAATGAGTCTAAAGATCTTTCTATTTATGAGGAAAAATTTAAAAAAAGCTGGGTATATAAAGAATTATTTGAAGCAAGAAATGTAAAACCAAGTTTTAGTTGGGGATTAATCCTGGGAATTATTTTCACAGGCATAGACCAAATAATATTCAGAGGTAAATTACCATTCACACTTAAACATAAACACGCAGATCATGAAACTTTAAAACCAGCAAATGAGATGCCAGTAATAGATTATCCAAAACCTGATAATATAATTACATTCGATAAAACAAGTTCAGTTTATCTAACAGGGACTAACCATACAGACAATCAACCAGTACATTTGAAACTTAAAGATAAAGATTTACCAATAAGATATACATTAGATAGATTTGATGAACCCGCACAGAGGTATTGCCCAGCAGGAGTTTACGAGGTCCAAATTGAAAATGAGGTGCCGAAATTCGTTATTAATTCTCAAAATTGCATTCATTGTAAAACATGTGATATTAAAGAACCCTCTCAAAACATTACTTGGGTAACACCAGAAGGAAGCGGCGGACCAAGATATGGTAATATGTAGGTTTATTTTAGTATTAATATTCTCTATTTTTTTCCTAAACGTAGGTCATAGCAAAGAAAATCTTAAGGATATTCCCATTTCAGCTAGAGATTTTATAATTTTAAAATATGAACTTTTTTTAAATAAAAATTTAAAACGCCTTTATGGAGGTGGGGGTTTACAAAATCCTTTAATATCTTATGAATTTGTTGATTATCAGGTAAAATTTAATGATAAAAAATATTTTTCAATAAGTATTAATGCCTATATGAATAAATTTAGGTACACGAAACAAAAAAAATATATACCAAAAATAAGTGATTGCAATGCAGTCAGAAACAAAATAATCCTAAACAAAATGGGTTATGATTTTCTATCTTTTAAAGCGAATAACTCATTTAATGAAGAAGATATTAATAATAGTTTAATTAATGGCGTTTTTAACTTTCCAGGACTTGATGAAGATATAATAAAAAAAACAATTAATAATACATCAATTTCGATAAACGTGGTTCATCCAATAAGAAAAAATTCATTTAAATGTAATGGAAAAATTAATCAAAAAATCTTAAATTAAGACAAATCTATTGCAAATTTTTTTAGTGTTTCTATTGGCAAAAGCTTAAGCGTATTTTCGTGAGTTCGTTTTAGATATATTGGACATCCTTTTCCTGCCTTAACTGCTTTATCGAACCAAGAAGCGCATACACACCATCCATCACCCTCTTTTAAACCTGGAAAACCATATTCTGGATGAGGTGTTATCAGGTCATTACCTTCTGCTTTACACCATTCTAAAAAATCTGTTGTAACCTTTGCGCAAACAGTATGTAAACCATGATCGTTTTCATCGGTATTACAACATCCGTCTCTATACCATCCCGTTAATGGGTTAGAAGAACAAAGCTCTAAATCTCCGCCTAAAACATTTTTTTGTTTTTTATTCATTAAAAATTGATGGATCTACAGTAGCATTAAATGAAACCGATCTTCTTTCCTCGTCACTATCAAAAAATGGGTAAACGGCATGCATTAAATAATGAGGAAAAAAATAAAAATCACCAACTTTGGGTGTAACCCTAAATGTTGGTTTACATAAAAAAGCCTTTGCACCATGTACCATTTCTAATTTTCCATTATTATTAAGTACTTTGTTTTTTTGAAGTGTATTTCCTAAATTTGTAGGCACCTTTAAATAACCAACCCCAGAAACATGGCCGTTATGCCAATGCGATGGATTATACTCATTTTTAAATTGTCTAACTATCCAACTATTCATAATATTAAATTTTGTTATTTCTCTTTTATTTGTTTGAAGTATCCACTCACGAACACTTGATGCTAAAAATTTACCCCATCCAATTTTTTCCATTACATCTTTTTCAATCATAATTTCTTGTTTTACATTACCAACTAAATTTTTTCCCCAGTCAAGATCTTTTTCCTTTTGTTTATTTTTTAAAATGTCATCTGTATAATCATTGAGTTCTTTTACTAAATAATCAGGAATTTTCACTTTAGCTATGGTGGGGCCAAATGGTCTTAATACTTTAATATCTTCTATTTGCATTTGTTAGATCTTTGTAGGGTTTGGCTGATCTTTATAAACTTTTTTAGGGTCAAATTTTTTTTGCTTTTCCTCAAATTTCATTTTAATTTCCCTTGCATTTTCAATTTTTCCTAAAGGTATTGATCTATAAAAACAAGATCTGTATCCTACATGACAGCTAGAACCATTTCCAATATCAACGTTTAGCCAAACCGAATCTTGATCATCATCAATTCTTATTTCTTTTACCTTTTGAACAAAACCACTTGTCTTACCTTTATGCCAAACTTGCTTTCTTGATCTACTCCAATAATGAGCTTCTTTTGTTTCGATTGTCTTTTTGAATGCTTCTACATTCATGTAACCAAGCATTAAAATTTCTTTGGTATTCGCACAAGTAGTTACTACTGGAATTAAACCATTGTTATCAAATTTAGGCGACAGGAAATTTCCTTCTTCAATCTCTGTGACATTTTCTCTTTTTTTAAACATATATTTATTAATTATTTAACATAATAAATAGTATAATAAATATTTTAAAAAACTTAATTAATAGGTATAAGGTCCCTATGAAAATTGTTAAAGATATACAAAAACAACAATCTACCTCGAAAATTAGTGATAAAGAGGCTGAAGAGGCTATTAAAACAATTCTAGAATGGATGGGTGAAGACCCAAATAGAGAGGGTTTATTAGAAACTCCTAAAAGAGTAGTTAAAGCATTTAAAGAATATTTCAAAGGATATTCAGAAGATCCAAATCTTGTACTAGAAAAAACCTTTGGAGATGTAGAAGGTTATAGCGACATGGTCGTTCAAAAAAATATATCTATACAAAGTCATTGTGAACATCACATGGCCCCAATCATTGGTAAAGCTCACGTAGCCTACATTCCAAACCAAAGAGTAGTTGGACTGAGTAAAATTGCTAGAGTTGTGGAAATTTTTTCAAAAAGATTGCAAACTCAAGAAAGACTGACAGTTCAAATAGCAAAAACATTAATGGAAAGTTTAGATGCAAAAGGAGTTGCAGTAACAATAGATTCAACCCACCATTGCATGACAATGAGGGGAATTAAAAAGGAGCAAGCTACAACAGTTACAAATTTTTACTTAGGCCAGTTTAAAGACGACTTAAGCTATCAAAATAGATATTTGCGATTCATTGCGAAATAATATTTACTACTAATAATGTCTGATAATTTTAATGCTTTGGTTATAAACCAAGAAGGTGAAAAGTTCACAAGAGAAATAAAAAAGATTGAAAAATCTTTTTTAAAACATGGAGATGTTTTAGTTAAAGTAGACTACTCAACGTTAAATTTTAAAGATGCATTAATACTTAAAAACGGCGCACGGTTAGTAAAAGATTTTCCACATATCCCAGGTATTGATTTTGCTGGAACAGTTGTTGAAAGTAAAAGTGATAAATTTAAAGAAGGTGATGAGATTATTCAAACTGGCTGGAGAGTTGGCGAAATATTTTATGGTGGTTATTCTCAATATGCTAAAGTTGATGCAAACTTTTTAGTAAAAAAACCAAAAGAAATAACATCTCGACAAGCAATGATGTTGGGAACAGCAGGCTTAACTGCAATTCAATGTGCATTTACAACTAAACAAACTAGAGAAGTTTTATTGTTGGGTGAAAAAGTAAATGACGTAATTGTAACTGGTGCTTCAGGAGGAGTTGGTAGTATAGCAGTCATGATTTTAAGCAAACTTGGATGCAACGTTACAGCTGCAACCACAAAACCAAATGAGGAATATTTGAAATCGTTAGGTGCAAAAAATATAATAAAATCGGGTGATTTAGATAAAGAGGCAAGACCTTTAGATAAAGGATTATATGACGGAGCAGTTGATACTGTTGGAGGAAATATTTTGGCAAACATTCTTACTCATATTAAACCTAGTGGTATTGTTGCTGCTTGTGGTAATGCTTCGAGTATAAAATTAAATACTACCGTAATGCCTTTTATCATTAGAGGTGTAAAACTTTGGGGTATAGACTCTGTGAGTGTATCAATAAAAAGAAGAAACTTTTTGTGGGGTGAAATGCACAAGCTTATTGATTTTGACTTGCTGGATAAATCAATCAAAGAAATAAATTTAAATCAACTTTTGGAAGAATATCCAAAGATGCTAGAAGGCAAAACTTCGGGGAGATATATAATAAATCTTAATAAATAATGGATTGGGATAAACTTAAAATTTTCCATGCAGTTGCAGAAGCTGGAAGTTTTACCAGCGCCACAGTTAATCTTAACTTAAGTCAATCTGCTATTAGCCGTCAAATTCAGTCATTAGAGGATGATTTAAAAGTAAAATTATTTGAAAGACACGCAAGAGGTCTGACTTTAACAGAAAATGGTGAATATGTTTTTAAAACAGCTCATGAAGTAATAAGTAAGTTGAAAGAGGTAGAAACCTCACTTGGAGATAAAAAAAATAAACCATCGGGTAAACTTACAGTAACTACAGTTGTAAGTTTTGGTACAACATGGTTAACACCAAGAATACAAGAATTCATGCAGCTTAACCCCGAGATAGAAGTTGAACTAATTTTTGATGATAAAGAATTAGATTTAAGTACTAGACAAGCTGATATTGGTATTTTTATGCGTAGACCTAAACAATTAAATTATATTCAAAAAAAACTGATAGATATTAATTACCACATTTATGGCTCACCTAAATATCTTGAAAAAAATGGGTATCCAAAGAGTGTAAATGATTTAAATAACCATAAGTTTATTTCTTTTGGAAGAGGAGCTCCTTCACCTGTATTTAATCCAGATTGGGCCCTTAAACTTGGATTGAAAGATGGAGCTAAAAAAAGAAAAACAGTCATGAAAGTTAACAGTGTTTACGGTTTACTTTTAGCGGTTCAAAGTGGAGTAGGATTAGCCGCTCTGCCAGATTACATAACAGTTAACCAACCAAACATTGTTAAGATACTGCCCAAAATTGAAGGTCCTATAACAGAAGCACACTTTGTGTACCCTCAATCTTTAAAAAATGTAGCTAGAGTTCAAGCTTTCAGAAACTTTCTATATAGTAAAATATCAGAGTGGAAATTCTAGAATACACGTAAAACGTGAAATTTTTAATGTCAGAGTGTCGCTATTGATTATCATTCTCATTGACAATAATTATCAATTGCATTATTAGCTACTTATGGGATTCGAATATACAGCATTTTTAAGCTCTTTCTTTATACTTCTTAGAGAAGGTTTTGAAGCTATGCTTATAGCAATGCTCGTTTTTATTTATTTAGATCGAGTAAAAGCAAGAGACAAAAGACCCGCAGTTTTTTGGGGATTAGCAGCAGGTGTTTTTGCATCAATTCTAGTTGCAATCGGATTTAAAAAAATTGCAGGTTTAACTCACGCTCACGAGGAACTTTTTGAAGGTGGGGTAATGTTGGTTGCGGCTTGTATGCTGACTTACGTTGCATTCTTTTGTCACCATGCAAAACAACAAATTGAAGGACAAGTTGATAAAGCAGTAGAAACTGGCAGTTCATTTGTCTTATCTTTTACGGTTTTTTTAGCAATATTAAGGGAAGGTTTTGAAATTGTTTTATTTTATGCGGCATTATTTGGTTCAGCTATATACAGCCCGGTTCCAGTTTTAACTGGTGCAGTGGTTGGAATAGTTTCTTTAATTGCTGTATATTTTGGATTAACAAAAATAACTAAACTTATTCCAATTGGATATTTTTTTAGAGCTTCAAGCATACTTTTAGCTATCCTTGCTATTTATTTTGCATACGAAGGTGTGCATGAGCTTAGTGAAGGAATTCAGCAATTAATCTAATCTAGATAATAAAAAAAATATTTTTATCAATTACATTTAAAATATTTTCTCTTAGTCAATTTATATATTAGCTTTCCAAAGATTTTAATTTTTTCTTCAGCTTTTCTGGTAGATTTTCGAACCATACCTTTTCTTGACCTGATACAGGTAGCACCTCTCCGTATTCAACCATTTGGGATGGTTCTAAATCAACAATATAAACCCAAACATTTGATTGATCTAATTTGGTTTCTTTCGCTAATAACTTTTTTAATTGATCAATAAGATCGTCTTTGACCTCTTTAGAACGTCCTGCTCTTATTTGGCCATTAAGATAAATTTGTTCATCCTTAATAACTTTGCCCCCCATAAAATGACTATTCTTTTTAGTTTCATTAAAAATGACTTGTGCAAAATATGTATTTGCTCCAGTAGTTTTGCTGTGAATTTTTGTTATACCCTCTGCGATTGATTTTTTTTTACTCTTACCTAATTCAAGGTTTGATGTAATGACTGTGTATGTTGGCATTATTTATTTTAACTAGTAAAATTTTATTTTTCAACTATAATTAATAAATGGGGTGTCTTTAAAGACTGAGATTATACCCATAGAACCTGTCCGGTAATTCAGAAAGGGAAAAGATTGGATAAAACTTATTTTTTAACTCAAACTTCATCACTAACGCTTGTTATTGTAATAAGTCTAATGTTTGTTTTTTTGGGCTTATATAATTCAAAAAAACATCAAGGCCTTAATAATTATTTAACTGCAAACAGAAATATTGGATTATTTTCTTTAACAACAAGCTTAACAGCCTCAGCACTAGGTGCATGGATTTTATTTGGTCCAGCTTCGGCAGCTACTTGGGGAGGAATAGGAGCTGTTATTGGATATTCACTTGGAACAGCTTTTCCAATGTTTTTTTTAATTTATCTTGGAAAAAAAATTAGAAAAGAATTTCCTAAAGGTTCTTCTTTAATTGAATTTATGCGTAAGAAGTTTGGAAAAAGCTTATTCAAACTTATTTTATTGATGACAATTTTTTACATGTTTATTTTTTTGTGTGCTGAAGTAACAGCAGTTGCTGTTTTAATAAATTACATTTCAGGTACAAAGCTCTGGATAACTGCTTTAATTGTCTTATTATCTACACTTGCATATACTTTATATGGAGGTTTAAGAGCTTCTATATTTACTGATAATATTCAAATGATCGTCATAGGAGTCCTTTTGTTAATTTCCTTATTTTACATAAAAAGTTTTATTGGATCTGAATTTTCCTTTGAATTTATAAATAAAAAAAATCCTCAGTTTTTAAGTTCTTCGAACATTCCTAGTTATACTGCAGGTTTAACTTTTTTTATTGCAGTTGCTGCAACCAATCTATTTCATCAAGGTAATTGGCAAAGGGTATATGCAGCAAAAAATTCTGAAACTTTAAGAAAAAGTTTAATTATATCTTTTTTTATAATTATACCTGTAGTTTTTTATATGGGTTTTACAGGAATGGTTGCCTTTTCATTGGATCCAACTACAAGGCCTGATCTTGGTTTTTTTATGTTATTGCTCAAAGAGCAAAAAGAATTGTTATCGCTATTAGTAATTATATTAGGTTTAGCTTTAACAATTTCTACTGTTGATACTTTGGTGAATGCAATATCAAGTCTAATAGTAGTTGACGGTAAAGCAACATTCAAATTTAAAAGTAATATAAATTACTTTAACTTGTCTAAATATATTATCTTATTTTTATCTTTTATCTCTTTTATAGTTGCATCTAAAGGATATGATATTTTGTATTTATTTTTATTAGCCGATTTATTTTGTTGTGCGTTTGTACTCACAGTTTTTTATAGTTTTTACGATAAAAAGATTAATGAAAAAACGGCGAATATTTCAATTATTTTAGGTTTGATTTTTGGATTTTTATTATTTCCAACACCAGACTTTTCAAAGAGTTTATTGGTTGGAGTCGTAGTACCTACTGAATTTTTTCCATCGTTTATAGTTCAAAATTTACTTTTTTGGTCATTTATTGCCGCAACACTAGGGCCAATGATATCTTGGAAAATAAAGTAAAATCAGTATTATAAATCTAATGCTTAATTTTATATTACCATTTTTAATTCTTATTCTTGTTGTTGTTTTTATACACGAATATGGACATTTTTATTTTGCAAAGAAATATGGTGTTAAGGTTACTGATTTTTCAATTGGATTTGGAAAGGAAATATTTGGTTGGAATGATAGCTCAGGTACAAGATGGAAAATATGTTGGATTCCATTAGGCGGCTACGTAAAATTTTTTGGCGATAGAAATGTTTTTTCACAAGCTGACCAAGAAGAATTGATTAAAAAATATGATGAAAAAGAAAGGCAAAAACTATTTGTTTTAAAACCTCTTTATCAAAGAGCTATAATAGTTGCTGCAGGTCCAATAGCTAACTTTTTATTAGCAATACTCATATTTTTTATGATTAATGTTTTCGTTGGTAAGGACTTTACACCACCAATGATAAGTGAAGTAACAAAAGAAAGTCCTGCTCATATTGCTGGACTAGAGAAAAACGATTTAATCCTATCAATTGATAAAAACGAAGTAAAAAGCATTTTGGATGTTTCAAAATTTATAACAATGTCCACTTCAGAATTTATAGACTTTAAAGTTTCGAGATATGATAAAGAGATTTTAATAAAAGTAAAACCTCAGACCTTAGATGGCGAAGATAATCTTGGTAATAAAATTAAAAAAAGAACAGTTGGAATAAAAATTATTCCATATCAAAATACAATTAATCATCAAAAGCTGGGCCCAGCAAAAGCCATTTATTATTCGGTTTCTGAGGTATATTATGTCACTACCTCAACGTTGAAGTACTTGGGATCTATAATTGCAGGTTCAGGGGATAGCTCTCAATTAGGTGGTCCTATTAGAATAGCAAAAATTTCGGGCCAAGTTGCCGAATTTGGAATATTACCATTTTTAAGTATGATGGCTTATATATCTATAAGTTTGGGTTTAATTAATTTATTCCCAATACCATTATTAGATGGGGGTCATTTAATGTTTTACGGTTTTGAAAAAGTTTTAGGTAAGCCATTAAGCCAAAAAACACAGGAAGGTTTTTTTCGAATCGGAATGTTTTTGCTTTTATCTTTAATGTTTTTTGCAACTATGAATGACCTAAGAGATTTAGGACTTTTTTAAATCATATATAAAGAGCATCAAAAAAACCAATAAATACAGGGTTTATTTGTACACAATATCTTGTGTTAAAAACCAAATTAAACACTAAAAAAAAGCTTGATTTTAAAGGCATTTTGTAAACTATGTTAATTAACCTTTAAAACCGGAGCTAAAATGAACAAAAAACAATTAGTCGCTAAATTAGCAGGTTCCTTAAACCAAAGTAAAGCTGATGCTGAGCGAACTTTTGATACCATCACAAATACGATACTGGATGCGTTGAAAAATGATGACTCAGTGAAAATCGCTGGTTTCGGAACATACAAAGTTGCTAAGAGAAAAGCTAGAATTGGAAGAAACCCAAGAACTGGAGAACAAATCCAAATTGCTGCATCTCAAAAAGTTAAGTTTCTACCTGCAAAAGCGCTTAAAGAAATATTCAACAAATAAATATTTCCTCTGAACAGCCTTTATTAATATAAAAGTTAATAAAGGCTGTTTCTATATGCAAATTATGCATATCTATATTATCCAATAAACATTAGTTTTTATTATTTTAATTTATATTGTGCCCTTTTTAACAAGGGAGAAAATTTATGAAAAAACATTTAAGTAAATTAGTTGGTCCCATAGTAAGCTTATTTTTCTTGCTAAGCATGACAAGTACTGGTTATGCGGAATCAACTGTTTCAGCAGAAGTAGGATTCATTTTTAATACTTTTCTTTTTCTAGTTTGCGGATTTTTAGTCATGTTTATGGCTGCAGGATTTGCAATGTTAGAAGCAGGAAGCGTAACATCTAAAAGTGTATCTGTAATTTGTGCAAAAAATATTGGATTATTTTCTATAGCCGGAATGATGTTCTGGTTATTTGGTTATAATTTAGCATATGGAATACCAGAAGGTGGATATATTGGTAGTTTTCTACCATGGTCAGATGCTAGTAAAGTAGATACTGGTTATTCTGATGGATCAGATTGGTATTTCCAAATGGTATTTTGCGCAACGACAGTTTCGATTGTTTCAGGAACATTAGCTGAAAGAATCAAACTATGGCCTTTCTTTTTATTTGCAGCAATTTTATCTGGAATTATCTATCCAATCGTAATGGGTTGGCAATGGGGTGGTGGCTGGTTAGCAGCTGCTGGATTCTCAGATTTTGCAGGTTCAACATTAGTACACTCAACAGGTGGTGCAGCGGCTTTAGCCGGAGCATTATTATTAGGTCCAAGATTAGGTAGATTTACAAAATCTGGTGCACCTGCTCCGATGAAACCATTTGCTGCTTCATCAATTCCATTAATCACAGTTGGTATATTTATTTTATGGCTGGGTTGGTTTGGATTTAATGGTGGTTCTCAATTAGCTATGGGTACTGCTGATGATGCAATTGCTGTTTCAACAATCTTTATGAATACATTTTTAGCTGGAGCTGGTGGTGTAATGGCTGCTGCTACAGTTACAAGATTAGCATTTGGTAAAACAGATGTAATTCAGATGTTAAATGGATGTATTGGTGGTCTAGTTGCAATCACAGCAGAACCATTAATGCCATCACCGCTTGCAGCGATTTTAATTGGTGCAGTTGGGGGTGTAATTGTTGTTTATGGAACGAAATTACTTTTTTCTCTAAAAATTGACGATGTAGTTGGTGCAGTTCCTGCACACTTATTCGCTGGTATTTGGGGTACATTAGCAGTTCCAATAACAAATCCAGACACAACTTTCGGAGCTCAGTTTTTAGGCGTAATCTCAATCAATGTATTTGTGTTTATAGTTGCCCTAGCAGTATGGGGAATTATGAAGAGTACAATTGGTATAAGATTAAGTAAAGAAGCTGAACTCAAAGGAACCGACGTCGTGGAAACAGGCGTAATCGGTTACGCAATAAGAGATTAATCATCTCTCCCTCTTGGTTAGACGATTAAAAGGCCTCCTAGAAATAGGAGGCCTTTTTTATTTATTTGTAATGTAATTCAAAACTTCTTGAGCATGATTTTTTACTCGGACAGATCTCCATTCCTTAATAATCTTTTTGTTTTTGATCAAGAAACTACTTCTTATTAATCCCATAAATTCTTTACCCATAAATTGCTTCTTTCCCCAAACTTTGTATGCCTTTATTGCAATTTTTTTTTCATCAGAAAGTAAATCAAATTTAATTTTATATTTTTTTTTAAATTTTTTATGACTTTCCAAACTATCTTTTGATATCCCGTACACACTGCAATTATTTTTTGAAAATTTTCCTATAAGACTATTGAAATCCTTTGTTTCTAACGTACATCCAGGAGTATCATCTTTTGGGTAAAAATATAAAACAATAAGTTTTGATTTAATTTTGTTTAATTCTACAACTTCATTTGAGGTACTTATTAACTTGAAATTTGGCGCTTTAGCGGTCATTGGCCAATTTTATTTTCTTCCCAAAGTTTTTTTATATCTACAAATGGGGATAAACCGTAACTTGAATTAACGTTAGTCATATGTATCGCTAATGATTTAATAGGTGAAATACCAATTTCACTCTCTAAAATTTTATTTAAATATTTTTCAAAAGGTTCGTGTCTTTTCTCGCAAGTTTTGTCAAAGTTTTCTATATGTTTTTGAAACATTTTTTTTGAGATCATAAATGTGCAAAGCATTTTTGTGATCGTTCGCCAATGTTGTTGACTTCCAATTAATATATTTGTTTTTTCATTATTCATATAATTAAAGGGATAATCGCTTGGACAAACTATAATTTCATCCTTATGTTGAGAGCTTACTCTTTCATAGGTATTCAACATATCAACCAATGAATACTCATAATGAAGATAATCATCCTCTACAAAATATATGAGATCAGATTGATCTTTTTTTGCAACCTCGAAGCATTTTAATAAACTTGAGAGATTTCCAAACGTTTCTTGATTATTTTCAGCTGCTATTTTTTCTTTATGTTCACTTTTATCGTGATTAATAATTTCACAATCTATACCATGGGTGTTAATTAGGTCTTTTAATTTTTTGAGATTTTCATCACTTGAATTGTCATCAATAACTTGAAGCTTTATCAAAGTATCTGGCTTAAGTTCCTTAGTTTTTTTAATCGATTTAATTACAGAATTTAAACATCTTAAAGCATACTCAATTTTAGGTTTTTCAAATATTCTTTTTTTGTTTTGATCCCAAATTTCAATATTAGTATTTGTTCTAAAAATAATGCTTAAACTTTGAATTTTTCTAGTTAATTTAACTTCCCCCAAAGGTAATACTATTGACTTTTTAATATTTGAGAGTTCTTCATTTAATTCCTTATTCAAAGTAGGAGAATTAAATTCACTCTGATCAATAATTTCAAAACCTAATAATTTAGAAAACTTAATGAATATTTTTTTAAAGATGTTTTTTTTCATTTAATCTGATATTACAATATATATAATTATGACAATTAAATCATCCAAAGAACTTGTAAATGATGCATTGAAAGAAATCAAAACGATTTCTCACACCGAGGCTTCAAAATTACATAAAGATGGTAGTTGTAATTTGATTGATATAAGGGATGTAAGAGAGCTTGAAAAAGAGGGAAGAGTAGAAGGATCATTGCACATACCAAGAGGAATGCTTGAATTTTGGATTGATCCAAACAGCGCATATTATAAGCAAGGAAAAATCGATCCATCAAAAGAAATAGTTCTTTTTTGTGCAGGAGGATTAAGATCTGCATTGGCAGCAAAATCACTTCAAGATATGGGTTTTAAAAATGTATCTCATGTTGACGGAGGTTTCAGTGCTATTAAAGATGGTGACTTTGAAATTAGCTAGAAGATTCCTCTATAACATAATCTAATCTGTCTTGACCCCAAAATATTTTATCATTACAAATAAACGTTGGTGCCCCAAAGATTTTCCTATCGAAAGCATCTTGAGTTAGTTTGATCAATTTTTCTTTTATCTCTTTTTTACCAATGCTGTTTAAAAAATTATCTACATCTATTTGAAGATCTTTCAGTTTTTCTTTAAAATTCTCATCATCAGAGAGATCTACATTGTCTCTCCAATATGCATCAAAAAAACAATCGATATATTTATCTGATATATCTTGATTCGTAACCAACGATCCTCTCATTAGATTAAGTGAGCTTATTGGAAAATAATCATTAAACTTGAAATCGATCTTGAGTTTTTTTGAAACCATTTCACAGTCTCGTCTCATAAATTCATTTTTATTTTTTATAAAGGCATTTGCTGTAATTCCTGCTAACTTATGCAATCCTCCTAAAAGCATAGGACAATAAATAAATTTTATAGAATTTTTTTTTTGAATTTCTCTAATTTTTTTATGTGCTATATAAGTGTAGGGACTTGAAAAATCGTAATAAAATTGAATAGATTTAGTCATACAATGACATTCTTCTTGCGAAAAAAATCCTGATTAACCAATAAATGAATAATCCAAGAGGGCCTATAAAATAAGTAATTAGTAAAGGGAAAAAAGTTAAAAATTTTGAAATTGAGAGCTTAATACTATCAGATACTATCCATGCTCCACAAAATAAGTTTACTGCTAAAAAATGACACCAAAACATTATTAAAAAACCATTTTCTGAAAAAAGATCTGATAAGTTTTCAAGGCTTAAATAAAGTGTAAAATTATTCTGAAAATTGAAATCTGATATAAAAAAATAATATAAAAGATAAACGTAAACGAAGGAGAAGATCATAAAGGGAAAAATTGATCTAACTAAATATTTACTCATAAATGAATGAGGAAAAAAAAATAGAATAATCCAAAATGGCAGAACACCTAAATTCAACCAAAGATAGATCATTTCAATTGTAAAGAAATTATTAATTTGTTCAATCATTTGAGGTTATAATATAATAAAAATTATAATGATTCCCTTAAAAAATAAAAAAAAAAGTTTAGAATTTACTGTATCTGAGATACGAGATTTTTCCCTAAAATACATTGAAAAATATGCTCCCTCTAAACAACAACTGAGAACATACTTACTTAAGAAATATTTAAAGTCTGGTTCCACAAACATGAAAAAGGGTAATTTTCAAAACCTGATAGACATTGTATTGTCAGATTTAGAACAATCTAAATTTATCAATGATAAGTTTTATTCTGAGAGCAAAGCGAAAAATTTGATTCAAAGAGGTAGCTCAATTAACAAAATTAGAAGCTACCTGATGTCAAAAGGAATTAACGATAAATTTGTTAAGGAAACTTTGGATAAAATTAAAGAAAATAATGATGACCAAGATTTTTTTTCTGCAATAAAACTCTGTAAAAAGAAAAAAATCGGGCCTCATAGATCAGAAGATAATAGGCCTATTTTTTTTAAAAAAGATATCGGGATATTGGCTAGAAACGGATTTAGTTTTGAAACATCAAAAAGAATAATGGATTTATCAAAAGATGAGTATGAGAAAATTATTCGTCTTTTGTAGTTTTCTCGTTTTTTTTATTCAAATAATAATCTATCTTGGATTTGATATAGTTTTTTACTACTACGAAAACTATCAAGCCAAAAATAGAAACTGATACTATAATTATTAATATAATTCTTAATTGTTCATCCATTATTTAATTTTGCACTTTTCAAAATTATACCAGGGTTTTTAAAATCCTTTTTTCCGTAATAAATTTTTTCTCCATTCATGTCAGTAATAGACCCACCAGAATTACTTAAAATTGCATCTCCTGCTGCGATGTCCCATTCAGATGCTCTTGGTTCAGCCACATAAAGATCAAACTCACCCGCTGCAATTACACAAAACTTAAGAGAACTTTTCATTTTTGTATAACTAGTTACTTTAAACTTGTCATGGATATCTTTAATTTCATTTTTAAGTTTATCTGAATAACTTACAGCCTTAATATTTTCTTTGTCACTGTTATTTATTTTTTTATTTAACAACTGAGCTTTATCATTAATTATTTCGAATGAATTCCCATCGCCGTATGTATAAAATAATCTATTTTTCGCTGGAGCGCTGATAATACCTATTTCAGGGACTTTATTTATAATTAGGGCAGCGTTTAAAGTAAATTCGTCTTTATCATTAATATAATCATAGGTGCCGTCTATTGGATCGATAAGCCAAAAAGTTGATAAGTTATCTAAATTTTTGTTTGAGGAAGTTTCCTCTGAAACTATAAGAATATCTGGTGTTAACTTGCTAATTTTATCTATCAATAAATTATTAACCTCAAGATCCCCATTTGTTACAGGGGTATTATCTTCCTTAATGGTTTCTTTAAGACCTTTCTTTCTTAATGACAAAGACAATTTACTTGCTGTTTGGAAAGTACCAATTAAATCTAGTACAATTTTTTTTTTATCTTCTAAATTCACTTTTTATCAAATCTTTGTTAATTCAATTAAATTAGCGTTAATTACTTTTTTACCAACATTTTCAAAATTTACAGTAACTTTTTCTTTTATAATTGATTGCACTTGGCCGATTCCCCAATCTTTATTTTTAGGATTAATCACTTTGTCACCTGGTTCATAATCTAAAATCATTTAATTTAGTTTTTTAAATAAAAATAGTATAATTTTAAAGTTTATGAAAAACAATTTAAACTCAATAGGAATTGACAAAAAGACAAAAGATACAGTCGTAGTTGTTGCAATGTCAGGAGGAGTAGACTCTTCAACAGTTGCTGGATTAATGAAAAAAGAAGGTTACAAAGTTATAGGTATTACACTCAAACTTTATGATGATACCAAACAAGTCTCCCAATCGAAACAATGTTGCGCTGGACAAGATATATTAGATGCAAAAAGAGTTGCCCATAAATTGAATATTGATCATAAAATCTTATATTACCAAAATAAATTTAAAGAGGGAGTTATTGATAATTTTGTTGAGAGCTACTTAAAAGGCGAAACTCCAATACCGTGTGTTCAGTGTAATCAAACAGTTAAATTCAAAGATCTTTTTATGGAAGCAAAAGATTTAAAAGCAGATGCTTTGATAACCGGTCATTATGTAAGATCGATATTTGATGGAAAAAAAAATGAAATGTATCGTGCAGAGGATCACAATAGGGATCAAAGCTATTTTCTGTTTAATACAAAGAGGGATCAACTTAATTTCCTCAGATTTCCTCTAGGAAACTTACTGAAAAATGAGACAAGAGAAATTGCAAAAAAACTTGATTTAAATGTAGCAGATAAACCAGATAGTCAGGATATTTGTTTTGTTCCTAACGGTGACTATTCATCTGTAATTAAAAAATTTGAACCTAAAGCTTTTGTAAAAGGAAATATAAAAAACATTGAGGGAAAGGTAATTGGGGTTCATGATGGAATAGTAAATTTTACAATCGGACAAAGAAGAGGCATTAAGGTTTCTGATAAAGATCCATTGTATGTTATAGAAATTGATCCAAAGAGGAATGAAGTAATTGTTGGACCAAAAAAATACTTAGCAAAAAGAATTATAAATTTAGATAATCTTAATATTTTATGTAATGGTAGCGAGTTGAATGAAAAAGTTTATGTAAAGATAAGATCAACAGGGAAGCTAATTCCTTCAAAAGTTGAGGTATCAGGTTCAAAAGCTAAAGTAAATTTAATGGAGGATGAATTCGGTGTTTCACCAGGTCAAGCATGTGTTTTTTATCAAAAAAATAAAAATGGTTATAAAGTTTTAGGCGGAGGATGGATTTCTAAATGACGATTTTTTCCATATTAAAAAAGATAGAAGATAATAAATTAATAGTATTAAAAAATAATTCCACTCTAAAAT
>CACESO010000004.1 GCA_902562205.1 uncultured Pelagibacteraceae bacterium | reverse complement strand
TTTATAATATTAGCTGCTGGAAAAAGTAATAGATTTATTTCCAAAATTCCAAAACCATATATTAGATATAAGGGTGATATACTAATTAATCACTCTATAAATAAGGCAATTTTATCAAAAAAATTCTCAAAAATCGTTGTTGCATTTAATAAAAAACATAAAAAATACATAAAAAAATTGAATAAAAATAAAGTTCACTTTATTGAGGGAGGAAATTCTAGGGCTGATTCTTCGAAGTTATCTTTGAAATATCTATCCAAATTCAATCCCGAAAATGTGATGATACATGATGCAGCAAGACCAAACTTTTCTATATCATTAATACATAAACTTTTAAAAGAACTTAAAAAATTTGATGGTGTTGTCCCAGTTCTGAAAACTACTAGTTCTATTAAGATAATGAAAAATAAAAAGGTTTTAAATTTAGATCGTAACAAAATATTTCTATCGCAAACACCGCAAGCTTTTAATTTTAAAAAAATATTTAATCTTCAGAAAAAAATTAACTCAAAAATTACTGATGATGTTTCATTACTTATCAATAATTCAAGTAGAATAAAAATGATAAAGGGTGAAGAGAAAAATATTAAGATTACAACTAAGAATGATGTTAGAGAAAACTTAAATTATTATTATGGTATAGGTTTTGATGTGCATCGATTAGTTAAAAATAAGAAGTTATATCTAGGTGGTCTTAAAATTAACTCAAAATTTGGAACTTTGGGACATTCTGATGGTGATCCAGTTCTTCATGCTATTACGGACTCAATTCTTGGAGCCTGCAGAAAAGGTGATATAGGTCAAAAATTTTCAGATCAAGATATGAAATTCAAAAATATAAGATCAACCATTTTGTTAAGCAAAGTTATTAAAGAGATTAAAAAGAATGGATTTTTTATTAATAACTTGGATATAAATATAATAACTCAAGCTCCAAAAATAAGTAAATATAAAAATAAAATAATTTCAGTGATATCTAAATTGTGCGGAATAAAAAAAAATCAAATTAATATAAAAGGTAAAACCGCTGAGAAACTTGGTGTGATCGGAAAAGAAAAAGCTATTGCGTGTGAAGTTATATCCTCAGTTTATAAATATGAATAAAAAAATTGGAAAACTTATTATCACAATGTTTGGTATTGGTCTGATAAAATATTTTCCGGGAACTTTTGCTTCTTTTGTGACCGCTTCAATATATTATTTCTTTTATACAATTAAGTTAAATTACCTTTTATTAATACTAATTAACCTTTTTTTATTCATTTACTCAATTTGGATGATTAATAATTTAAAAGATGAATTTGCAGAAATAGATTCAAAAGAAATTGTAATTGATGAATTTTTAGGTCAGTCCATTCCAATTCTCTTTTTTTATATAATTTTTTATGAAGGGTCGGTATCGAATACTTTTTTTTTTATAATAGTTTTTTTGTCATTCATTGGTTTCCGTTTTTTTGATATTTTTAAACCGTATCCAATAAATTATGTGGATAAGAATATAAAAAATGGTTTTGGTGTTATCTTGGATGATCTTATAGCAGGTTTCTTTACTCTAATAATATTATATATATGTATAGTTCTTTATGGTTAAATTTAGTAAATTAATTAACAAATTAAAAAAGAAAAAATTAAAGATTAGTTTTGCTGAGTCTTGTACTGGTGGATTACTTGCCCAATCTATAACCTCGATAAATGGAGCTTCGAAGGTATTTAATTTAAGTGTTGTTACTTACTCAAATGACTCAAAGAGTTCAATTCTTAAAGTTCCAAAAAAAATAATAAATAAATTTGGTGCTGTAAGTGAAGAATGTTGTCTAAGTATGGTAAAAAATTTAGCAAAAATAAGTAAAAGTCAAATAAATGTGTCTATTACTGGAATAGCTGGACCTAAGGGGGGCTCTAAGTTAAAACCAGTAGGACTAGTCTTTATTGGAATAAATTATAAAGGTAAAATTAACGTTTATAGGTATTTATTTCCAAATAAGAAAAGAAGATCTATTCGAAGAGCAAGTGCAAAAGCAGTTGTAGATAATTTACTGAACTTTATTAAATAACTTTTCTGCCCTAGTTTGAAAAGCGTCAGCAATTTTATCAAGACCGTATTTAAATGATTTATTCATGAAAATATTTAAGAATTTATTTTTCAATTCAAAATCAAGATCAAAAGTTACCTCTGTAAAATTCTCTTTTTGATCAAATTTCCACTTATTTTCTAAATATTTTAAAGGTCCTTCAATATTTTTTACGTAAATAATACTCTCCTTTTTATCAAATTTAACATCGCTCTTATAAGTGTCTTTAAAAAGACCTTTTCCGATTGTTAAGTCAGCCTCGATATATTGAAAATTACCCACAGACTCATCTTTATATATATGGGCATTTAAACAATATGGAATAAATTTTGGGTATTCTTCAATATTGAGAACAAGATCAATTAAATCTTTTTTGGAACAATTAATGTTTCTCTTTATCGATGCTTTTGGCATTAGAAGTTATTCTATTTTTTTTCAATTTAGCAAAGTCTTCGTCTGCATGATAAGACGATCTTGTTAATGGAGACGAAGATACTAATAGAAAACCTTTTGCTTTGGCGATAACTTCTAAATCTTTAAATTCGCTTGGATCATAGTATCGTTGAAGTGGAAAGTGCTTAACAGATGGTTGTAAATACTGTCCGATCGTTAAGAAGTCAACATTAGCAGATCTTAAATCGTCCATAACTTGTAAAATTTCATCCTTTGTTTCACCCATACCAACCATTATTCCAGACTTAGTAAAAATTTCATGATTTATTTGTTTAGTGTTTTTTAATAATTCAAGTGATGAAAAATATCTAGATCCAGGTCTTACCTTTAAGTACAATCTTGGAACAGTTTCGATATTATGATTAAAAACATCTGGCATTGCGTCCAAAACTCTTTTGTAAGCATCACCTTTTCTCAAAAAATCAGGTGTTAATACTTCAATTGTTGTCTCTGGATTAAATTCTCTTGTAGACTTAATAGTTTCATAAAAATGATTTGAACCACCATCTTTAAGATCGTCTCTATCAACAGAGGTAATTACTACATGACGCAAGTTTAATCTTTTCACTGCCAGGGCAATTTTTTTGGGTTCGAAAGGGTCTAATTTTTCTGGTCTTCCAGTTTTAACATCGCAAAATGCACAGGCTCTAGTACAAGTGTCCCCCATAATCATAAAAGTTGCATGTCTTTTGCTCCAACATTCAGTAATGTTCGGACAATTTGCTTCCTCACAAACTGTAACTAATTTTTGTTGGTTGACTATACTTTTTGTAAGAAAAAATTCTTTACTGTTTAAAAGCTTTGACTTTATCCAAGCTGGTTTTTTTTTGATTGGATTAATTTGATTTTTTTGTTTTTCGGGATGTCTAAATTTATTCATACTCAATAATATATGTATTCTCTCCCTTTTTTCCAACGACAAATTTGTCCCTTATTAAAATTTCAAGGTAATCTTTGTCTAAATTGTCATCAATAAGATTATTAATTTTTTTCACTTTTGTTATTTCATTATTTAAAAACAGCTTTTTTTCTAGATTATTTTCAAATTGATTTTTCTTATCTAGATACGCAAATAGACCCCTGTTACCCCCTAGTAAATTTAAAGAAAAATAAATAATTAATATTACTGAAAGTATGAGAATAATATTTTTTTTTATAACATTTATCATTTCAGTTTAGCCATATTTTTATTTTTTATAAGGTCAGCTTCTATTCTCAATAACTGATTAAATTTTGCAACTCTTTCTGATCTACATAATGAGCCAGTTTTTATTTGATTTGAATTAGTTCCAACAGCTAAATCAGATATAAATGTATCTTCTGAGTCGCCTGATCTATGAGAAATAATAGTTGAATAACCTATATTTTGAGCAAATCTTATAACATCTAAGGTTTCAGAAACTGTACCTATTTGATTCAACTTAATTAATATAGAATTCGATGATTGATATAAAAAACCCTTTTTCAATCTTTGAAGATTTGTTACATACAGATCATCACCTACAATTTGTATTTTTTTTTCTTTTTTATGTAAATCAGACCATGATTTCCAATCGTTTTCAGCGAAAGGATCTTCTATAGATTTTATTTTAAATTTTTTAATTATTTTTGAGTAGAACGATATTGCATCTTTGTATGAGATATATTTTTTTGAATCTATTGAGTATTTGTTGTTTTTAAAAAGTTCATTTGCAGCAACATCTAGACATATTGATACATCTTTTCCATTAACAAAACCCGCCTTTTTGATGGCTTTCGAGATTAATTCTAATGCTTTTTCATTTTTTGAAATCATTGGTGCAAAACCACCTTCATCACCAACAGATGTAGATAAATTTTTACTGATAAGTAAATTTTTCAAGCTTTGTATTACTAAAAAACAAATATTCATTGCCTCACTAAAAGTCTTCGCTTTATCCGGTCTAATCATAAATTCTTGAATTTTTAAGCCATTATTAGCATGTGCACCCCCATTAATGATATTCATAAGTGGGAAAGGTAACTTAAAATTTTTTTTGATTAAAAAGTTCTTATACAATGGTATTTTTTTTAACTTTGCTGATAATTTTTTGTTAGCAATAGAGACAGATAAAATTGCATTTGCACCTAATTTATTTTTCTGCTTCGTTCCATCTAGTTTAATAAGAATTGAGTCAATCAATTCCTGGTTATGAACATTTTTATTAAGAATTTTTTTTGAAATTATTTTATTTACATTTGATACAGCAGAAAAAACACTTTTTCCTAAATATTTTTTATTTGAGATATCTCTTTTTTCAAATGCCTCATATGAACCAGTCGAAGCACCTGAAGGACAAATAGCTTTTGAAGAAACCTTTCCACAAAATATTTCTGTTTCGATTGTCGGTATGCCTCTACTATCAAATATTTGTCTTGAAACTACTTTTGTAATTTTTGACATTAAATAATAATTTAGTTTTTAATTAGTTTATCAATTTCAAGCAATTTATTTACCAAACTGTCCATTTCATTCAATGGAACCATATTTGGACCATCAGAGGGAGCATTATCTGGATCTTGATGCGTTTCAATAAAAACAGCAGCTATTCCAACAGCAACTGCCGCCCTCGATAGGTGAGAAACAAATTTTCTTTCACCCCCACTTTTATCACCCATTCCTCCCGGTTGTTGAACTGAGTGAGTTGCATCGAAAACTATAGGATACCCCGTTTGAGCCATTATTGGTATTGATCTCATATCAGACACTAATGTGTTATATCCAAAACTCGCTCCTCTTTCCGTTATTAAGATATTGCTATTTCCTGTATCTGATATTTTCTTTACTACATTTGACATATCCCATGGAGCGAGAAATTGACCTTTTTTAACATTAATAACCTTATTTGTTTTAGCGGCAGCTACTAACAAATCAGTTTGTCTGCATAAAAAGGCTGGAATTTGAAGGACATCAACATGATTTGCAACAATAGAACATTGTTCTGCATTGTGAATATCGGTTAAAATTGGAACACTTATTTGTTTTTTTATTTTATCAAATATTGGCAAAGATTTTTCTAAACCAGCTCCTCTTTTGCTTTTAAGACTAGTTCTGTTAGCTTTATCAAAAGACGTTTTGTAAATAAAACCAATATTATATTTTTTTGAAATTTCTGATATTTTTCCTGCCATATCAAGAGCATGTTGCTCACTCTCAAGTTGACAAGGTCCTGCGATTAAACATATCTTTTCTTTATTTGAAACTTTTATTCCATCACAATTAACTGTAATATTTTTCATTATTTTTTTTTTGCAGCCCCAATAAATGATGAGAATAATGGATGAGGTTGTAAAGGTCTAGACTTAAATTCTGGATGAAACTGAACTCCAATAAACCAAGGATGATTTTTTATTTCAACGATTTCAGGTAAATTGTTGTCAGGAGACATTCCTGTAAAATTTAACCCGTATGTTTCAAATTTTTTTCTCAAATTGACATTAACCTCATATCTGTGTCTATGTCTCTCTTTAATTTGACCAGACTTGTAAATTTCTTTTATTAAGGAATTGTGTTGTAATTTAGCTGGATAAAGACCTAATCGCATAGTTCCACCTAAATTTTTAACAGTTCCTTTAATTTTTCTACCGTTTTTGTTCCATTCTTCAATAAGGCCAATTACCGGATGGCAATTTTTATCAAACTCACTAGAGCCAGCATTTTTAATTTTTAGTACATTTCTAGCAAATTCAATTACTGCCAGCTGCATGCCAAAGCAAATCCCTAAAAAAGGAATTTTTTTAGTCCTCGCATAATTTATACATGCTATCTTACCTTCAGTACCTCTTTTTCCGAAACCTCCAGGAATAATTATTCCAGAAACATTAATTAATTTTTTTTGAACATCTGAGACTTTCAATAAATCTGATTCTATTCTTATTAAATTTACTTTTACATTATTATGAATACCTCCATGAACTAGTGCTTCATCTAATGATTTATATGCATCTTTTAAATCCACATATTTTCCAACAATTGCTATATTAACAGTCCTAATATTTTTATTTGTCACAATTTTTGTTACATCTTTCCACGGTTTTAAATTAATCTTTTTTCTCGGCTTAATATTGAAATATTCAAAAACTTGTTTATCTAAGCCCTCATTAAAAAAACTTATTGGTGCTTCATAAATTGTCTTAACATCTACTGTTTCTATAACCCTTTTGATTGGTATGTTACAAAACAATGAAATTTTCTTTCTTTGATCAAGAGGTATAGATTGTTGTGACCTACAAATAACCATGTCTGGCTGAATTCCAATACTTCTTAACTCTTTAACAGAGTGTTGTGTAGGTTTAGTTTTAATTTCATCAGAAGATTTTAAAAATGGAACTAATGTTAAATGTATAAATAAAGTTTTTTCTTTACCTATGTCGTTGGCAAATTGTCTTATAGCCTCTAGAAAAGGTAGACTCTCAATATCACCAACTGTTCCTCCAATTTCACAGATAACAAAATCTTCATTTTTAATTCCATTCTTAATAAACTCTTTTATTCTATTAGTAACATGTGGAATTACTTGAACAGTTTTCCCAAGGTAATCACCCTTACGTTCTTTAGTTATGATATCACTATAAATTCTTCCAGTAGTAATATTATCATTTTTTGTAGATGATATATCGGTAAATCTTTCATAATGGCCTAAATCTAAATCAGTTTCTGCTCCATCATCTGTTACAAAAACCTCACCATGTTGAAATGGACTCATTGTTCCTGGATCAACATTTAAATAAGGATCCATTTTTCTTAACCTTACTTTAAAGCCCTGTGATTTTAATAGATAAGCTAGTGATGCTGATGATAAACCTTTACCGAGTGATGATACCACGCCGCCAGTGACAAAAATATATCGCGCCATGGAAGTATGTTATAAGCTTTTTTTCGTAAAAATAAAAGAACTAATTATTATTATCTGGTATTTTTGGTGCGTCTTTATCTGAATTTTCGTCCACTGTATCAATTAATGATTTTTCAGGACTTAATTTTTGATTCGATAAAATAGTCAGGCCTAAACTACAAATTATAAATAATGTTGCTACAATAGCTGTACTTTTGGTCAAAAAATTGCCTGCAGTTTTAGAAAACATATAACTTTCTTGGGATACACCGATTCCTAATGCGCCACCCTCTGATTTTTGAAATAAAACAAGAATTACTAAAATAATAGCAAGAACAATGTTTATCGTTAGCAAAATATTTTCCATAGGGTCTAATTATACGTTTTTTTTACTATATCAATAAATTTTTTGGAGTTTTGTGAAGCTCTACCGATTAAAAAACCATCAAGGTTAGTTATTTTTTTTAAATTTCTTATATTTTCAGGATTTACAGATCCACCGTATAAAATTTTTGGTAATTTACCCTTAAATTTTTTTTTAATGAATTCAACTGTTTGCTCAAGTTCATCTATTTTGGGAATTTTTCCAGTACCAATTGACCAAACTGGCTCATAAGCAACAAATATATTTGACTTTTTTTTTATCTTTTTTAAACCATGTTTAATTTGTTTTGATAAAATTGATTTTGTTTTTTTTCTCTTTTTTTCAGCCAAGGTTTCGCCAATACAAAAAATAACTTTTAATTTTGATTTTATAGCGCTTTTAATTTTGAGATTAATAAGTTTGTCTGTTTCGCCTTTTTGTCTGTTTTCTGAATGACCTAAAATTACATAATTAGCACCAGAACTTTTAAGCATTTTTGAATTTACAAAACCTGTATGTGAACCATAATCTTCACTCTCATGACAATTTTGACCTCCAATATCTATTAAACAATTTTCGAATTTTTTCAAAAAGGAACAAATTAAAGTATATGGAGGACAATAAATTAATCTTCCTTTCTTAATTTCTTTAGATTTTGAAAATTTAATAACTTTATCCAATGTATTTAATGATTTTAAATTTCCATACATCTTCCAATTAGCAATGAAATACATAATTTTGTTTGTCATAATTCCTTTTTTAATCTATAGATTTGTTTTTATAGATCAATAAATAATCATATATAATGTTAAATAAGTTAAAAAATTTCTCGAAAAGTAAACTTGGAGCAGTCGTGGTATTTATCGTTGCCTTGCCTTTTGTATTTTTTGGGATGGGTAGTGTTTTTCAAAATAAGGACACTAATAACATTGCTAAAATTGACAATTATAACATTTCAACTAAAAATTTTACTAATCATATAAGTTCTTTGGGTATTAGTGCTGATGTGATAAGAAATAATTTAGATCAAAATATTTTAGAAGAAATATTAAGTGATTTACTAGCTAAAAAATTTATTGAATTAGAAATAGATTATTATGATATATCAATTTCAGATGAGCAATTAGTTAGAATTATAAAGAAAAATAAAAATTTTTTAGATGAAAAATCCAAATTTGATAGAATTAAATATGAAAAGTTTCTAATCGAAAATAATATTAACCCCTCAGATTTTGAAAAAAGGTTAAAAAATAGAGAATTAGAAAAAAAACTTTTTTTCCTCTTAAATGGAGGTATCAACACTCCAGAATTTATCGTGAAAAAATATTATAAATATGAAAATAGTAAAATTGATTTAAGATTTATTAACCTTGATAATTTTTATAAAAAAAAGAGTCAATTTTCTGAGTCAGAAATCACAAATTATATTGAAAATAATAATGTCAGTTTACAACGAGATTTTATAGATTTTGATTATGTAAAAATAACACCTAAAAACTTAATTGGTGAAAATGAATATAGCGAAACATTTTTCTCAGAAGTTGATAAAATTGAAAATGATATCTCCAATTCTTCAGATCTCAAAAATCTTTTAAATAATTATGAAAATATAAATGTTGAAAAAAAAATAAATTATACTCTTGTCAATAATGACGATCCTTTTAAAGAGGTGTATGACAATAGATTTGATAATGGTATTCAGATTATGGATAAAAATGACTATATTCTTCTATTTCAAATCAAAAATATTGAAAATAAAATTCCAGAAATAACAGATAAAAATTTTAAAAACTTTATTTTAACATCATTAGTTGAGAAAGAAAAATTTGATTATAACAAAAAAATTTTTGATAAAATAAGTGCCAATAAATTTTCAGACGCTGATTTTGAAAATATCAGTAGTGATAAATCCTTATTTAAAAATATTCAGTTAAACTCCATTAAGGATAATAATTTTTTTGAAATCAATTCAATTGAATATATTTATTCTCTTCCTGAAAAAAGTTTCCTATTAGCCTCTGACGAAAAAGGCAAAATATACTTAGCCAAAATAGATAAGATTAAAACACAAAATATTGATAATAAAAAAAAAAATTTCAATACTTATTACAATAAAACCCATGAAAAATTAAAGAGTGATGTTTTTTCTACTTATGATTTATACTTAAATAAAAAATATAATGTAAAAATTTATTCAAGGACAATCGAAAGATTAAGAAACTATTTTAAATGAAACTAAATGTAAGTCTAAAAAAATTTAAAAAAAAACATAACCAAAAAAAAAATCAAGTTATATACTATAAAATTAAATCCAAAAGTTCTTTTGAGATTGAAAATTTAATTAATAACTTTCTAGTAGATAAAAATAGTTTTATTTTTGAGTCTGTAGAAAAAGGTAAAATAAAAGGTAGATACACAATTTTTGGCAAAGAACCAGATAAAATATGGGAGTTTAATCAAAAAAGAGTTTCTTCAATTATATCTGGAAGGAAAAAAATAATTAAAGGTGATCCAAAGATTATATTAGGTAAAATAATAGATGATTTTAAATTTAATATCCCATCTTCATTACCGCCTATGTGTAGTATGATAGCTGGGTACTTTTCTTACGATGCAATTAGATATATAGAAAAAATTAAAAATTCTTGTAAGAACGATCTTAAACTACCAGATATTCGATTGATTAGACCTACTACTCTAATAATACATGACAATGTTAAAAAGGAAATTTTTTTCGTCAAAAATATTTTTTCTGATATTAGAATTAATAACTTAAATAAAAAGTATTTTGAAATACAAGATGAAATCAATAGCTTATTGATAGGTTCAAAAATTTCTAAATTTCAAAAGGATAACTCAAATAAAAAGTTTAGCGTAAAATCAAACATTTCTAAAAAAAGGTTTTTCCAAATTGTAAACAAAGCCAAACAATATATAAAAAAAGGTGATATATTCCAGGTTGTTTTAAGCCAAAGATTTGAGTCAAAACTTACAAAAAAACCAATTGAAATTTATAAGAAATTAAGAGTTACTAATCCTTCACCGTTTATGTTTTTCTTTAATTTTAATGACTTTCAAATTATTGGAGCAAGTCCAGAAATATTGGTTAGATTAAGAAATAATATAATTACTGTAAGACCGATAGCAGGAACAAGACCTAGGGGAAGAAATAATAAAGAGGATAATTTATTAAAAAAAGATTTAATCAATGATAAAAAAGAATTGTCTGAACATCTTATGCTTCTCGACTTAGGTAGAAATGACGCCGGAAAAGTTTCAAAGATAAATACGATAAAAGTTACTGAAAAATTTAAAATTGAAAAATATTCACACGTTATGCATATCGTATCAAATGTGACAGGTATCTTTGATAAAAAATTTTCAAAATTTGAGGCCTTAATGGCTGGGTTTCCAGCAGGCACAGTTTCAGGAGCACCTAAAATAAGAGCGATGGAGATAATTGATGAACTTGAAAAAAATAGCAGAAAAATTTACGCGGGAGGAATTGGTTACTTTTCTGCGAATGGAGATTTTGATACCTGTATAGCCCTTAGGACAGCAGTAACAAAAAATAACAAATTTTATGTTCAAGCAGGCGCTGGAATTGTTGCGGATAGCAAGCCAATAAATGAATATAATGAAACAATTAATAAAGCAAAAGCTTTAATAAAGTCTCTAGAAAAATGAAAATACTTCTAATTGATAACTACGATAGTTTTACATATAATTTGTATCACTACTTGTCTTCTCTAAGAACTAAAGTAGAAGTTTATAGAAATGATAAAATAAATTCTTCAGAAATTATCAAGAAAAGATTTGATAGAATTGTTATTTCTCCAGGACCAGGGAACCCAAATCAATCTGGAAATTGTTTGAAAATTGTAAGAGATATTCATAACAAAATACCTATTCTTGGAGTTTGCCTCGGACATCAAATAATAGGTCAAGTTTTTGGATCTAAAATAATTCAAGCAAAAAAATTGATGCACGGAAAAACAAGTAGAATAATATCTAAAAAAACCGGAATACTGAAAAATTTACCTAAAAACTTTGAAGCAACTAGATATCATAGTTTGATAATTGACAAAAAAACACTGTCAAAAGACCTCGAAATCACTGCAGAAACAAAGGACGGTTTAATAATGGGAGTTAAACATAAAAAACATAATGTGCATGGGGTGCAATTCCATCCTGAAAGTATTAAAACAAAACTTGGAATAAAAATTTTAAAAAACTTTATTAGATTTTAAAACAAATGAAACAATTCATAGACAAAATAGGAGCAAAACAAGATTTAACTTTTTCAGAAAGTAAAGAAGCTTTTAAAATACTAATGGAAGGAAAAGCTAATGAACAAGAGATATTTGATTTTTTAACTCTACTATCAGAAAAGGGTGAGTCCTCAGATGAAATAGCTGGGGGTGTTTATATTCTGAGAGAGAAATCAAAACGGGTAAATGTAGATAATTGTATTGATACATGTGGCACGGGTGGAGACGGCATGAACACTTTAAATATATCTACCGCATCAGCTTTATTATTGGCTAGTATGGATATTAAAGTAGCAAAACACGGTAACAAAGCTGTTTCATCAAAATGTGGATCAGGTGATGTATTGGAGGCTCTTAATATAAATATTAATTTACAGCCAAATGAAATTGAACAACAAATTGATAAAAACAATTTTGGTTTCATGTTTGCGCCTAATTACCACAGTGCAATGAAATTTGTTGGGCCAACTAGAAAAAAGATTGGAAAAAGAACAATTTTCAATATGATTGGACCATTGAGTAGCCCTGCATTAGTAAAAAAACAAGTTATTGGCGTATTCGATAAAACACTTTTAGAAATATTTGCAAATGCTTTAAAAAGTTTAGATATTAAATTCGCATGGATTGTAAACAGTGATGATGGTTTAGATGAAATATCACCATATGCAAAAACTAACGTGATGCAATTAAAAGATAATGAGATTACTGAAATTACAATAGACCCAAAAAAATTAAAAATATACGCTGATAAATTTGAGAATATTATAGGGCAAGATGCTCAATTTAATGCTGATAAAATGTTAGGTATTTTTAAAGGTGAAGACAATGATTTTTCGAAAGCAGTATGCTTGAATGCTGCCGCAGGATTAATTATATCAGAAAAATATGAAAATTATGAACAAGCATACAATTATGCAAGAGATTTTATAAAATCTGGGGCTCCATATAAACACTTAGTAAAAATACAAAATGCCTGAAAACATTCTTGAAAAAATAATTACAAAAAAAAATGAAAAAATAGAAAAACTCAAAAAAACTATTTCATCAGAATACTTAAATGATTTTATCAAAGCAAATAGTACTTTTGTAAATTTTAAAGGAAAAATTGAGGATAATATCAAAGAAAATAAATTTTCTATTATTGCCGAAATTAAAAAAGCTAGTCCGTCAGCGGGTATAATAATTAAAGACTATGACCCTGTGGAAATTGCCTGTACATATAATAACAATAAAGCTACATGCTTATCTGTTTTAACTGAGGAGGATTTTTTTTATGGAAACTTAATTCACATAAGCAAAATTAAGCAGAAAATAAAATTACCAATTCTTTGTAAAGATTTTTTTATCGATAAATTTCAAGTATCTCTGGCCAAAAGTTATGGGGCGGATGCAATATTAATTATTTTAGCTGGGGTTACTGATAAGGTGGCAAATGAATTGTACGAAGAAGCACTTAGATTAAATATGTCAATTATTGTCGAAGTTCATACTGTGGAAGAAGCCAAGCGAGCATTAAAATTCAAAAATTCATTGATTGGAATAAATAATAGAAATCTTAAAACTCTTAAGACTGAAATAAATACAACTTACGATATTCATGAAGTTTTGGTCACTCATCCCGGACCTTTAATTTCAGAAAGTGGAATAAAAACAAAAGACGAACTATTAGAAATCTCAAACAAAACCTCCATAAAAACTTTTCTTATTGGTGAATCACTATTAAAGGATTTAGACAATAATTCTATTTTTTCAATATTGTAGCGTTTAAAAAGCCTTTATTTCCTCTATTTTTTTCTATTGTTAATTGATAAGAACTTTTGTAGAACATAAATGTACGTAATTTGTTCTATGCTAACTAAAAAACAAAAAAACTTATTAATGTTCATCAATAAGAAGCTGAGAAGCAGTGGTGTTTCCCCTTCCTATGAAGAAATGAAAAGCTCCTTAAATCTTAAATCAAAGTCAGGAATACATAGACTAATAAGCGCATTAGAAGAAAGAGGTTTTATTAAAAGGTTGGCTCATAAAGCACGAGCATTAGAGGTTGTAAAATTACCTGAAACAGCTTCAGCAAATGATATTTATAACTCGTTTTCGCCAAGTGTAATAAAGGGAGGACTAGATGAAGCGACAGACAATGAAAACGAAATTCCAGTTTTAGGGAAGATTGCAGCCGGCACACCAGTTGAAGCTATTCAAAATGAAGTGAGTAGAATTCCCCTTCCAGCAAATATTGAAAAAAATGGAGAATTTTTTGGTCTTAAAGTTCAAGGTGATTCTATGATAGAAGCTGGAATAAATAATGGTGATACAGTTATTGTAAAAAAAGCTGATACTGCTGAAAATGGAAAAATTGTGGTTGCATTAATTGATGATCATGAGGCAATGCTAAAAAGGATTAGAAGAAAAGGTAAAACTATAGCGCTTGAGAGTGCAAATAAAAATTACGAAACTAAAATTTTTGGACCTGATAGAGTAAAAGTTCAAGGTGTTCTAGTATCTTTATATAGAAACTTTTAAAAAAATAGTCTAAACATTATTAATGTCAAAAGTAGCAACAAGATTTGCTCCATCACCTACAGGGCCACTTCATATAGGTGGGGTAAGAACTGCTTTATTCAATTGGTTATTTGCAAAAAATAAGGGTGGAAATTTTCTTCTAAGAATAGAGGATACAGATAAAGAAAGATCAAAAAAAGAATATCAAAATCAAATTATTCAGTCCTTAAAATGGATTGGTATAAATTACGATAGCGATGAGTACATACAATCAACAAAAATAAATAATCACGTTAAAATTGCAGAGGAACTTTTTAAAAAAGGTAACGCTTATAAATGTTATTGTTCAAATGAGGAAATTGAAGAACAAAAGAAAAGAGCTAAACAAAAAAAAATTCCGTATATTTATGACAGAAAATGGAGAGATAAAAATGAAAATGAGGCTCCTAAGAATATAAAACCAGTAATAAGATTTAAAAGTAAGATAGATGGTAAATCAAAACTAAAAGATTTAGTGCAAGGAGATGTTGAGATAGATAATAACACAATTGAAGATTTTGTAATTTTGAGAAATGATGGAACCCCTACATATAATTTGTCAGTGACTGTAGATGACCACGATATGAATGTAACACATATCATTAGAGGAGATGATCATAAGATAAATACTTTTAAGCAAATGCAAATATATGATGCTATGAATTGGGATCTCCCGGTATTTGCCCATATACCTTTAATTCATACAAAAGAAGGTAAAAAATTATCAAAAAGAGATAAAGACTCTACACTAGATGATTATTCAAAAATTGGAATAATGCCAGAAGCTTTAAGAAATTATTTGTTAAGATTGGGGTGGTCTTTTCAAGATAAAGAGATTTTTAATTTGGAAGAAAGTATCAAACACTTCAATTTAGAAGGTATCGGAAAATCTCCCTCTAAGTTAGATTTAAACCGTATTTTATCTATGAATGAATATTATATTAAGAATATGAAAGAGGATAATTTATTTGATCAATTAAAAGACTTTTGTGTAAATTATAAGGAAAAAATACCTTCTGAAAAAGAAGATCAATTAAAAAGATCTCTTAAATTTCTTAAAAATAAAGCAAAAACATTAGAGGATATTTTTAATAATTCGAAATACCTTATTTTCGGTAAAGTTAATTTTAATAATGAAGATTTAAAATTGATAGATGGTACATCAAAAAAAATAATAGCTGAATTTACTGATAAAATTAAAAATCTATCTAAATTTGACCGAGAGAATTTAGAACCACTGGTAAATGAATTGATTAAGACTAATAACACAAATTTTAAAAGGGTTGGTCAGCCCTTAAGAATAGCATTAACAGGATCAAAATATGGACCAGGTATTTATGATATAATTGTTTCTTTAGGCAAAGAAGAAGTTCTTAAAAGATTAGGAAACAAGATATTTATTTAAGACTTTTGCAGCCTCTTCGCTAGAGGAACTTAGAGGTCTTATTTGATCAAGCGTTTTGGAACATTCTTCAACTTGATTTTGTGCAAATTTTGGATTTTTAAGGAAATATACTGTTGATTTATAAATTTCTTTAGCATTACACTCATTTTGTAAAAGTTCTGGAATAACTTCCCTTTTATTTATTATATTTATAATATTAGCGAACTTAACTTTTACGAGAGACTTCATTATTAGGTAATTAACATAATTTATCTTATAAATAATAATTGAAGGTACTTTTGCATTACAAATTTCTAAAGAAACAGTACCTGATTTTGATACAGCAAAAATTGAATTAAGTAGTACCTCGGACTTAATATCTTTATCTACTACAATATCACAATTAACTAAATTTGATTTTTCTAATATTTCTGTAATAAAATTAATATTTTCTAGTGTTGAATGAAATACAAAAACAAAATCTTTATATTTCATATTCATCAACTTTATGAAATCAATTAAAATAGGTAAAAGTGTTTTTAACTCTGACATTCTGCTCCCTGGAAATATAGAAATTATTTTTTTTCCTCTAGAAATATGGGATATATCAACTTTAGATTTATTTTTTTCTAATAAAGGATGTCCTACAAATGTGTTTGGGATATTTTCTTTATCAAAATATTTTCTTTCAAAATCAAATAATAATAAGAAGTGATCAATAAAATTTTTGAATTTTTTTACTCGACCCTCCCTCCAAATCCATACTTGGGGTGCAACATAATGAATAGTTTTTATATTTGGATTAATTTTTTTTACTCTTTCAGCAACGCGAAGGGTAAAATCAGGACTATCTACACTAAATAGTATATCGGGATCAAATTTAATAATTTTTTTTACAGTGAAATCAATTTTTTTTTTTATTTTTAAAATATTAAATAAAACACTTGTAAAACCCATATAAGTAATTTGTTCAATATTAAAAATTGAATTTATACCCAAACTTGCTAGATTTGATCCACCAACTGATAAATACTTTACATCATTGTTTGTTTTTTGAATTTTTTCAATTACAGTCGATGCTAATTTATCTCCTGAAGCTTCTCCTGTTAAAATAAATATTTTTTTCATTTGACTAATATAAACATCTTATTCTTTATGGCAAAATTAATGCATTTGTTTTTTTCTAAAAAAATATTTTGCTTATCTTTAAGTACTATTCCTTTAAGACTTGCTTTTTTACAATCTTTTAATGTATTCAAACCTATTGTTGGTAAATCAACTCTCATATCTTGTTTTTTTTTTGGATATTTAATCAACACACCTCTTTTGATTTTTGTCTTCTTAATTTTTTTAATTAAATTTTTAGTACCCTTTGAGGTTTCTTTAAAAATTAAATTTTCCCTTACAACAATTGCTTGAATATGGTCAAAAGCGTTAGTCTTTCTTAGAATATTTTCACCTTTCTTAATATCAGTTAAGTCATCTTTTGTGGGTTTATCTTTAGTGTAGTTGCCTTTCTTTAATGATAATTCTGGAGTAAAAAATGTAGATTTAATAACCCTAATTTTTTCTAAAGCTAAAATATTTATTAATTCTTTCAATATAGCGGCATCTCCTTTTTTGTAAGCTTTGATAATTCTTGGAAGATAGTAAATTCCAGTCATATCAAGTTTTAATTTTGATAAATTTGGTTTGTCTATTTTGCCTGCAAATATAACTTTGTTACATTTGTTTTCTCTCAATAATTTCAAAATAGATCCAAACTGTCCTATGTTTATTCTGAATGACTTTGAATCTTTTCTGAAAATATTTTTCCCTGATAAATCTAAGATAAGGTATTTTTTTCTAATTTTTTTTAATTTTTTTAAAATTAATTTTGGAAAATCAGTGTCTCCAAAGAACAAACCTATCATTTTATTTACTTAATGGCGTACAAATTGGCCTTTTTTTATCATGGTTAATAAAGCCTATCACCTCTCTTACATGAGTACTTGCCTTAAGAGTCTCGCTCAATCTTGCTAAATTTTCATGCAAAAACTTTGTCTTAAAGATTATTTTATAAGCTTCTAAGAGGGCTAAAATTTCTTTATTTGAAACTTTTTTTCTTCTTAGACCAATAAGATTAATCCCTTCAAGATAGTTTCTATTACCAAATGATAATCCATATGGAATTACATCTCTGGAAACTCCTGACATACCACCTATCATTGCCATTTTGCCTATCCTTGTAAACTGTTGAATTCCACAATTTCCCCCAATTATTACATCATCTGAAATTTGAGCATGCCCAGCAATAGCTGCACTGTTTGCAATAACCACATTATTACCAATCATACAATCGTGTGCGATGTGGGCGCCTATCATAATTAGATTATCATTACCTATTTTAGTAATTCCGCCTCCTCCATCTGTGCCTGTGTTAATAGTTACATGTTCTCTTATTATGTTATTGCTTCCTATTTCTAATTTCGTTCTCTCTCCTTTGTATTTTAAATCTTGTGGATTCGTTCCAACCGAAGCAAACGGAAAAATTTTCGTATTATTACCAATAATTGTATTTCCTGTAATATTAACATGAGATTGAATTTCTGCGCCTTCGCCTATTTCAACATTCGGTCCTACGATGCTATAAGGTCCTATTATTGCTTTTGCTGAAATTTTAGCCTTTTTGTCTACAATTGCTGTTTTGTGAATCATAAATTTATTTTTTATTTGTTATCTTTAATAAATTCTTTTAAATCCTTCGCTGGATATCCCATAACTCTACTGTTGTCTGGGATATCTTTTATAACTCCACTACCTCCACCAATTTTAATATTAGTTCCAATATTAAGATGTCCTGAGATACCGGCTTGACCACCTATCATAACATTATTACCTAAAGTTGAAGATCCAGCAAAACCAACTTGACCTGCAATTATACAGTTATCTCCGATCTTAACGTTATGGGCAATATGAATTTGATTATCAAGATAAGTGTTTTTACCAATGATTGTGTTTGAAATAGAACCCCTATCTATTGTTGCCCCACATCCAATCTCTGAATAATCGTTTATCAAAACTATTCCTATTTGTGGAAATCTATAATTATTTCCATTTTGAGGAAAGAAACCAAAACCTTTTTTACCTACCACACAACCATCTAAGACTTTAACATGATTCCTTAAAATTGAATTTCTAATAATTGTATTCGATCCAATTGAGCAATTTTCACCAATAATTACATTTTTTTCAATTATAGTATTATGACCAATTGAACAGTTCTTCCCAATCTTCACGTTAGAACCAATAAGAACATTTTTTCCAAATTTTACTTTATTTTTAAATTTAGTTTTTGATATTTCTTTAACAGTGATATCAAAATCGTCATTGATAGAATCAGGGTATAAAAGTTCTGTTACCTTAGCAGTGCTAATCAAAACGTTTTCAACAATAATTTTTTCACATTTATTTGGTAAAATATGCTGCAAATTTTTTGTTGTAATGCAGGCTGCTGCTTTTGTAATTGAGGCTTGGGACTTATATTTATTTGAATGAAGAAAAGTAATATCTTCTTTAGAGGCGGAATTTAAATCTGTTATATCAAAAATTTTAACTTTTAAATTTATATTATCTTTTTTAATTTTTAGAACTTTATAAATATCTTTTATAGAAATAGGTCCATAATTTTTGAAAAAAGGATTTGTCATGTTTAGTTAATAACAAATACTTTAAATTTTTACTTATCAAGTTTTATTGCTAATTATTTCCTATCCACAATTGTAGCAGACCAAACAGCATCAGCCATTTTTAACTTATTTACAAATGCCTCCCCTTTATATTTCCATACTCTTCCATGAGATCTGATAGCCTCAATATTTAGTTCAAGTTTACAATCAGGTATAACTGGATTTCTAAACCTTGCTTTTTCAACATTCATTAAAAAGACTAACTTATTCTCGTAAGTTTTTTTATCCAGTCCATTTGCCGTCAATGCTGCAGCAGCTTGGCCAAATGCTTCTACGATTAATACACCTGGCATAACAGGTTGACCCGGAAAGTGACCTTGAACAAAAAAACTTTTTTTTGTTACATTTACTATAGCTGTAGCAGAATGTAGTTTTTTTATGTTAATCAATTCATCTAGTAACAACATTGGCTCTCTATGTGGCAAAAGTTCTTTGATTTGGTCTTTTGTTAAACTGTTACTCATTAATCTAGTTTAATATTCTTAATTTTTTCGTTAACTAATTCTAATATGTCTTTAGTTATGTCGTCTTCCTTTGTTCCCATTACAATTTGTTTTTTTTGAATAATTATTCTTATAGAGTTTTTCTTTGCATATTCTTCTAGAATAGGAGTTAGTTTACTAATTAATTTTGTAGAGGCTTTTATTCTTAACTTAGTTATATTATTGGAAGCTTTATTCCTGTCCTTTTGATAGTTAGAAATTTCATTTCTTAACTCTTTGATTTTTTTTTCAAACTCATCTTTACTTAAAACATTTTTTTGTGAAATCAGTTTTTTTTCTTTTTCAAAAATATCCTTTTCTTTTTTTTTCAATTTTGATGTTGATGATTCTCTCTTTTTTTTTAGTTGAGTTATTATAGACTTTCCAGCAATTGATTCCTGCATAATTTTCTCCAAATCAAGATAAACAATTTTTTCACTTGAATATGAATGTGATGGAATAATAAAAAAAATAAAAAATAAAATACAAATTAATATTTTCTTCATTAAATTTAAAAAGTTGTACCTAAATTAAATTGAAAACCTTGTGTTTTGTCCGTATCTACTTTTGATAATGGTTGAGCTAGCGTGAAGGTAAAAGGTCCTATTGGAGAAAACCATTCAACTCCAACACCTGTTGAGCTTCTTATTTGACTTGAGTCCCCTACAGAATTTGAATAATCAACACCCCAAACATTCCCGGCATCAACAAAATAATTAAAATCTACACTTTGGAAACCTGGAAACAAAAAAGGTAAGTTTGTTTGAAAGTTTAATGAAGCTGCATAATTTCCACCTACATGGTCGCCAGCATCAACTGGTCCAATTTTTCCTGACTCAAAACCTCTTAATCTTTTTCTTGGTAATCTTACTCTTTCAGAAATTCTAACATCATCTGACAATCCTGTAACCGCTCTCAAATACAATCCTAAGCTAGTTGTAGTATCGCTGAATGAATGATACGTATCAAACTGATATCCATTTAAGAGTGTATTGCTCTCTGATATAATTGGAATGTTTTGAATAAATTTAGACTGGAAACCATCAGATGTTTGAAATCTTTGATTTCTTTTATCTAAATCAAAAACATAACCGAAGTCAGTAGTAAAATAAGATCCTTGCTGTTTCTTTAAATTAGCGCTAGCAGATGAATTTGTAGTTAGATCTTCATAAGTTGTTCTTATAGTAGGTCTAAAAAAAAGATCATCATATTGTTCAAATCCTGTACCAAGACTAAAACCAGCATTTGTAGATTTATAACCAGAGTCTGATAATTTATCTGTATCTGTTAAAAAAATATCTGTACTAAGTGCTTTATCCGAATAGTTAAAATTTGGGTTTGTGACTGTAAAATTCCCTCTTAAACGTTCCTCACTTACTCTCAAACTAGTTGATAATCTTATACCTTTGCCGAGGAAATTATTTTCTGCAACTGAAAATTGGGCGGTACCACCATCAGAACCAACACCTGCACCCACAAGTACTTCACCTGTTGCCTTTTCTTCTACAGTTATTTTTATATCCTTTAAATTTGCATCTGGTGTATCTATAATTTCACTATTTACTTCTTGAAAAATATTTTTGCCTTTCAAATTATTTATTGATTTTGCATGTAATAACTTGTTGAAAGGATCACCTTCGTCTACTTCAAGCATGTCACGTATTACCCTTTCCTCGGTAATATTATTACCTACTACATTTATTTTTTTCACATAAAATTTTTCACTCTCTTTTACAACAAAAGCAATATCTAACTTATCATCTTCGATAATATTAGTTTCAATAGTTGCATCTATGAAATCATATAATCTTGAGACTGATATTTTGTCTATTTGTTTAACAACTTTATTAAGTTTGTTTAAAGAATATTTTTCACCTTTTAAATCTTTTAAAATTTTCTCAACCTCTGTAAAATCTTTTTTATCAAAATCATCTGGTAAATTTAGTTTTGTATCTCTTATATTATAAATATTTCCTGCATTAATATTGAAAACTAGATTAAAATGGTTATCGTTAAAAATAGCTGATGAATTTTTTATTTGAACGTTATAAAAACCCTTATTTAAATAAAATTTTTCTAATAACCTTATGTCTAAGTCAATTTGATCAGGATTTAAGTATTTTTTATTAGAAATAAACTTCCAAAACTTGCTTTCTTCACTTACGATTACATTTTTCAATTTCTTATCTTTAAAATATTTTTCACCTGTAAAAATTATGTTTTTAATTAAAGCCTTTTCACCTAGATTTATATTATATATTAAATCAACCGTATCATTATTATTATTTTTTATAACTACATCAACTTCATTAAAATAATAACCTGCACTATTTAAAGCGTTTTCAATTTTACTAATATCTTGTTTGGCCAAAAAATTTACGTATGGGCTTTTTTCTCTTATACTTAAATTTTTTAAAATCAATTTTTTGTTTTTTTCTGCCTTTATTCCGTTTAAAACAACTTTTTGAACAATTTTTCTTTCCTCAACTTCAACTATAAGAGTGTCTCCCTTAACATTAAATTTGATATCTGAGAAAAAGTTTGTATTAAAAAGATCTAAAAAAATCTCATTTAATTGTTGTTCGGAATAATCTTTTCCTAATTCAATACCACCAAAAGTAATTATTGTTTCTTTAGTAATACGATTATTATTTTTAATTTCAACTTTATTAATAACATCACCTGATGCTTGCGTGAACGTTAGTTTAAATACTAGCAAAATTATAAATAAGTATTTCATTTTTTTTGCGATATTACACTTAAAGCTCTCGTTTTCAATCTTACAAACTCATTTAATTTTTCAATTTGAGCTAAATTAATTGGTTTTTGAAGCTTATATTTTGAAAAAACTGGTAAATTTATTAAATGACAAATTTTTGAAGATATATCTAAAAAATTAATTTTATTATTTAAAAAAAGATTCACAAGTTCATCATTCATTGAAACCAAAATTGTCTCAAATAAATTATTTTTTTTTGACATTTTATTTAAAAGTTTTATCACTGGAAATTTTTTTTCATTAACTTTTTGCAAATTTAGTGAATTCAGAATATTCAAATCAATTTTTTTTGTTTTAATGAATTTTCGATTTGAACTCCCCATATATATTGAGTTTGAAATTGGCACCTGCATGTTTGTGTCGTGAGCAACTATCTTAATTAACCCATTTTTAAGTTTTACAATTGCATGAATATATGATTTTGGATGAATTAAGATTTCAAATTTATTAAACTCAATATCAAATATTTTTTTTGCCTCTATTATTTCAAAAATCTTATTCATTAAAGTTGCTGAATCAACTGAAATCTTTTTGCCCATTTGCCAATTTGGATGATTTGTTGCATCCTTTATTTTTATACTGTTTTTGATCTTTTTATTGAGAAAAGGGCCGCCTGAAGCAGTTAAAATAATTTTTTCTATATCTGACCTATCATAATCTTTTATTACTGACCAAATAGAAAAATGTTCTGAGTCAACAGGAATAAATTCAGTTCTATATTTTTTAATTTCTTTTTTAATTAATTCCCACCCACAAATAATAGACTCTTTATTTGCTATGGCGATACGTTTTGTTTTTTTGATAATGTTTAATGTTGGGTTTAAACCCTCTAAGCCTGATATTGCAGATATCGTATAATCAGCTCTACTCTTTATCTTTTTATCTATGTCTTTAAAGTCAGAAAATATATTTACATTTTTTATTTTTTTTTTTAAAATTTCATATTTTTTTTTGTTAGAGACAACTACATTCTTTACTTTAAAAATTTTTATTTGTTTTAATAAAAGATTTATATTTTTATCAGTTGATAGTAAAACAACATCAAAGTTTTTTTTATCCTTCCTTAAAATCTCTAGTGTTTGTCTCCCTATAGATCCGGTAGAGCCTAATATAATAATTTTTTTCATTATTTAAAAAAGGGATATTATAATAAAACCGATCGGCAAAGCAAAAATTATCCCATCAATTCTATCTAGTAAGCCTCCATGACCAGGTATAATACTTCCTGTGTTCTTAATTTTAGCTTTTCTTTTGTAATAAGAGATAAATAAATCTCCTATCTGACAAATTAAAGAAATAATAAGTGGTATAAAAAACAAGGTTTCTATTTGTAATCTCACAAAGAGAAGATCATTAAAATAAAAATATATTGCAAAAAAACCAACAAAGGATAAAACGAGAGAACCCACAGATCCAGATATAGTTTTATTTGGACTAATCTTAGTAAGTTTTTTTCCCCCGAATGTTTTCCCAAAGATATATCCGCCAACATCTGAAAAAACACAAATCATTAGTATTGTTAAAAAAAAGTATTTATCAATAACAAAAACATTAAAACAAATGATAAATACTAATAAAAGATATATGAAAAATAAAATGATATGAATAATACGGTAAATTTTTTTAATACTTATTTTTTCAATGATTTTAATCCATTCAATCCAACTTAATATTAAAACGATGAATAATATACTCAAAAAAATATAATCATTAGTAAGAGCACATAAAAACACTAAGCACATTAAAAAGAGCGATGAAATAATTCTTTTGTATAATTCTGAATTCACTATATTTTTCCAAAATTTCTTTTTACTTTACTAAATTTTTTCATTATCTTATTTAAATCTTCTCTCTTAAAATCTGGCCACAATTTTTTTTCAAAGAATATTTCTGTGTATGCGATTTGCCATAAAAGAAAGTTACTAAGTCTTTGAGTATTTCCGGTTCGAACAAGAATTTCAGGGTCTGGGATATTTTTCGTATATAAACTTTTATTAACATCATTTTCTGTAACACCTTTTCTTTTCTTTAACTTATTAAAAGCATATATTAATTCTTTTTTAGACCCGTAATTCAATGCTAAGTTTATTTGAAGTTTCGTATTTTTTATTGTTTTCTTTTCAGCAAAGTCCAATAACTTATTGAGTCCTTTTGAAAAATTTTTTTCTCCTATGATCTTTATTCTTATTTTTTCGTTATTTATTTTTTCTAATTTTTCTTTAAGATAAATCTCTAAAAGATTAAAAAGATAATTTCGTTCCTTTAAAGGTCTTTTCCAGTTCTCAGTAGAAAATGCATACAAAGTCAAAAATTTAATGCGTTTTTTGATACAATATCTCATAACCATCTCAACAGATTTTAATCCTTCTTTATGGCCTAGATTTCTTGAGTTTCTATGTTTTAAACCCCAACGACCATTACCATCCATTATTATGGCCATATGATTTACAGGGTTCATATTGTCATTATTTCTTTTTCTTTAATTGAGACTTTCTCTTCAATTTTTTTTACAAAATTATCTGTATAAGATTGAATTATTTTTTCAAATTTCTTTTCATCATCTTCGCTAATTTCTTTTGATTTGAGTTTTTTTTTTAATTCATCGTTGCCTTCTCTCCTAATATTTCTAATTGAAACTTTACATTTTTCACCCATTGTTTTAATCACCTTCTTAATTTCCATTCTTCTTTCTTCACTTAAATCTGGAATCGGAAGTCTTATTAATTGTCCATCTATTTGTGGGTTTAAACCTAAATCTGATTTTTTAACTGCAGAATCTACAAGGGCAACATTGTTAGAGTCCCAAACTTGAATATTTATAACTCTCGGCTCTGGAGTCGTAATGGTTGCTAATTGATTTATTGGCATTTTTTGGCCATATACATCTACTTTAATGATGTCGAGCATACTTGCATTTGCTCTACCTGTTCTTAAAGATGTCAGCTCTTTCACAAAAACATCGAATGTTTTAGTCATTTTTTGATTATACAGGTTTTCTTTAAACATTATTCACCAATTTTAATTCTAATAAAATCTTTTATCTTCAAACTTTTAGAATCAACTTTATTTAAAACATCTTTGACTTTAAACTTAGGATCCATAACCCAATCTTGAGTGAGCAGACTATTATCTTCTTTAAATTTGTTAATTTTACCAAGACTTATTTTTTGAGCAATTTCTTTAGGTTTGCCAAGATTCTTAAGTTCTTCTTCAATAATTTTTTTTTCTTTTTCGATAACATCATCTTTGATATCTTTTTTATCTATTACCATTGGATTTGATGCAGCAATATGCATTGAGAGTTGTTTGCCAAATTGCTCAATGTCTTTCGAGCTTTTTTCAAATTCTAAACTTACAACAACACCAAGTTTAGATAGATTATCTTTAACAATTGAATGATTATAAGTAAAAATTTTGGATTTAGAGTTTTGTATTGTTTTTGATCTTCCTATAGTAATTTTTTCACCAATTTTTGCTATTAAATCAATTAAATTTTGAGATGTAGTTGATCCGTTTTTCATTTTACTATTATTGAGTTTTTCTGTATCCGAATTTACATAATTATTTATCTCTCCAATTTCTTTAGTGAAGTTCAAAAAATCATCATTCTTAGCAACAAAATCTGTCTCACAATTAATTTCAATTATAGATGTTTTTTTTTCATCACCGCAAATAAACACAAGGCCTTCATTAGCCTCTCTAGACATTTTTTTTGAAGCTTTTGAAACTCCTTTTATTCTTAAAATTTCTATTGCTTTTTCTAAATTTCCTGAAGCTTCTTTTAAAGCACTATTACAATCCTTAAAACCTGCACCAGTGGTGCTTCTTAACTTTTTTACACTCTCAAGATCACTCATTTAATTAATTAATCTTTTTTTTTAATGGAGAAGAAGAGGATTTGGGTGTTATAACTTTTTGTTCACCATTTTTTTTTACGTCCTCAGGAATATTTTTCTTAGCATTGTTAATTGTTTCTTTTACTAAAGAACAATAGAGATCAATTGATCTTCTGGCATCATCATTACCTGGTATTGGAAAGTCTATACCCTCTGGATCTGAATTCGTATCAAGTATAGCTATTATCGGGATATTCAATTTTATAGACTCTTTTATAGCAAGTGACTCATAGTTTGTATCAATAATGAAAACTAAATCAGGAACCTTTTTCATATCAGATATGCCTCCCAAAGATCTTTGAAGTTTATCTCTTTGAATGCTCATTTTTAAAAGTTCTTTTTTTGTGAATCCTCTATTTTCTGATTTTAAGTCGGTATTAATTTTATGAAGTTTTTTTATAGAATTTGATATGGTGCCCCAGTTGGTCAACATACCTCCCAACCATCGATAATTTACAAAGTATTGGTCAGTAGATTTTGCTAAGTCCGCAATAGCTTCCGAAGCTTGTTTCTTTGTTGAGATAAACAATATTTTACCATTATTTGAAATAGTCTCGTAAATTTTTTCTAGTGCTTTATTTGTAAGTTCTAGGGTTTGTGTTAAATCAATAATATGAACAGAGTCTCTTTTGCCAAAAATATATTTCTTCATTTTTGGATTCCATCTTAAAGTTTTATGACCAAGATGCACTCCTGCTTCCAAAAGTTGTTGTATTGATAAGTTAGGTATTTTCATAATTTTTCCCGGTTGTACCACCAAAGCTATTTCCATTTAAGGACCGGAGGTTATTAACCAAAAGCTTTGTGCGTATTTTTAGAGCGTTTTATAAATTTATCGAGCTAAAGGCAAGGGATAAATCAATGAATTGTTGCTAAAATTCCTTGATTTTTAATAAGATTTACAGTTTTTCTATCAATAAAACGCTTATCTTTAAGTTTTACTTTATAAGCCTTATCGCTCGATACAATATTGATGTTTACCTCAACATCTCCACCCTTTTTCAACATTTTGGATAATATATCGACTTCATCAACATTTTTAACTTTAAAACTTATAGAATTAATCGGTTTGTTAATAAGGTCGTCTAATGAAATTATCTTTTTGACATTTAATCTCGTAGATTGAGGATCATTTTGCTTGGCAATTTTCTGAATAGACAAGATTACTGAATTTCCCTCTTTAATCTTAATTCGATTTAATTCAAGCGTATCGGAAAAGACAAACAATTCAAATATACTTGATTGATCTGAAAATTTAATTATTGCATATGATGTTCCTTTTTGTGTTTTCTTTTCTTGAATTTTTAAAATAGTTGCTGCAACTGATCCTTCACTAATTCCTTTCTCTTCATTAATTTTTTTATAAGAAAGAATGTTAAATTCCTTAAATATTTCATGATACTGATTAAGTGGATGATCCGATATAAAAAAACCAACAGTTTCAAACTCTTTTGCCATTTTTTCCTGAAAACTCCATTCACCAAGATTATCTACTACTTCGCTGTTATTAGATTCTTCACTATTAGTAAATAAATCGATTTGATTTAAAGACTTGTTTTCAAAAATATTTTTTGATTTAGATATTAAACTAGGTATTGATTCAAAAATTGATTTCCTGTCCTTAAAAACATTATCAAATGCGCCTCCCTTTGTAAGGGCCTCCATTTGGAGTTTGTTTATATCTTTCGGGTTTACTCTATTTATAAAGTCATTTAAGGATTTAAATTTACCATTTTTTTCTCTTTCTCTGACTATGTTGGAAATTGCCTCGTATCCGACATTCTTTAACGCACCTAAAGCATAATAAAAGTTTTTTGTATCAGAATAAAAATCGGCATTACATAAGTTTATATCGGGCGATATTATATTTATGTCGAGTCTTTTTAGTTCCTCATAAAACTCTCCTAATTTTTTTTGATTTGACATTTCCATTGACATAGATGCAGAAAAAAATTCATTAGTAAAATGTGTTTTTAGATATGCTGTTTGATAAGCTATAATTGCATAAGCTGCAGCATGACTTTTATTAAAACCATACTCTGCAAATGGTTCAATCTTTAAAAAAATGCCTGCAGCAATATCTTTTTGTATACCATTTTGATATGCTCCATCTATAAATCTTGCCTTCTGTTTTTCTAATTCTGCTCTTTTCTTTTTCCCCATAGCGCGTCTTAGAATATCTGCTTCACCTGCAGTAAAACCTGACAAAACTTGTGCGATTTGCATCACTTGTTCTTGATAAATAATTACTCCATAGGTTGATTTTAATATATTTTCTAATTTTGGATGCAAATAATCTGGTGTTCTTTTTCCGTGCTTACAATCATTATAAATTGGAATATTGCTCATAGGGCCTGGTCTATAAAGAGCAACTAGTGCTATAATGTCCTCTAACCTATTTGGTTTCATTTGAGTGAGAGCATCTCTCATTCCAGCGCTCTCAAGTTGAAATAGGCCAACAGTTTTACCTGATGATAACAAATCAAAAACTGTTTGATCTTCATAATTTATTTTCTCTATATTGAAATCAATTTTTTTTTTATTTAAAAGTTTAATAGTGTTGTTTATTACAGTAAGCGTCTTTAGTCCCAAAAAATCAAATTTAATAAGGCCAGAATTTTCAGCAGAGTACATATCAAACTGTGTTGATGGTAAAAGTAAATTTGATGAGGTGTCTTTATACAATGGAACAGTGTCAATTAATTTTTTATCAGCTATTACTACTCCAGCAGCATGTGTTGCAAAATTTCTATTTAAACCCTCTAGTTTAAGGGAGAGTTTAATAAGTTTATCGACCCTTTTATCCTCATTTATAATTTTTTGTAATCTTGGCTCTGAATTTATACATTCATTTAAACTCATTGGTCTTGAAGGATCAAAAGGAATCATCTTGCATATACTATCGACAAAACCATATGGAAGACCCATTACTCTACCTACGTCTCTAATAACCATTCTAGCTTTTAGTTTGCCGAATGTAATAATATGAGCGACTGAGTCCTTGTACTTTTTGTTAAGATACTCAAAAACTAAATCACGTTTTTCCTCACAAAAATCAATATCAAAATCAGGCATGGAAATACGGTCTGGGTTTAAAAATCTCTCAAAAATCAAATCAAAATAAATTGGGTCTACGTCAGTAATTTGTAAACACCATGCTACTAATGAACCAGCACCGGACCCTCTACCTGGTCCAACTGGTATATTATTTTTTTTCGCCCATATGATGTAATCGGATACAATTAAAAAATAACTAGAATAATTCATCTCACATATTATGTTTATTTCGTGATCTAGTCTTTTTTTATATTTTAAAAATTTTTCACCTTTAAAATTTTCATCTTCGAATTTTTCCTTAAATTTATTTATTAAACCTTCATTTGCATCTTTTTTTAATTGCTCATCAGATGAAATATTATTATTTGAGTTTATATCTGGTAATAATGGTTTGGAATATTCAGGTCTGAAGCTGCACCTAAATGGTAAATTGTAATTATTTTCCAAAGCCTCGGGTAAATCACTGAATATTTCCTTCATTTCTTCGTCACTTTTGAAATAATGATTATCTGTTAACTTTATTCTGTGTTTATCGTTTATATAATTTTTTGAACCAATACAAAGTAATGCATCATGTGCTTCGCTCATTTCTTTGTCTAAATAATAAACCTCATTAGTTGCTATTATGGGAGCATTAATTTTTTTTGAAACGGATAAATTGAAGTTTTCAAAATTTTTTTCATTTAAATCACCATGTCTTTGAATTTCAATATAGAAGTTATCACCAAAATTTTTATTTAAAGAAAAGTAAAGTTTTTCAAGCTCGTCAACTCTCCCTTTTTGAAAAAGAATACCTGATAAATTATTAATACCTCCTGATAGAATTATTAAATTTTTAGAACAATTAAATAATAATTCTATTTTACAATGTGGATCATTTATCTCAGAGTTCTCAAGAAAAGATTTGGATGACAAATTAATCAGTTCTTTGTAACCATCACTATTTTTGGCTATAATAGGTAATGATCCAATTATATCATCGAATTTAAACTTAATTTGGGATCCAATTATAGGCTGTGTTTTTGACTTGGAAATTTGTTCTGAGAATTCTAGAGATCCACATAAATTTGATGTATCTGACATTCCAATCGCCTTAATCTTTTTGTCTTTGCAATATTTACTAAGATCATCAATTTTTATGGCGCCTTCACAAATAGAATACTGGGTATGTATTTTTAAGTGATTAAATGTTTTTTTAGATTTTTCCATTAATGGTTCTGATTTTACCATTACTTAAGGAAATTTTATAGTCTGCTTTATTAGCAAAAAATCTATTATGAGTTGCAAATATTATAACACGATCTTTATTTTTTAATTTAAAGAGTAGGTTAAATATTTGATTTGCGTTTTCGTGATCTAAACTTCCAGTTGGTTCATCAGCTAGTATTATTCTAGGTTTATTTACTATTGCTCTCGATATCGCAATTCTTTGCATTTCTCCTCCTGATAATTCTGATGGATAATGATTAATCCTATCTTTTAAGCCAACTTTTTGAATAATCTTTAATGATTCTTGTTCTGCTATTTTATAATTATTATTAGCAGCTAAGCTGGCTATGCAAACATTTTCAATAGCCGTAAAATCAGGCAATAAGTTTTTCTCTTGATAAACAATCCCAATATTACTAGATCTAATTTTGTCGTTAATCTCAATTTCGTTGTTATTTATATTTTGATTATCAATTTTAATATTTCCTGATGATGGCCTATCTATTAATGATAATAAATTTAGTAAGGTTGATTTTCCGGATCCAGAGGGTCCAGATAATGAATAAATTTTCCCTTTTTTAAATTTGAAATTTAAATTTTTAAGGACAGTGATTTTTTTTTTATTATCAAATATCTTTGAAATATTGTTTAGTTCTATAATATTATTCATATTTTAATGATTTAATTGTATCTAATTTTGCTGCTTTAGTTGCGGGGTATATTGAGACTAAACAAGTCATTATAATTGAACAACTTGATATTAAAGATATTGACCAAAAATCTATTTGATATGGAATAGTACTTAAAAAATATATTTCTTCAGGAAATAAACTTATATTAAAGACATTACTAATTAACATTCTTATCTCCTCAATATAAAGAGAGAAAGTTACACCTATTACAACTCCCATAATTGTTGCTAAAAATCCTATTAAAAATCCAATAAAAAAAAATATTTTTCGAATAGAAAAGTTTGAAACACCTATTGATTTTAATATAGCAATTTCCCTAGTTTTATTTTTTACTAAAATAGTAAGACCTGAAATAATGTTAAAAGCAGCAACTATGATTATTAAAGATAATATAATGAACATAACATTTCTTTCTACTTTTAAGGCGGAAAATAATGGTTTGTTTAAATCTGACCAGGTAAATATATATTCGTCGGTAAAAATCGACATTAGCTTTTCACGATAAATCTCAATTTTGTCAGGTTTATATAAATAAATTTCTAAGAAATTATTTCCTTTTTTTAAATCAAACAAGCCTTGTAGATCTTTAAGATTAATAAATACAACAGAATTATTAAACTCAGCAAACCTACTATCAAATATAGAACTTATTTTAAAAGTTTTTTGTCGAGGTATGGATCCAATGATTGTATTTTCACCAGAAGGTGAAATTATTGAAATTCGGTCACCAATTTTTAATTCGAGGTCATAACTTAAATCACTCCCTATCGATATATTATTCTCTAAGATTTTTTTATCGCCTCTAAAATATTTATTATTTACAATATTCAATTTTTGAAAGTCATTTTCAGAATAGCCTCTAACTAAAATACCTTTAGTAATTTCATCATTTAAAAGTATTCCCTCTCCATTATTGCTTAATATCAAATTTGAAGATATATTTTTTAAAAACTCGTTATCTATTTTTTTTTGATCTATTTTCTTATCATAGGGTTTTACGATAACATGTGCGTTGAAATTAGTTATCTTGTTTATCAACTCTGACCTAAACCCATTCATTACAGACATAACTATAATCAAAACTGCCACGCCTAAACTTATACCTAAGAAAGAAAATAAAGTGATAATATTTAAAAAACCATCTTTTTTTCTAGTTTTAAGATATCTAAAAATTATTTTTTTTTCTAAAGTTGAGATCAATTTATTTTTTTGGATTTAATGAAACTAAGGGCTTCTTCAAGACTTATCATCTTGCTATCGTTCCCCACTTCTTTAAACTCAACTTTATTTTTATCAGGATTTTTTCCAATTAGAATTTGAAATGGTATTCCAATTAAATTAAATTTTTTTAACTTTCCTGAAAAATTTTCGTCTGAATCGTCTAAAATTGTTTCAATATTATTCTGTTCTAAAAAATTTTTTACTTTAATACCCATTTCAATACTTGTGGTATCATTTTTAGATGCAAAACAAATAATTGCACATTCAAAAGGAGAAACTGATACTGGCCATTTCATAACTTCATTTTTCTCATCAAAATTTGCCTCAATTAAGGCACCAACTAATCTTGAAACTCCAATTCCATAAGAACCCATTTTTACAAAAATTTTTTTACCATCTTTATCAACAGCGGCATTCATTGGTTTTGAATACTTGTCACCAAAGTAAAAAATATGACCGACTTCAATACCTTTGGTCTCTAACTGATTTTTTTTATCAACCTTGTTGTTAAACTCTTTGTTGTCAATTTTCTCATCTGTGACAGCGTAAAATTGGTCATATTCAACTCTTAGTTTTTTTAAAGACTCTTTTTCTAATTTATAATTATCGTGGTTTACTTCAAAAATTCTTTTGTCAGTATAAATTTTACTTTCACCAGTTTCAGCTAAAATAATAAATTCATGTGACAAGCTCCCACCAATTGGCCCCGTTTCAGCTGTCATCGGTATTGCTGATAATTCTAATCTCTTAAAAGTTTTTAAATATGATAGAAAAAATTTGTTATATGAAAATTCTGCATCATCATCACTAAGGTCAAATGAATATGCATCTTTCATAAAAAATTCTCTACATCTCATTATCCCAAATCTTGGTCTTAGTTCATCTCTAAATTTCCATTGTATATGATACAATAATTGAGGAAGTGATTTATATGATTTTATACTGTTTCTAAAAATATCTGTAACTAACTCTTCATTAGTTGGACCATATAAAATTTCTCTGTTCTGCCTATCTTTAATTCTAAGCATCTCCTCTCCATAATCTTCATATCTTCCACTTTCTTTCCAAATTTCAGAGGATTGTATTGTTGGCATTAATATTTCTTGAGCACCTATTTTATTTTGTTCCTCCCTGACTATTTGTTCAATTTTCTTCATCACTTTGAAGCCAAGCGGAAGCCAAGAATAAATACCTGCTGATGATTGTTTAATCATTCCCAATCTCAACATTAATTTGTGTGATTTAATTTTTGCCTCAGAAGGATAATTTTTTAATAGTGGAATAAATGATTTTGATAAAAACATTATGTAATTAGATTCCTTAAATTGAGATAATCATACTTTACTAAAAGAAATATACCTATAAAAATTATTGATGTAATCAAAGTTGTATATGTTAGTTTTTTTATTAATTTAGGGTTTTCGGGAGCCCCAGGATCAACACCCTCTACAAAATTTTTTTTATTTCGATCTACATCTACTGGCAATAATGAAAAGAAAACTATCCACCATATAAGAACATATATAATAATCGAACCAGTTAAATTCATCAAATTTGAACTATATTAATATTTGTAAAAGGTCTTTTGCCTACTTTATTTTTTGTATATTTTTTACAAACACTTTTGAAAGCATCGATAGCATTTTCTTGCTGTTTGCTATTAGTTAAAGAAAATGTTCTTGCTGTTTTTTCTATTTCATTCTCTAATCCAAATCTAAAATCTTCATAATCATTTATTGGGAGTCCCTTAACCGTCACAATTGGTCTGTCATGAATGTTACCTTTGGGTGTAACAAGAATTGTAACTTCCATCATTCCGTTTATGGAAAGATTTTTACGTTCTTTAATAGAATTTGAGTCCTCTTCAACACTAATGTTTCCATCCAAATATACTTTTCCTGCAGGTGCTTTATCATAAATAAAAGGTTTTTCAGCTGGAGCTAATTTAACAATATCACCATTCATAACTTTAACTGGATAAGGTATTTTCATTTCTTTAGCAAAATTAATGTGCTCATGCATATGTCTGTATTCTCCATGAACAGGTATTACTGATTTTGGTCTTATCCAATTGTACATATCCTTTAATTCTTCCCTGTTAGGGTGACCGGATACATGTATAAATTCATCTTCTTCTGTAATCACTTCAATACCTTCAATAACTAATTGATTGTGTAATTTAGAAAGTTTTTTTTCATTTCCAGGTATTATTTTAGATGAAAAAATTGCAGTGTCGCCATTTTCCATCATTACATCTGGATGGGTAAAATTCGATATTCTGCTCATTGCTCCCATAGGCTCTCCTTGAGTTCCAGTACATAAGTAGACTATTTTGTCTCTTGAAATTTTTTTGGCATCTCTTGGATCAATAGGTTCAATTACATCTTTGAGATACCCACATTGTCTAGCTGCTTTAAAAATTCTATGCATAGACCTTCCTACCAAAGAAATCTGTCTTCCTGTTTTCTGCGCACAAAAGAAAATAGTTTCCATTCTAGCGACATTTGATGCAAAACAGGTGACTATTATTTTCTTTTTTAATCTTTCAAATATCTTTAGTAAATTTTTTCTTACATCTATTTCTGAGCCTGATCTACCAATACTAAATATATTTGTTGAGTCACATATCATCGCCAAAACTCCTTCATCGCCAATTGATTTAAGTTTTTTAGAGTCTATTACATCTCCAATTAATGGGTTTGGATCACACTTCCAATCACCAGTATGTAACACGCTGCCAAGTGGAGTTTTTATTTTCAGTCCGTTGGGTTCTAGAATGGAGTGTGTCATAGTTATTAGCTCAATATCAAATGGTCCGAGTTTTATGTTACCTCTTAAATTTACAATCTTTAAAAAAGGGTGAATATCTATTTTCTTTTCCTTAAACTTTTCAGTCACTAAAGCTGCAGTAAATGGAGTAGCATATATATTGCATTTAAGTTTCGGCCAGATATGTGAAATCGCGCCAATGTGATCTTCATGAGCATGTGTAAGTACTATACCAAGTAATGAGTCTTTTTTATCTACTATGAAACCAGGATCAGGATATATTAGATCTATTCCTGGAACTGTATCATCAGCAAAGGTGACGCCAATATCTACAATAATCCACTTATGATTTTCTGGTTCACCGTAGGCAAAAAGATTTAAGTTCATACCAATTTCACCTGATCCACCTAGTGGACAAAATAATAATTCATCTTTCATTTGTTTAATATTTTATGAGCTTTTATTAATCCTTTTATTGTAAGATTTTTGTCGACAAAAACATTTAATCTTATATTTGTTTTAAATAAATGCGCAAGACCCCCTGTTAAAATAATCTTAAAATTTTTTTTGGTAATTTTTGAAATCTTAGAAATAATTTTTTCGATAAGACCACTATACCCCCAATAAAAACCTGATACTACTGCCTGCTTTGTATTTTTTCCAATAACTATTTTAGTTTGGCTTAAATTAATTTTTGGAATCAACTCTGCCTTTGATGTCAAATTTTTTAGTGAAAGATTAACTCCTGGAGCAATTATGCCACCCCAGTAAACATCTTTTATGATGACATCGAAAGTAGTAGCTGTTCCAAAATCTACAACTATAAAATTATTTTTTTTATTAATAACACTAATTGCATTTGCTAATCTATCTGATCCGATTTGTTTTTTATTAACTTTCAATTTAATTATTTTGTTTTTATAAATATTCTTTAATTCAACTATTTTAATTTTCAACTCTCGTTCAAATACCTTCTTAATAATTCTAAAATTAGACGGAACTACACTACAAAAAACAGCTTTATCCTTAATATTAAATTTTTTTAAAAATAAAACTTTTAATTTAATCTTGTTATAAATCATTTCGTTGCTTTTTATAATAATTTTTTTTTCGATTTTGTTATTTCTAAAAAATATTTTAGACTCGGTATTACCAATATCACCTACCAAAATATTTTTTTTCTTAGATCGACTCATAGTTTAATTTAATTTCATTTAAGATTTTAATTTTATTAACTTTTTTTTTAGTAATTTGATACACGTTTGTAGTTTTGTAATTCTTGAATTTTGGACTCTTTAATAAGTTTAGGCCTACACCAATCAACAAGTATTTAAGATTCTTGTAAAAAATTGTTTCCTGTAAAATTCCACAAATTTTATACTGTTTAAATAAAATATCGTTTGGTCTTTTAATTTTTAGATCGTGTTTTATATATTTTGATAAAACTTTTTTTATTATCATGCAATTTTTATAATTAAACTTATTTAGATTTAGATTATTTGAAATTGAAAAAAAAATAGTTACAAAAAGATTGCCCTTATAAGAAATCCATTTATTTCCATGCCTTCCTCTGCCGGAGCTTTGTACATCACTAGTAACTATTCCATTTTTAATTCCTGACCTAATTTTCCTAATAGCAATATCATTAGTGCTTTTTACTTTTTTGTATTTAAAAATTTTTAACTTCATTAAATTAAAGTTATATCTAAGACAAAGTTATTAATTATATTCGGGTTTACAAAATAAATAAGAATTATTGTTGATGAGATCACAAGTATCATTTTAAGACCAATGCTATGATTTAAGTCATATTTTTCTTTCTGCTCATCAAAATACATTACCTTTATTAATCTTATATAATAAAAAGCTGCAATTACTGTTGAGAGCAAGCCTACAATCGCTAAAAAATACATTGATTGTTCAATTACGGCCGTAAAAATATAAAACTTTGCAAAAAAACCAGCCAATGGAGGTATTCCTGCTAACGAGAATAAAATAATCATCAAAGAGAGTGATAATAAAGGATGATTTTTTGATAAACCTGAGAGATCTTCAACTTTATCGAAATATTGATTTTCTCTTTTGAGCATAAATAGACAGCAGAAAAATGCTATATTCATTATTAGATATATTATTAAGTATATTATTGAATTTTGAATACCTTCGTTTGTCCCAACACTTAAACCAGCGAGCGCAAAACCCATGTGGCTTATTGAACTATAAGCAATAAGTCTTTTCAATTTTTTTTGACCAATCGCAGCTACTGCCCCAAATACCATTGAACCAATTGATAAAAAAATTATAATTGCTTGCCATTGGTCAAACATTTCAAGAAAAGGACCATATAAAAAATTAATGAATACTGTTAACGCAGCAATCTTTGGGAGAATTGCAAATATGACAGTCACAGATGTAGGTGATCCATCATAAACATCTGGGGCCCACATGTGAAAAGGTACTGCAGTAATCTTAAATGCCAATCCAACTAAAATAAATACTATTCCAAAAATAATACCATATTCGATTGACTCACTATTTTGATAAATTAAATCAAAGTTTGTTGAGCTAGAAAAACCATATATTAAAGAACATCCATATAGCAGTAATCCTGATGATAGTGCGCTTAATATAAAATATTTTAAGCCTGACTCAGATGAAAGTATATTATCTTTTTTAAAGGCAGCAAGAACATATAAAGCTAAAGATTGTAATTCTAGACCAACATAAAAAACTATTAGATCGTTAGAACTTACCATTACGAGCATACCAAGAATTGAAGATAAAATTAAAATTGGATACTCAATTTTTAAAATATCATTTTGTTTGACATAATTTAATGAACATAGCATTACAAGAAATGCTGAGATCAATATTACCGACTTAATTAAAGTTGTGAAATAGTCAATTTTATAACTGTTATTAAATAAATCTATCGGGAATTGAGGATTTAAATTAATATTTATCGCAAGCCCAACCAGTAAAATTATACAAGTGAAATTATAAATAAATAATTCACTTTTATTTTTAAATACACCAATTAGTAATAGAATTAGAATAGATAATGACAAAAATATTTCCGTGGATATATAAAAGAGATTAATCATTGATTTTGTAAATTAAAATTATTTAGTTTATCATTATATTCATTTATAAAGTTTTCGACTGATACAGAATATGTATTTGAAAATGGATCAGGATAGAAGCCAAAAAATATTATACTCAATGCTAATAAAGTAAGAATAGACAACTCAACTTTGTTTAAATCAATTATTTTTAATAATTTTTGATTTGTTAACTCTCCAAATACAACTCTTTTGTAAAGCCACAACATATATGCTGCGCCTAAAATTACACCCAAACTTGCTATTGCTGCCACTAAGAAACTTTTTTTAAATGTTCCCATTAAAATCAAAAATTCACCAATAAAACCAGTTGTTCCTGGCAAACCCAAAGACCCTAAAGTAAATACCATTAATAAAATAGAATATTTTGGCATTACATTTACCAAACCCCCATAATCATTGATGCGTCTCGAATGAGTTCTGTCATAAACAACACCTACTGAGAAAAAGAGTGCAGCAGATACAATACCATGACTAATCATTTGAAATATTCCTCCTTCAACACCTTGTTGAGTGAAAGTAAACAAACCTAATGTTACAAAACCCATGTGAGCTACAGATGAGTACGCAATTAGTTTTTTCATGTCGTCCTGCATTAAGGCAACTAACGAAGTATAAATAATTGCAATTAAACTAATAACAAAAATAAACGGAACAAAGTATTCTGACGCAACAGGAAATAGTCCAATTGAAAATCTTATAAATCCATATCCTGCCATTTTAAGTAAGATAGCTGCTAATAAAACTGAACCTGCAGTTGGTGCTTCAACATGGGCGTCGGGTAGCCAAGTATGTACTGGCCACATTGGTGTTTTTACTGCAAAAGATGAAAAGAATGCTAACCAGAGTAAGTTTTGATATTTTGGATCAATGCCTAACTTATAAAGTTCTTCTACATCGGTCGTTCCTGCTATCCAATAAATAGATATTACCGCTATTAACATTAAAACTGAGCCAAGAAGAGTAAATAAAAAAAACTTGAATGCAGAATACACACGCCTTTCACCGCCCCAAATACCAATGATTAAAAACATCGGTATTAAACCACCTTCAAAAAATAAGTAGAAAATTACCAAATCTAAAGAGCAAAAAACTCCAATCATTAGAGTTTCCATTAATAAGATTGCTATTAAAAACTCTTTAAGTCTATTCTTTATAGATGAATTAACTGACAAAATACAAAGTGGGGTTATGAAAGTAGTTAAAATGATAAATAATATTGAGATTCCATCTACTCCTACTTTGTAATTGATAAAATCTTTTATCCAGACTCTACTTTCTACAAACTGAAATTCATAACTAGATTGATCAAAAATTAACCATAAGTAAATAGATATTAAAAAATTAATGATTGATACAAATAAAGAAACATACTTAATGCCGTTAATATTTTTTGAATTGATGAAAAAAAGAAATAGTGCACCAATTGAAGGCAAAAGGATTAGTGAAGAAATAATTGGGAAATTCATCATTTAATAATCAAGTAAGTCAGTATTAAAGAAAAGCCAATTAACATTATAAATGCATATTGATAAATAAAACCATTCTGAAATTTTACTGCTTTTATCGACAAGCCTTTAATAAGATTTGAAATACCATCCGGTCCAAATCTATCTATTGTTAAACCATCAATCTTTTTCCAAAAAAATAAACCTAATTTTTTACAGGGTTCTACAAAAATAAAAGAATAAAGCTCATCAAAATACCATTTCTTTTTTAAAAAATTTATCAATGGATAATTAGTTTTTGTAAAATTTTCTAATACACTTTTGTCCTTCAAAAATAAGTAATAAGAAATCGGTATGCTTAAAGAAACTATAGTCGGGGTCAATAAAATAAACCACAGTGGAGGATGATCTTCACTCAATGGCTCTAAAAATTTAATAGACTCTCCCCAAAAATTAACACTACTTTGGTTACCTATTAATAGTTCTTTAAAAAAGAAACCAGCAAAAATTGAACCTAAACCAAGAATTATAAGTGGCAAAACCATTACCGCCGGTGACTCATGAATTTTTTCGTATTTGACTTCTTGATTGTTATAATTTCCATGAAAAGTTTTAAAAAATAATCTCCAAGAGTAAATTGCTGTTAACATTGCCGTAACAATTCCAATACCAGCAGCATAAATGCCCGTTACATTTCCACTTAAATAAGCAAATTCAATAATTGCATCTTTAGAATAAAAACCAGATAAAAAAGGGAAGCCAGTTAAAGCTAATGTGCCCACTAGCATTAAGGCGTAAGTGTAAGGGATCTTTTTGTAAACCCCACCCATTTTTTCGATATTCTGTTCATCTTTAAAAGAGTGTATTACAGAACCAGCTCCTAAAAAAAGTAAAGCCTTAAAAAAAGCATGAGTAAATAGATGAAACATTGCAACATTATATGCGCCTACACCAGTTGCAAAGAACATATATCCAAGCTGGCTACATGTTGAATAAGCAATTATCTTTTTTATATCGGTTTGGACTAATGCAATTGTAGCAGCAAAAAAAGCTGTACTCATTCCAACTACAGTAATTATATTGAGTGCTAATTCTGAATATTCATAAATAGGAGAACATCTTACAACTAGAAAAACACCTGCAGTAACCATTGTTGCAGCGTGGATTAATGCAGACACAGGTGTGGGTCCTTCCATTGCATCGGGTAACCAAGTATGTAAAAAAATCTGAGCTGATTTTCCCATTGCACCTATAAATAACAATATACAAATTAAATCTATTGATTTAAATTCAAAACCAAGAAAATTTATATTTTTTGCATTCAAAGTTTGAATTTGATTAAATACCTCATCGTAATTAACTGTTCCAAAAAAATAAAAAATTAAAAAAATACCAAGAGCAAAACCAAAATCTCCAACTCTATTTACTACAAAAGCTTTAATAGCAGCTGCATTTGCAGCTTTTTTTTTAAACCAAAAACCAATCAAAAAATATGAACAAAGACCTACTCCTTCCCATCCAAAGAATAATTGTAAAAAATTGTCTGAAGTAACCAGCACTAACATTGCAAATGTAAATAAAGATAAATAAGACATGAACCTCGGTTTGTGAGGATCGTGAGACATATAACCAATTGAGTAGATATGAACCAACGCTGAAACAAGCGTTACCACAACCATCATGAGTGAGGATAGTGCATCTACTTTTATGGACCAATTTACATTTAAAGTGCCTGAGTTTATCCAACTAGAAATTAATAAATTATTTGAGTATCCATAATTTAATACTTTTAAAAATACTATTATTGAAAGGATAGAAGAAATACTGACAAAAAGACTTGTCATAAATTGGGAATATTTTTGATCAAATTTATTACCAAAAAAACCAGCAATAAACGCACCAAGCAATGGTAAAAAAACTATGAAATATTCCATATTAACCTTTTAAATTTTCAATTTCTTCGACTCTTATTGTTCCTGCGTTACGGTAATAGACTACTATTATTGCAAGACCGATAGCCGCTTCTGCTGCTGCAACAGTTAAAATAAATAAAGTAAATATTTGGCCAGATAAGTCCTGAAGAAATATTGAGAAAGATACTAGATTGATATTTACTGCTAACAATATTAATTCAATACTCATTAAAATAACAATTACATTTTTTCTATTTAAAAATATTCCAATTACACCAATAGTAAAAATGATTGCCCCTAATGTCAGATAATGTCCAAGGGAAACTTCAAACATCTATTTTAACCCCTTCATTTGATTTAACTTCTACCAGCTCAACACCTTGATTTTTTTCTCTAGATATTTGGCTAAAATAATTTTGTCTTTTAACTCCCTCTCTTTTCCTAAATGTGAGAACGATTGCTCCAATCATGGCCACAAGTAATATCATCCCTGAAATTTGAAATAGATGAACGTATTCTGTATATAATACGCTCCCTATAGTATGAGTATTTGTAGAATTTGAAATCAGACTATCAGAAAAGTTTTTGATAATGTCAGGTTTGTATTTCCATCCTCCAATTACGATTATTAATTCAAAAAAAATAATCAAACTTACTATTAGTCCTACAGGTATATGAGTGCTTGTTTCACTTGATTTGAACCATTGATTTTTTTGAAGAGCAACATTTAACATCATAACTACAAATAAAAATAAAACTGCAACTGCTCCAACATAAACAATTAACATTATCATTCCTAAAAATTCTGCACCTATCATAATAAAAAGGCATGAAATCGATATAAAATCTAATATAAGAAAGAAAACAGAATGAACAGTGTTCTTTGAGGCAGTTACCATTATTGCAGAAATTATTGCAACAAATGAAAAAAAGTAAAAAAATATAGCGTGTGCTAACATTTGCTATTATCTATAAGGGTTATCAGCTTTTATATTTGCAGCTAAAACATTCTCCCATCTATCTCCATTTTCTAAAAGCTTTTCTTTATTGTAGTAAAGTTCTTCCCTAGTATGTGTTGCAAATTCAAAGTTAGGACCTTGCACTATAGCATCAACCGGACATGACTCTTCACACAAACCACAATAGATACATTTTAGCATATCAATATCGTATCTTGTCGTTTTTCTACTTCCGTCTTCTCTAGCTGTAGACTCTATTGTTATTGCTTGAGCTGGACAAACAGCTTCACAAAGTTTACATGCTATACATCTTTCCTCACCATTTGGATATCTTCTTAGTGCATGCTCTCCCCTATATCGTGGTGAAATCTTCCCTTTTTCAAAAGGATAATTAATAGTCTTTTTTGTTTTAAATAACTCTTTAATAGCTATCAATAAGCCTGTTAAAAAATCAATTAAAAATACTGTTTTAAATATTCGAATTATATTCATAGTTTAATATACAGGTAATAAGTCAAAATATAATAAATAACCAGAAGTTAATACCACCCAAATTAAAGAGAAAGGCAGAAAAACCTTCCATCCGAGCTTCATAAGTTGATCGTATCTATATCTTGGCACAATAGCTTTTATAAGTGCGAACAAAACAAACAAAAATAAAATTTTTAATATTAGCCACGCCGGTGGAGGCACTATATCAAACAATGGGATATCCATTGGTGCTAACCAGCCTCCCAGAAAAAGAATTGACCCAAGTGCACACATCAGCAAAATATTTGCATATTCACCCAACCAAAACATTGCATACATCATGCCGCTATACTCGGTTTGATAACCCGCAACTAATTCAGCCTCTGCTTCAGGTAAATCAAATGGTGGTCTATTTGTCTCTGCAAGTGATGAAATAAAGAAAATCACAAACATTGGAAATAAAGGAATTACAAACCAAATTTTCTCTTGAGCTAAAACTATATCACTTAAGTTTAACGAACCAACGCACAATAAAACATTTATGATTATTACTCCGATAGAAACTTCATAAGAGACCATTTGCGCAGCAGATCTTACTGAGCCTAAAAATGGATACTTTGAATTTGAGGCCCAGCCACCCATTATTATTCCATAAACACCCAAAGATGAAATTGCAAATATATAAAGGATACCAACATTTATGTCAGCCAAAACATAATCTTCACTGAAAGGAATTACTGCCCATGCAATAAGGGCTAAAGTCATCGTAACTATTGGGGCTAAAATAAATATAATTTTATTCGAACTTGCAGGTATTATAATTTCTTTGAAAATGTATTTAAGCGCATCTGCCAAAGTTTGAAATAAACCGAAAGGGCCTACAACATTTGGCCCTCGTCTTTTTTGAACAAAAGCCCAAATTCTTCTATCAAGCCACACAATCATTGCTACTGATACAAGAACAGGAATTAAAACATAAAGTATTTTGTAAATTTCAGAAAATAATAAAACTATGTATTCCATTTAACCGTCAGTTCCAGTTTTCAAAGAAACAAGTTTTAAATTTCTACATTCTGCCATTGTCTTTGAAGATCTAGCTATAACATTAGTAAAATAATAATCAATTTTATTGACAAAAATTTCTTCTTTTATGAAATCATTTTTAACTGTTTCACCGTTTTTTTTTATTTTTTGATTAAGATAATTTAAAAGATTATCTATAAGTTCTTGTTTATTTGTATAAAGACTTTTACCCTTAAGTTTCTTTGACACTTCATTAACAATTTCCCAATCTTCCTTTGCTTCACCAGGTGGATAGGAAGCCTTAAAAGCTAATTGTAAGTTACCCTCAAGATTAGTGTAATATCCATCTTGCTCTGTATATGCTGCGCTAGGCAATATTAGATCTGCCATTTCCGCTCCTCTGTCACCATGAGTTCCTATATAAACAATAAATTCATTTTTTTTCTTGATGTTCAAATTATCCTGACCAAATAAGAAGACTAATTCAAATTTATTTGATAACACATTATCTATAGTTTCATTGTCCAAAATATCCAAATCGTATGCACCAACAGTTGATGCATTATTAGAAAGGACGCTTAAAGCATTCCAGTCATCGTTTATTTTATTATTTTCTGATAAAAATTTTTTCATTCCCTCAAATAAGTACCCTGAGGAGTTAAGTTTAAGAGCTGATTGTCCAAAAATTACAATAGGATTTTTTGCAGAAATTATTTTTTTTGAGACTTCGTGTTCATTTAAAATTATTTTTTTTAACTCATCAGTGTTGCTTGATATTACTTTATATGGATATGTTAGATCCCCAACATCATTCAAAGAATAAATTTCCATATTATTCTTTAAATAACTTTTTCGTATTCTTGAATTCAAAATTGTTGCTTCATGACGTGGATTAGTCCCAACCAAAAGAATAAAATCTGATTTTTCTATATTTGAAATTTGGGTATTAAAAATATAATTGGTTCGCGAACTATTATTTACATAAGTTTTTACAGATCTTGAGTCTAGGTTTTTGCAGCTCAAAATTTTATTAAAAAACTCTTTAACAGAAAATAAAGTTTCCATATTAGTAAGGTCACCAGTTATACATCCAATTTTATCAGGATTTGTGCTTTTGATTTTATTAGTTAAGGTCCCATAAGCATCTTCCCATGAAATTTTTTTAAAACCATCATTGGATCTTATATAAGGAGCATCAAGTCTTTGATATTTTAAACCATCACATGCATAACGAGTTTTATCTGATATCCACTCTTCATTAATGCTTTCGTTAATCTTTGGAAGTATACGTTTCACTTCCCAACCATATGTATCAATTCTTATATTTGAACCAACTGCGTCCATAACATCGATCGACTCTGTTTTTTTTAATTCCCATGGTCTAGCTTCAAAAACGTATGGCTTCGATGTTAATGCACCAACTGGGCACAAATCGATAACATTGCCTGATAGCTCTGACTCCATGGATTTTTCCAAATATGTAGTTATTTGAGTATCTTCTCCTCTACCAATTGCTCCGATCTCCGAAACACCGGCAACCTCGGTTGCAAATCTTATGCACCTTGTACAGTGAATACATCTTGTCATTTGAGTTTTGATTAGTGGACCCATATATTTTTCAGGAACAAATCTTTTATTTTCTTTAAATCTTGATTTATCAATTCCATAAAACATTGATTGATCTTGTAAATCGCATTCACCTCCTTGATCACAAACTGGACAATCGAGTGGGTGATTTGCTAATAAAAATTCCATAACACCTTTTCTTGCTTTTTCAACAAATTCAGTATTTGTTTTAATGTTCATTCCATCCGCTACAGGCATTGCGCAAGATGCAACAGGTTTTGGAGATTTTTCAATTTCAACTAGACACATTCTGCAGTTTCCTGCTATTGAAAGTTTTTCATGATAGCAAAATCTTGGTATTTCAGCCCCCGCTTGTTCACATGCCTGTAAAACTGTTAAACCGTCTTCTACTTCTAATTCGTTATTGTTAACTTTTATTTTGGGCATTATCTTTTTCTAACAAGTGTTGATCTACAAGGTATGGGATATCTTTATTTGATTTAATTAGTGGATCAAAATTATTTCTTTTTATTATCTCTTTTTTAAAATTTCTCAAAAGACCTTGCACTGGCCAAGCTGATCCTTCACCGAAAGCACAAATAGTATGACCTTCTATTTGTTTTGTAACATCAAATAACATTTCAACTTCTTCTCTTGATGCTTCACCTTTAGCCATTCTTTCTAAAATTCTCCACATCCAACCTGAACCTTCTCTACAAGGGGTACATTGACCACAACTTTCATGTTTATAAAATCGAGCAATCCTCGCAAAACATTTAATAATATCTTGATCTTTGTTAATGACTACTATTCCTGCGGTCCCTAACCCACTTTTATTTTCTACTAATGAATCAAAATCCATAGTTATCTTTTCTGAAATTTCTTTATTTAACAAAGGCATAGAAGAACCGCCAGGTATGACTGCTTGTAAATTTTCCCATCCACCTACTACTCCACCAGCATGAGTATCAATTAAATCTTTTAAAGGAATACCCATTTCTTCCTCAACATTGCAAGGTTTGTTTACATTTCCAGAAATACAAAAAATTTTAGTACCAGTATTTTTTGGTTTGCCTAATGATGCAAACCATTTAGAACCTTTTCTTAAAATTGTAGGAACAACCGAAACAGTTTCAACATTATTAACTATAGTTGGGCAACCATATAATCCAACTAATGCAGGAAAAGGTGGTTTCAATCTTGGTTGACCCTTATTACCCTCTATACTTTCAAGCAAAGCTGTTTCTTCACCACAAATGTACGCTCCAGCTCCGTAATGAATGTAAATATCTAAATCCCAACCAGTTCCAGAAGCATTTTTACCAATTAAATTATCTTTATAAGCTTCATCAATTGCTTTTTGTAATTCTACGCCCTCGTTATAATATTCGCCCCTTAGATAAATATAACATTTATGTGAGTTAACAGCGTAAGCTGCTATTAAACAACCTTCTAAAAGTTTGTGAGGTTCAAATCTTAGAATATCCCTATCTTTACAAGTTCCAGGTTCGGACTCATCTGCGTTAATAACAAGGTAATGAGGCCTTGATCCAACTTCTTTAGGTGCAAATGACCATTTTAACCCTGTGGGGAAACCTGCGCCACCTCTCCCTCTTAATTCTGATTTTTTAATTTCATCAATAATCCAATCTCTACCTTTTTCACATAAATCCTTAGTATTTGTCCAATCACCTCTTTTTTTTGAAGAGTTTAAGTCAGCTCCTAAATCATTATACAAATTTTTAAATATTCTATCTTCGTCTCTAAGCATTTTTTAAATCCAATAATGTTTTTCTGTTATTTTCAGGTTCTGAGTTAATTCTTCCTCTATATGATCCTGGTTTTGGTTTTTTGCCCATAAGCACTTCATCGATAATTTTTTCACTTTGTTTAATATCTAAATCCTCGTAATAATCATTATTGATTTGCATCATTGGGGCATTTATACATGCACCAAGACATTCTACCTCTGTCCAAGAACAATTTCCATTTTCAGATAACACATTTTCTTTTTCAGATATTTTCTTTTTACATACATCTACAATCTTATACGCTCCTCTAATCATACATGGAGTTGTAGTACAAATTTGGACATGAAAATTTCCCACAGGTGAAAGATTATACATTGAATAAAAAGTGGCCACTTCGTAGACTTTTATGTAAGGCATATTTAAAAACTTAGCGATATATTTAATTGCCGATAAAGGTATCCAGTTATTGTTTTGCCTTTGAGCAATATAAAGTAAAGCCATAACAGCACTTTTCTCTTTTCCCTTAGGATAATTTGATAAGATTTTTTTTGCAGATTCTAAACTTTGTTGATCAAATTCAAATTTTTCAGGTTGATCTTTTGAAATTTTTTTTAAACTCATCTGTCTATTTCCCCGAACACGATATCTAATGAACCTAATACAGCCGGTACATCAGCTAACATGTGTCCTTTAATTAAATAATCCATTGCTTGAAGATGAGAAAATCCAGGTGCTCTGATTTTACATTTATATGGTTTGCTTGAACCATCAGAGATTAAGTAAACACCAAATTCACCCTTAGGTGCTTCCACTGCAGTATAAATCTCATCTTTTTTTACCCTGTAGCCTTCTGTAAATAATTTAAAGTGATGAATTAATGCTTCCATCGACTCTTTAATTTCTTTTTTAGGTGGAGGGGTAATCTTATTATCTTGGGATTTTACAGGTCCTTTTGGTAATTGCTCTAAACATTGTTTAATTATTTTTACACTTTCTCGCATTTCTTCAACTCTACAAAGGTATCTGTCGTAACAATCTCCGTTTTTCCCTATTGGCACCTTAAATGATAATTGTTCGTAACAATCATAAGGTTGAGATTTTCTTAAATCCCATGGTACACCTGAACCTCTCATCATTACACCTGAGAATGAATAGTCTAATGCATCATCTTTTGAAACTATTCCAATATCAACATTTCTTTGTTTAAAAATTCTGTTATCAGTTAGTAAAGTTTCTAAATCGTCAATTATCTTTGGGAATTCATTACAAAATTTCAAAATATCAGAGTCGAGTCCTCTTGGTAAGTCCTGATGAACACCTCCTGGTCTAAAATAGTTGGCATGCAATCTTGATCCTGAAACTCTTTCATAAAATTCCATAAGTTTTTCTCGCTCCTCAAAACCCCATAACGAAGGTGTTAAGGCACCAACGTCTAAAGCTTGTGTAGTGATGTTTAGTATATGGCTTAAAATTCTTCCAATCTCACAAAAAATAACTCTAATGTATTGACCTCTAATTGGAACTTCAATGTCCAAAATTTTTTCAATAGCTAAAGCGAAAGCATGTTCTTGATTCATCGGAGCTACATAATCAAGTCTATCGAAATAAGGTATTGCCTGGGAATATGTTTTGTTTTCAATTAATTTTTCTGTACCCCTATGAAGCAAACCAATATGTGGATCAGCTTTTTCTACGACTTCTCCATCCAACTCTAATATCAATCTTAAAACTCCATGCGCAGCTGGATGTTGAGGACCAAAATTGAGATTTAATGTTTTTGTTTGTTTACTCATCGTTTTTTTTTATTTGTTTAATATATTCAGTCCCTTGCCACGGGCTATTGTAATCAAAGTTTCTGTAATCTTGCTCTAACTTTACTGGTTCATAAATTACTTTTTTCTTCTCTTCGCTATATCTAACCTCTTTATGTCCAGTGATTGGAAAATCTTTTCTTAGTGGATATCCTTCAAATTCATAGTCTGTCAAAATTCTTCTTAAATCTGGATGATCTTGAAAATCAATCCCGTACATATCAAAAACTTCTCGTTCCATCCAATTTGCAGATGGAAAAATACTTGTTATTGAAAAAACTTTTTCATTTTCATTTAAAGGAAAATCAATAATTATTCTTTTGTTAAACTCATGGCTAAGCAACAAATAAATCATCCTAAATCTATTTTTTTTATTTGGGTAATCTACTGCAGTTATATCTATTAGTTGCTTGAATTTCATTTCAGGATTTGATTTTAAAAATAAAAGAACATCTTTTAAATCATCTTTTTCAATTGAAACATTTAATGTTTCATGGACAATTTTTGACGAACTCACCTTAGTATTAAGTTCTGAATTTAATTTTTTTTCTAGATCTGTATTGTTTAACATTATCTACTTATTGAACCTTGGTCTCTTATCTTTTTTTGTAATTGCATTATCCCATATAATAAAGCCTCAGCTGAAGGAGGGCATCCTGGTACATAAACATCAACTGGAACAACTCTATCGCATCCTCTTACAACTGAATATGAATAATGATAATAACCACCGCCATTTGCACAGCTCCCCATTGATATCACATATCTAGGTTCCGGCATTTGATCATAAACTTTTCTTAATGCTGGAGCCATTTTATTAGTTAAAGTTCCAGCAACAATCATTACATCTGATTGTCTTGGTGATGCTCTTGGAGCAGCTCCAAATCTCTCTAGGTCATACCTTGGCATAGATGTTTGCATCATTTCAACCGCACAACAAGCAAGTCCAAATGTCATCCAATGTAATGAACCTGTTCTAGCCCAATTGACCAAATTGTCTAAAGAAGTTGTTATAAAACCTTTATCGGCAAAATCTTTAGCAAGTTGTTTAAATTCTTTTGGAATTTGATCTTCTTTTTCTTTTAAATTCATTCCCAGTCTAAAGCCCCTTTCTTCCACTCATAAATAAATCCTACAGTTAAAATAAATAAAAATATCATCATTGATATAAAGCCAAATATTCCAATTTTACCTAAAGAAATTGCCCATGGAAAAAGGAAAGCTATTTCTAAATCAAATATTATAAATAGTATTGCCACTAAATAAAATCTAACATCAAACTCCATTCTGGAGTCATTAAAAGGTTCAAAACCACACTCGTAAGCAGATAGTTTTTCTGGATCAGGGTTTTTAGGCGCAAACACAAAATTTAGAAAAATAAATCCAATACTGAGAAGGAGTGCAACTCCAAAAAATATTACGATTGTTAGATAGTTATTTAAAAAATCTCCATACATATACATTTATATATAATCTTTTTGATTAATTGAAAGTGCAGTTAAGTCACGTTATTGGGGGCTAATTTATTGAATGATTTGTGTTATTGATAATTATTATCAAAAACTGGCGGGAGTGACGGGACTCGAACCCGCGACCTATCGCGTGACAGGCGATCGCTCTAACCAACTGAGCTACACCCCCAAGTGTTTTATTTTGGTGGGCGGTAAAGGACTCGAACCTTTGACCCCCTCGGTGTAAACGAGATGCTCTACCAACTGAGCTAACCGCCCTCCAAAGTGATTTACTAATACAACAGTGGGGAGATAATGTAAATTGCTAATTATTGAATACTTGCTTGGGTTTTTTCAGATTTTTTATTATCAGAAATTTTATCTACTTCAACCCAGTCAGTTGGTTTTAGTTCTTTTGTTAAAGCTATTTTTAAAACTTCATCTGCTGAATTAACTGGAGTAATTTTGATATCATCAATGACTTTTTTTGGAATATCAACTAAATTTTTCTCATTATCTTTTGGAATCAATACTTGTTTTATTCCTGCTCTGTGGGCTGCTAACAGTTTCTCCTTTAATCCACCAATTGGTAAAACTTGACCTGTTATAGTAACCTCACCAGTCATTGCAATTTCTCTTTTTACAGGAATTTTTGTAATTGACGATACAATTGATGTTACCATTGCTATACCAGCAGATGGACCATCTTTTGGAGTGGCTCCCTCTGGGACGTGAATATGAAAATCCTTTTTCTCAAATGTTGGTGGAATAATTCCAAATTCTAAACATTTAGATCTAACAAAAGATTTTGCTGCTTTAACTGACTCTTGCATAACATCACCTAGTTTTCCTGTAATTTGCATACGACCCTTTCCTGGCATATTAACAGTTTCAATTTTTAAAATTTCACCACCAAACTCGGTCCAGGCAAGTCCTGTTACAATTCCTATTTTATTTTGCTCTTCTAGTTCACCAAACTTAAATTTTTTGACTCCTAAAAAATCACCTAAATTTTTATCGTTAACAGTTACATCTTTACTCTCATTATTGACTACTTTTTTTACTACCTTTCGAGTAATTTTAGAAATTTCTCTTTCAAGATTTCTTACACCTGACTCTCTGGTGTAATATCTAATGATATCTTTTATGGTGCCATCAGATAAATTCATCTCTCCATCTTTCACACCATTGTCTTTAATTTGTTTCGGTAATAAATATTTGTTAGCTATATTTATTTTTTCATCCTCGGTGTAGCCTGGAATTCTAATTACTTCCATTCTATCTAACAGTGGTGGCAATATATTTAAAGTGTTTGCTGTAGTTACAAATAATACATCAGATAAATCATAGTCCACTTCTAAATAATGATCATTAAAAGTGGTATTTTGCTCTGGGTCAAGGGCTTCTAATAAAGCTGAAGATGGGTCACCTCTATAATCATTTCCAACCTTGTCAATTTCATCAAGTAAGAACAAAGGGTTCTTTGTTCCTGCTTTCTTCATCATTTGAATAATTTTTCCAGGCAAAGATCCAATGTAAGTTCTTCTGTGGCCACGGACCTCCGCTTCATCTCGTACCCCACCTAATGACATTCTGACAAACTGTCTATTAGTTGCTTTTGCAATTGATTTACCAAGAGATGTTTTTCCAACTCCTGGAGGACCAACTAAACATAAGATCGGACCTTTTAATTTATTCATTCTTTTTTGAACAGCTAAAAATTCTATAATTCTCTCTTTAACCTTTTCTAAACCAAAATGATCTTCATCTAAAACTTTTTGAGCTTTATTTAAATCTATCTCTATTTTGTCTTTTTTAAACCATGGTAAATCTATCATCCAATCCAAATAATTTCTTACAACTGTAGCTTCAGCTGACATTGGACTCATATTCTTTAATTTTTTTAATTCAGAAAGACATTTTTTTTCAACATCTTTAGGCATTTTAGCTTTAAGAATCGCTTTATTTAAATTCGATGTCTCGTCTTTTCCATCTTCGATTTCACCTAACTCTTTTTGTATGGCTTTAAGTTGCTCATTCAAGTAATACTCTCGTTGTGTTTTTTCCATTTGGGTCTTTACTCTACCTCTAATTCTTTTTTCCACACCAATAATACTTGTTTCGTTTTCCATTATTTTTATAACAAGATTAAGTCTCTTTTTAACATCTTGAGTTTCGAAAATTTGCTGTTTTTCTGATATTGATGCATTCAAGTGTGAAGCAATGTTATCTGCAATCTTTGATGGATCCTTCAAAATTTTAATATTATTAATTGTTTCACTTGAAATTTTTTTATTGATTGAAGTTAACTTCTCAAGTTTTTTAACAGCAAAAAGAGCTGTTTGCATCAAATCTTCCTCTTTATTTATTAGATCGTTAACTTTTTCATATGAGCAAGTTATAAAATCTTTGTTATCGCTATAATCAGTTATTTTTGCTCTATTAATTCCCTCCACAAGAACTTTAACTGTACCGTCTGGTAATTTTAAAAGCTGAAGAATATTACTTTCACATCCATATGTAAAAACATCATTCTTAGTAGGATCGTCAACTTCTGAATTCTTTTGTGTTACTAAAATAATTTTCTTTTCTTTTTTCATTACCTCATTAAGAGCATTAATTGATTTATCTCTTCCAACAAACAATGGAATTACCATATTCGGGAAAACTACTATGTCTCTTAAAGGTAATAGCGGTAAATTAAATTTCATTTCCATGATATAAATATGGATATTAAATTAAAATTTGCAATACTTATTTATCGTTTGTTAACTTAATTTATGCGGCAGAAGTTTTGGATTTATCTTTATCTTTATCTTTTTGAGCATTTTTTGAGTGGACAATAATTGGTTGACTTTGCCCTTTAGCCGCACCTGAATCGACTATGACTTCATTTACATTTTCCAAACTTGGTAGATCAAACATTGTTTTTAAAAGTACGTTTTCTAAAATCGATCTTAACCCTCTCGCTCCTGTTTTTTTATTAATTGCTTTTTGAGCTATCTCTTTTATTGCCGTATCTTTAAATACAAGTTTGGCTCCTTCTAATTTAAATAATTCTTGATATTGTTTAATTAGAGAGTTTTTTGGTTCTTGTAAAATTTTTATTAAAGATTTTTCATCTAAATCTTCTAGTGTTGCTATTATAGGCAGTCTACCTATAAACTCCGGTATCAATCCATATTTTAATAAATCCTCTGGCTCCAAACTTTTCATCCATTCACCTGTTTTCTTGTCTTCGGTATTTTTAACTTCTGCTCCAAATCCTATTGAAGATCCTTTATCTCTTTGCGAAATTATTTTTTCTAGACCTGCAAAAGCTCCTCCGCAAATAAACAAAATATTTGTCGTATCTACTTGTAAAAATTCTTGTTGTGGGTGTTTTCTTCCTCCTTGAGGTGGTACACTTGCGATTGTGCCTTCCATTATTTTTAATAATGCTTGTTGAACACCTTCTCCTGATACATCTCGCGTTATAGAGGGGTTTTCTGATTTTCTGCTAATCTTATCAACTTCATCTATATAAACTATTCCTCGTTGAGCTTTTTCAACGTTATAATCAGCAGCCTGTAAAAGTTTTAAAATTATATTTTCAACATCCTCTCCTACATATCCAGCTTCAGTTAAAGTTGTTGCATCTGCCATTGTAAAAGGAACATCGAGTATTCTTGCTAATGTTTGCGCTAGTAAAGTTTTTCCACATCCGGTTGGGCCAATTAATAATATATTTGATTTAGCTAATTCAACGTTTTTACTTGTTTTATTTTCGTAATTTAATCTCTTGTAATGATTATGAACTGCTACAGATAAAACTTTTTTTGCGAGTTGCTGGCCAATAACATAGTCATCTAAAACTGAACAAATTTGTTTTGGAGAGGGCAAACCGTCTTGATGTTTGACAAATGTATCCTTGTTCTCCTCTTTGATTATGTCCATACATAATTCAACACATTCATCACAAATGAAAACTGTTGGACCTGCTATTAGTTTTCTTACTTCGTGTTGGCTTTTGCCACAAAAAGAACAGTATAAAATGTTTTTACTACCTGACATATTTTTTTTAAATTATTAAAACGAATCACTATAACTACTTTATTATAAAATGTGTTTATGAGGCAAGCGTAGTGTTTGGAATGAGCTATATCTTGTGGAATACTATGATCTTTTTTCAACAACTTGATCAATCAAACCAAATTCTTTAGCGTTTTCAGACGTCATAAAGTTATCTCTTTCAAGAGCAATCTTAATTTCATCCTCACTCTTACCAGTATGTTTGGAATATATCTGGTTCAATCTTTTTTTAAGAGAAAGAACTTCATTAGCATGTATCTCTATGTCTGTTGCCTGACCTTGAAAACCTGCAGATGGTTGGTGGACCATTATTCTTGAATTAGGAAGAGAAAATCTTTTTCCTTTTTCACCAGCAGCCAAAAGAAAGGATCCCATTGAGGCGGCTTGACCAATACATAATGTTGAAACGTCAGGTTTAATATATTGCATAGTATCATAAATTCCCAAGCCCGCCGTTACCAAACCACCAGGACTATTAATATATAAAGAAATTTCTTTTTTTGGATTTTCCGACTCTAAAAATAAAAGTTGTGCAGTTACTAAAGACGCAACGTTATCATTGATTGGACCAACTAAAAAAACTATCCTTTCTTTTAATAACCTTGAATAAATATCATAAGCTCTTTCGCCTCTACTAGATTGTTCAACAACCATTGGGATCAGAGTATTCATTTGCTCTAAGATTTTTTCACTCATATTTCGAATCAGTCATTTATACAACTTGTGATTACTTTTTGCTAACTTTTTTTGTTTTTTTTTTAATTGGGGCTTTTTTAGGTTTCTTTTCAGGAGACTTTGTCTTTTTTTCTATGACGTTAGTAGATGATTGAGCTTTTAGGTTTTTTTCATTTTCCTCTTTTAAAATTTTTTCTGCTTCTGATTTATCAATTTCTTTGACAGTTTTTTTTGCTTTTGATTTTATAAAATCAATGATCTTTTGTTCATAAATGTTTCCTCTCAATGAGGCTGCTGCCTCTGGATTTTTTTGATAATAATCCATAACAAGCTTTTCTTGTCCAGGCATCATGCCTATTTGTTTTTGAATTTCTGATTGAATCTCTAAATTTTCAACTTTTATATTATTTTCTTCACCAATTTGATTAAGAATTAAACCAAGTTTAATTCTTTTTTTTGCATTCTTTAAATTATTGGTTTTATTTTTTTCAACTGCCTCTTTTTCAAGTCCTTGATTGAGTATATTCAATTCTTGTTCAATTAATGTGCTTGGGATCTCATCAATCTTAAAATTTTCAATCTCTTCTAAAATTTGATTTTTTGAAATTTGATCAAGGGAGTTTTTGTATTGGTCATTTAATTGTTTTGAGACCAAAGTTTTTAAATCAGCTAAATCTTTAGCTCCAAGTTTTTTTGCAAGTTCATCATCAATTGGTAAAGGTTTATGTTTTTTAACTGAAATGATTTTGCAAATGAATATCGCTTTTTTTCCAACTAATTCTTTTTCCGGAAAGATTTCTGGCAAAACTGCTTCTACTTTTACTTCCTCATTTTTTTTTGCCTTTAATAGTTGTTTATCAAAACCTTTTATGAATAAATCTTTTCCTAGTTCCAGTTGTGTATTCTTACTTTCGCTACCTTTAAATTCCTTTCCATCTACTGTTGCTTTATAATCAAATGTAACTAAATCACCTTCATTAGCAACTTTTGCTGGGTCAACTTCAACAAAATTTTTTTGATTTGATGCAATTTCTTTAATTCTTTTGTCTGTCTCCTCTTTAGATAAATTTACTTTATATTCTTTAAACTTAATACTATCTAAAGAATTTAATTTTACTTTTGGCATCTCTGTAACGCTAATTACATATTCAAGATCTTTGCCCTCTCCAAATTGTTTCAAATCGATTTTAGGTTGAAGGGCAGGTTTAATTTTCTTTTCATCTAATGCTTTGGTGGTAGTTTCTTTTAAAATTTTATCTATAACCTCACCGTAAATTGCTTTACCAAATTGTCTTTTAATTAAATCTTTTGGAACTTTTCCTGGTCTAAATCCTTTTAGGACTACATCGTTTTTTAATTGGTCATACTTCACATCAAGTTCTTTGTTAATAGTATTTTTATCAACAAAAACTTTTAAATTTTTCTCAAGACCTTTTTTTGTTTCTACTGTAACTTTCATAAAAATATGGTAGGCGAGAAAGGACTCGAACCTTCACATGTTGCCATATTGGTTCCTAAGACCAACGCGTCTACCAATTCCGCCACTCGCCCAATTTAAAAAAGATTTATATCTTATAGAATGAATTTGTCCAATTAGAATAATTGTGCAATTATGAGAAAAATATTAAAAATTTATGATTGTTTCGCCTTGTATAAGTATTTGTAAAACAGATCCTGTAACTGGTTATTGCTACGGTTGTGCCAGAAAGACTGAGGAGAAAATCACCTGGAAAAACCCGGAAACTAACGATGAATGGAAAAAGAAAAATTTAGAAGAATTAAAAAGTAGAATGTCAGGATGGCAATTAGATACATTTTTAAAATCTTATGATAATAAGATTAAAGAGGGAATTTCTTTATTTAAAAAAAGTTTAAAATGAGTAAGTCAACAGCAGTTATTATTATTTATGTACTAGGTCTTGTAATTGGTGCATTATTTTTCGATCTATGGGGCGCTGAAACTAGTATCAAAAAAGGGTTGATTGGTATCGGGTGGACTGCCTTATTTTTAATTTTTCTTTTTCTTGCTGAAAAAAAAGAGGATTAATTAATCTCTAATGATGAGAGAAATTTTAAGTTAGGGTCAGTTATTACAATTTCACCGGAGCTTGTGGTTAAGTCTAAAATTTCAGAAATTACAACATAATGAGTAACAAATACTATATTTCCAGTTTTATTCCAATTTTTGATAAACTTTTGAAAATCTGTAATTTGCTTATCTTTATTTTCCGAAAATCTTTTATCATAAAAAGAGTTTAGAAAATTTTTTGTCTCATAATTTCCAAAAGCTATTTTGGCAGTATCCTTACATCTGCACCATTCGCTTGATAAAACTTTTGTTATTTTAATATCATTATTTTTAAAAAAATCGCCGATTTTTAATGCCTGTAATTCACCATCTTTACTTAGGTTTCTTTGAGTTGAGCAATCTAAAATGTCAAAATTTGAGGGATCTCCATTTCCTGGGGCAATAGCATGACGAATGAATATTATATTGTTCTCTTTTTTCAGGATTTCCACAATATTTTCATTAGCAAAGGTAGTCTTGTTTAATAAAAATAGAAAAAAGACTAATATTATTTTAAAGTATTTCATAATGAACTCGAATTTTCAAAAATTAAATCAATCTATTATCAAATGTGGCAAATGTCCAAGATTAGTAAAATTTAGAAAAAAAATTTCTGTTGAAAAAAGAAAACAATATGAAAATGAAACTTATTGGGGCAAACCGATCACTGGTTTTGGAGATACAAAAGGTAAAATTCTTTTTGTCGGATTAGCACCTGCAGCTCATGGCGGTACAAGAACTGGAAGAGTATTTACCGGTGATAAATCATCAGATTTTCTTTATAAATGCCTACACGGTGTTAAAATTTCAAATCAATCAAATTCAGACAATATAAATGATGGGTTAAAACTAACAGACGCATATATTACTACTGCACTTAAATGTGTCCCACCTGGAGATAAACCTAATCGTGAGGAATTGGTAAACTGTTTTCAATTTTTTAATAACGAGATAACTAATTTAAAAAATCTAAAGACAATTGTTGCCTTAGGAAAAATTGCTTTTGATAGTTGTGTTTTTTTTTTCAAACAAAATTATAGTTTCAAAGAAAAAATAAACTTTTCGCATGGAAAAATTTACAAACTACCAAAAAATATCAAGTTAGTTGCTTGTTATCATCCAAGTCCAAGAAACGTTAACACTGGTCGAATTAATGAAATGAAAATGAAAAATCTTTTTAAAAAAGTATTAAGATTTAATTAGTTTTTCTAGCTCTTCTTTTAAAGCTTCAGGAATTTTGACAGGCTTACCTTTTTTATTAATTGTTACTAAATGAACTTCCGCATCTGTAATTTGATCATTATCCTTAAATACCTTTTGTGACATAAAAAAAGAAGTTTTAGTAATTTTTTTTATATTCGATTTGATCTCTAAATCATCTTCAAGCGAGGCAGGTTTTATATAATTTATATTACATGATTTAACTATTATATAGGTCCCAGTTTCATCAATTAATGACTTATTAGTAAAGCCCAAGTTCTCAAGAGCATCACTCCTAGCTCTTTCCATAAATTTAAGATAATTTGCATAGTATACGACACCACCAGCATCAGTATCTTCATAGTAAACTTTTAGTTTAAAAGTAAAAGTTTTCATTAATTCTTCAAAATAACTTATTCCGCGGAAAAATATATATTTTTATAATAAGAAATAGCCTTAGATTTTGATTGATCAGTATCTACCATGATCGCTACACCATCTAAAATATCTACATTTAAATTGTGAAATCTTTTATAGTCTTCCTTGACATTTGTTTTGACTGTAACCCAATCATTTTTATTTTTATCAATACTAGATAAAACATAATCAATCGAACTTTTAGTATATGGGCTAGGCCAATTTTCTCCTATGGATGAATTACTTGAGAATACATAATTTATTGCCTTGTTAGATAATGGAGTCATGCCTGTTTTCTTAACAACAAAAAATCTTGCTGCGAAATCATGACCTTTTTTTGATTTTTCATCGATACCAGGCAAACCTTTTTCAACCTTCCAGGTAATATTTAAAAATGGTGTTTGATTCAGATCTATAGGTGCTTCCTTGCCCAGTCCTGAACCGCCGTTTTCTACCTCTGCCTTTAATATATTTGCACCATCTTCATTTAAAATTTTGTATTCAGTCATATTTTTGGCTCCACGAACTTTTCTGACTTTAAGATTGCTTAACTCTTCATCAGTAAACTTAAACACTTCAACATTTTGGGAGTAGCCAAAAGATATAGATGATAAAAAGATTAAAAATGCAATTAATAATTTAGGCATAAAATTCATATAAACTAAAATAATTTTTTTTCAAATTTTTTTTAAAATCTTACTTTTGACAATTTTCAGTCATTCAAAATACATTTTTAAGGCTTACAAAGTTACTATGAAAAAATATATCTCCTTAATCTTGTTGATTTTGTTAACAAACTGTTCAACTCATACAGTTAAATTGGGTAAAAAATGCACAAAGTTAGCTTCAGATAACACCTATGAGAAGTCATACGTATGGATCATAAACAAAGATAACCTTGAGACATTTGATGACAAAATAAATAAAGAAAATTGCGCTAATAATGGAGAGAAGCTTTGAAGACTTTATCCATTTTTATGCTCTTAATTTATTGGTCTGTTATAATTTTAGCTCCAGTTATAGCTAACGAGAAAAGCAAGTATTTTGAAACAAATATTATAATTCCAAAAGAAAAGCCTAATAAGTAGATCTTCCGCCGCTAATATCAAACACAGCGGCGGTTGAAAAAGAGTTTTCTGCCGAAGATAACCAACAAACCATTGATGTAAGTTCCTCTAATTCGAGAAATCTTGCCCTAGGTACTTTTGAAAGCATTCTTTGAACATGTTCTTTTGACATTTGGTCAAGAATTCTGGTTTTAGCTCCCGCTGGAGTTACTGCATTTACTGCTATGTTTTTATATGCAAGTTCCTTGCCTAAAGATTTTGTAAGCGCTATTACCCCTGCTTTTGATGAGCTATATGCGCTAGCTTTCGCGTTTCCATCTTTGCCAGAGACAGATGCTATATTAACAATTCTTCCATAATTATTCTTAATCATGTGAGGCACAATTGATTTACAACAATTAAAAGTTCCATGTAAATTAATATCAATGATCTTTTTCCATTCTTCGTAATCATAATTCCACAATTCCGCTGTAGAGCCAGTAATTCCTGCATTATTAATGAGAACATCAATTTTTGTTTTTAAGGTAATTTTGTTTACAACATCATCGACACTCTTTGGGTCTGATACGTCTACAACATCACTAGAAAGATTTTGATCATTAATTAATTTTGAAGCTTTTTTAAGTTCTTTTTCATCAGTGTCCCATATAATTACTTTTGCACCTGATTGTAAAAATCTTTTTGCAATATCAAGTCCAAAACCTTGCGCACCACCAGTAATAATTGCATTTTTATTATTTAAATCAAATTTATTCATCAATCACTTGCTAGTAGATAATAAGTGATACCTGCAATTATAAAACCTATTATAAAAGAAAAAGTATCTAAAAACATGAATTTTGAATTCCAAATTGATGCAGACGAAAATATGAATCCAATTAAAAAAGAATAATACGCTTTTAAATGCCACCCTGCAGAATAAAGATATGCACTATCATTTCTTGCTGAAAATAAATCTTTATTTATAACCACTTTATTTTTCACTACATAATAATCAAAAATCATGACACCGAAAATCGGTCCAAAAAAAGCTGAAAGGGTGTCAATTATTGACATGGATCCATTTTGACTGAAGAAAGGTGTCCAAAAAATTCCAATTAAAAAACCAAAGAAAATTATTAAAAAACCAGAACTTTTTAAAGATAAATTATTTGGGAGTAAATTTAGCAATATATTTTGTGAAGGAAAATAATTTGAAATTAAATTAGTTGAAGTTGATGCAAAAAAAATAAATATTAAAACTGTAACAGTTATGTAGGTATTGTTAATTTTGCCTACGATATCTGTCGGATTTGTAAGCAAATTTTGAGTTGATATAAGGCTACTTTTGAAAAAAATATCAGCACCAATTACAATGACTAATAATAAAAATGAGTAAATTATCGTACTTAACAATAAACTTAGATTTCCTTTTAGAAGTTCTTGAGAGCTCTTTACGTATCTTGAATAGTCTCCAAAATTCATTATCAAAATAGAAAAATACGCGAATAAAGTACCTGTTATGCCAATCATATTTTTAAATTGAAAATTAGAAAGTCCATTCTCAAGATTTATTTTACTTATAAAAGAATCCATAACAAACAAATCTGGATCAGCAATTAATACTACAAAAAATAATAATAAACCTGAATAAACAAACAAAGCTGAAAAATTGATAAAATTTCTTATAAATTTTTGTCCCCTACTGAATAAAAAATATTGAATAAAGATCGTAAAAATAAAGCTCACCCAGTCTATTAAATTCATGGTCATAAAATAATTAAAAAATATATCATTGTTTAATATTTCGCCGTCAATTTGAAACAAAGAAATTCTAATTAAATATCCAATAGATTTAGAAATAAAATACGTTTGAACACCAAAAAAAAATATGCCAACTACGCCTCTTATTAAACTTATAAATTTTGCTCCTTGATATCCAGATGAAACTCTTAAAAAAACTGGAAAAGGAATTCCATGTTTTTGAGAAGGTTTTCCAACAATATAGGATAAGTAAATCACCAACAAAGAAGCTAGCAAACTCCCAAATAAAACTTCATAAAAATTTAAATTATAAACCAGATATAGTGAAGCTATTAAAGCAAAAGACATTATGCTCTGAAGTCCGGCAGACCAAAAACAAAACATATCTTTCCAGTCCCAATTTTTATCAATAGGGTTTACTGAAACTATTTCCCAGTTGGTAAGATTAAATTTTTCTTTTTCTAAGCTCACAATTACATATTAAACAAATATGTATTACTGTCCATACAAGACAGCAGGTAACCAAAGGACAATTTTAGGAAATATAATAATAATGATTAATCCAATTATTTGAAGGACCATAAACTGCATCATACCAAGATAAATGTCCTTTAAATCCCACTCAGGAACAACTCCTTTTAAGAAATAGGCTGATAAGGCAACGGGTGGAGACAGCCAGGCGGTCTGTAAATTAACTGCCACAAGAATTGCGAACCAAGTTAGATTAAATCCTAAAGCTTCAACTAGTGGTAGGATAATTGGAATTATTATCATAACTATTGGAACCCATTCTAACGGCCAACCTAATAGAAATATCATTACCATTATCATTGTAAGTATTAGGTATTTATTCATTTCTAAGCCCAATAAAAATTCAGTTAACAGTGTTGGGGTACCCAGTCTTGCAAACACTGCGCCAAAGAAATTTGATGCAGCAACTAAAACCATTATTAAAGCAGTAATTTCTAATGTTTTAACAAGAGCTTCTTGCAGTTTTGGTAAAGTTAATTTTTTATAGGATAGTGATAAAAGTAGTGCACCCATTGCTCCACATCCTGCAGCCTCTGTTGGTGTAGCAAATCCAAATAAAATACTTCCTAGAGCGGCAAAAACTAACGCAGCTGGTGGGACTAAGCCTAAGAAAAATTCGATCCATACTTCTCTCATGCTTACTGCTCTCATATCCTCGGGTAAAACTGGTCCTAATTTTGGATTAATCATACATCTAATTGTTGTGTAAGCTGCATATAAAGACGCAAGTAATATCCCAGGTAAAATCGCGGCGGCAAATAAATCAATAACTGGTATTTCCATTATTGGGCCCATTACTACCAACATAATACTTGGTGGGATTAGAATTCCCAAAGTACCACCAGCTGTTATTGTTCCCGCAGCAAGTTTTACATCATATCCAGATCGGTTCATTGATTTAGCAGCCATTATTCCTAAAATCGTTACTGAAGCGCCAACTATTCCAGTTGCAGCTGCAAAAATTACTGAAACAAATAAAACGGCATAATATAAAGCACCCCTGACCTTTGATAACATTAATTGAAAAGCTGAAAATAGCCTTTCCATTAAACCAGCTTGTTCCATCATTATTCCCATAAACACAAAGAGTGGAACAGCGGCAAGAGTCTGCTCGGTCATTACCATGGAGAACTGAAGGGTCATTAAATAAAATACTAATTTTCCAAAACCTAAATAACCAAAAACAAATCCAAGAAATATGAGTGTAAAAGAAATAGGGAAACCAACAAATATTGCAAATAGCATTACTCCAACTAATATAAAACCAAGTATTGCTGGATCAATTAGTTCAGCTATCATTTTTTCGCTCCAGGCCACTCACCTTTTTTTGCGGCCCAATAACTTTTTAGTAATTCAGAAAAACCTTGAACTAATAAAAAGATAATTCCAACTAACAAACACGTCTTGATCGGCCACATATATGGCATCCATGTAGTATCCATTCCTCTTTCACCTCTTCTAATAGACTCTTCAACAAAACCAATCGTCATATAAAGAAATACGATTAAGCCAGGAAAATAAAATAATATATATAACCAGAAATCAATTAAACCTTGCGTTTTAGTTTTAAAGTTTCTGTATAAAAAATCTGCTCTTATGTGAACTCCTTTTGATAAAGCATAACCTGCTCCCAACATAAACAAGGCTCCATAAAGAAACCTGCTAATGTCATAAGCCCAAATTGTTGGTGCTAAAAATAATTTTCTCGCAAGCACCTCATAAGTCATAGCAAATATTAAAGGCATCAATATCCAACAAACAATACTTCCTATTAACTTGCTAAACTTATCTATCTTGACGATAGAATTTGCCATCCATGATGGCATATCATCGGGCATTTTATCTAAACCCCCTCGCCTTTCAGCGATCATTTCATCTGAAATATCTATTTTTGGAGGTTGATCATTCATATATAGATTTTAAACAAAAAGAGCGGGCTGTAAAGCCCGCTCTTAATAAATTTAAAGTTTATATTTTTACTTCAATGTCGCTGCGTGAGCCATTCCTAGCTTAGCATTTGACATTTGAGCACCGCTCCAAAATGGAACAGCAACATCAGCAAACTCTTTCATTGAATCGTACACTTCTTTGAAGAACTTGTTTTGTTCCGCATTTTTATTCAATGTAGCTTTTGCAGCTGCCATGTACTCTTTAAAGTAATCTGAAGGTGTATCTTCTAAAATAACTCCATGCTTTGTAGTTAATTCTTGTAAAGCTTTTCCATTTTCATAGATTCTGTAGCTTAAAGATTTAGCTAATGAAGCATTAGCAGCAACTTCAAGAGATTTTTTCTCATGATCTGTCATTGCTTTGTAAGTTTTTCCAGTGATATAAAAGTCAGCATTAACTACTACTTGGTGTAATCCTTGTAGGTAGTAATGTTTTAAAACTTTTTGGAAACCAAATGTTAAATCTGGTTTTGGACAACACCACTCAGCTGCATCGATTGTACCTGCTTCTAAGGCTGGAAGAATGTCTCCACCACCCATTGCAACAGATGCTATACCGATATCTTTGTAAGTTTGTCCTGGAATTCCTGGAGGAGTTCTGAATTTATATTTTCTAAAGTCCGCCATATCTTTAATTGGTTTTGGAAACCAACCTAAAGCTTCTGGGCCAACTGGTTGAAGCATAAATCCTTTGATGTCTCTTCCCATTTCTTTCCACAATTGATCATACAACTCTTTACCACCTCCATATTGGAACCATGATAAAAACGCTAAGTTATCGATACCTACTCCACCACCTGCTACTGGTGAACCAAATAACATAGCTGCAGGGTGATCACCTGACCAATAGTGTGTCCAAGCAAATCCACAGTCAATTAAACCTTTGTCAACTGCATCTAATGTTTCTTTTACTCCAACAACTGCACCTGCTGGCAAAATTTCAAATTTTAATGAGCCATCAGTAAGAGCTGTTACAGTGTCAGTAAAGTCTTTTAACATTTTAACTTCATCAGCCTTAGTGTTAAGAACAGTCTGACATTTCAATGTTTTAGCATTAGCATTTGATATAAAACCAAGAACTAAGAATGCTACAAACATTAATGAAATGATTTTTTTCATTATTCCCTCTCTTAAGTTAAATTTAATAAGCCATATCCAACCAAAAAAAATGAGGTTATACAAGTTGCATTTGACTTTATTAGTAATAAAAAAAGCTTTAATTAAGTGATAAATACTCAAAAATTTTGTTATAAAACTCAAAATGGAAAAATTTGATTTTATTATAATTGGTGCTGGTTCTGCAGGATGTGTCTTAGCAAATCGAATAATTAAAAAGGGAAAATATAAAGTTTTGTTAATTGAAGCAGGGGGTAAAGATAATTACCCATGGATACACATACCAGTAGGTTATTACAAAACCATGCACAATCCTAAAACAGATTGGTGTTTTAAAACTGAGCCTGATGAGACTATGGAAAATGTTTCGATACCTTATCCAAGAGGAAAAACATTAGGCGGAAGTTCTTCAATTAATGGACTTTTATACATAAGGGGTCAAGAGCAAGATTATGATTTATGGAGACAGCTCGGAAATGTTGGTTGGGCTTGGAAAGATGTCCTACCTTATTTTATCAAAGCTGAAGACCAAGAAAGAGGTAAAGACCAATTCCATGGTGTCGGAGGACCATTAGCTGTATCAGATCAAAGAATCAAATTAGATATTTTAGATGTTTTTATGAATGCAGCTGAAGAAGTTGGTATTCCAAAAGTAAATGACTTTAATAAAGGAGATAACTTTGGATGTGGTTATTTTCAGGTTACAGAGAGGAATGGATTAAGATGCAGCACCGCAGTTGGTTATCTAAATCCTATCAAAAAAAATAAAAACTTAAAAATTGAAACAAACTGTCATGTCCAAAAAATTAATTTTGATGGAAATAATGCAGATAGCGTTACTTTTTCAAAGGGTAATGAAACTTTTACTGTTAAAGCTGAGAAGGAAATTTTACTTTGTGCGGGGTCAATTGGAAGCCCTCATATACTTCAGGCCTCAGGTGTTGGAGAGGCTTCAAAAATAAAAGATTTAGGAATAAAAATTGTCAGAGATCTTAAGGGTGTTGGTAAAAACCTTCAAGATCACCTGATGTTCAGGCCAGTTTACAAAGTAAAAAATGTAAAAACTTTAAATAAGAAAATCAATAGTGTGTTTGGTAAACTATTAATTGGACTTGAGTATGTGTTTAAAAGAAGAGGCCCAATGACTATGGGTGCTAGCCAACTTTGTGGTTTTGCTAAAAGTGATCCAAGTAGAGATACACCAAATTTACAATTTCATATTCAACCAATTAGTACTGATAAATTAGGAGGTGCAAACCTTCATGATTTCCATGCTTTCACTCCAACTGTTGCAAATATAAGGCCAACAAGTAGAGGTGAAATATCAATAAGTAGTAGTGACACAAAAGTAAACCCAAAGATAAAGATGAATTATTTATCTACTGATGAGGATAGAAAAGTTGCTGCTGATGGCATTAAATTGATAAGGAAAATTGTAATGGAAACAAATGAGTTTAAAAAATATCAACCTGAAGAATTTAGGCCCGGTTCACATCTGAATGAAAAAGAAGAAATAGTTAAAGCCTGTAGTCATTATGCTCAAACTATATTTCATCCAGTTGGTACTTGCAAAATGGGAAATGATGAGTCAGCAGTGGTTTCGGATAAACTTAAAGTTCATGGAATTAACAAATTAAGAGTTATTGATGCATCTATTATGCCGAATATCACATCTGGGAACACTAATGCACCTACTATTATGATTGCTGAAAAGGGTGCAGATATGATATTGAGCGCATAATGTTATCTGAGCAAATCTTAATTTTTTTTCAAATCATTTTCATCGATTTAGTTCTTGCCGGAGACAATGCAATTATTATTGGAATGGTCGCATCGCAATTTCCAACAGAGCAAAGAAAAAAAATAATCTTTTGGGGAATTGGTGCAGCTGTAATTTTGAGAATACTGTTTACGCTTATTACGGCTTATCTATTACAAATTTCAGGATTAAGATTAGTTGGCGGAATTTTATTACTATACATTTGTTATAAACTTTATGTAGACGTTGTTAAACAAAGTGAAAAAAAGGACAACATCAAAATAGATAATTCATCTTTTCTAAAGGCTATTACAACAGTCATCCTAGCGGATATAACTATGAGTTTAGACAATGTTTTAGGAGTTGCTGGGGCCGCAAGAGATCACTACTACTTATTAGTTTTTGGACTTGCTCTTTCAATTATATTAATGGCAACGGCTGCAACATTAATTTCTGGATGGATTAAAAAATATAAATGGATTGCTTGGGTAGGTTTGTTAGCAATACTTATAGTTGCAATAGAATTGATTTATACTGATATAAAAGTACTATTATTTTAAAAATGTTTCTTAAAAAACAAAACTTAAAAAATAAGATTGCTCTTGTTACTGGGGCTGGAAAAGGTATCGGAAAAGCTTGTGCGATTGCTCTAGCTGAAGCTGGTGCTAGTTTAATTATTGTTAGTCGAACAAAAAAAGATTTAGACCAGGTCTCAAAAATCATTAAAAAATTTAGATCTAAATGTAAATCGTATGTTTGCGATGTGACAAGATACTCTGAGATAAAATCAGTAATAGATTCTCAAAAAAGAATAGATATTTTGGTTAATAATGCTGGAACAAATATTCCAGAACATTTTACAAAAGTAAAAAGGAAAGACATGGAATACGTAGTTAAGATTAATACAATGGCAACGTTTAATATTGCTCAATTATGCTCTTTAAAAATGATTGAATTAAAAAATAGAAAAAAAGTTGGAGGTGTAATTATTAATATGTCTTCACAAATGGGTCACGTCGGTGGACCAATTAGAAGTGTTTACAACATGACCAAATTTGGTTTTGAAGGACTTACAAAAGGAATGTCTATAGATCTTGCTAAATACAATATAAGAGTGAATACCGTTTGTCCTACTTTTGTTGTTACTCCAATGACAAGTAAATTTTTAAAAGATAAAAAATTTATGAGGGAAGTTCTAGGAAATATTCCACTAGGAAGATTTGCTGAGCTCTCTGATGTTGCTAGTGCTGTGGTATTTCTTGCCTCTGATCAGGCATCAATGATTACTGGCACTTCTTTATTGGTTGATGGTGGATGGACTTCAAAATAATCAAATACCTAATAATTTTTTTACTAATTCAATTTAATAGCCAAGCAATTGAATTTGAAGGAAAGTTTATTCAAGGACACTTTATATTAGGTAAAACAGATCCTAGAGCTAAAATACAAATAGATAAAAAAAGTGTAAGAGTTTCAAAAGATGGTTTTTTTGCATTTGGTCTTGGAAGAGATAGGAAAAACGACGTTATTATAACAGAAACTCTTAATGGAATTAAAAATCAATTTGTTAAGAAGGTTTTAAAAAGAGAATATAAAATACAAAGAATAGATGGTTTACCTGAAAAAAAAGTAACACCACCCAAAGAGGTTTACGATAGAATTAGAAGAGAAAATAAACTTATTGGAAAAGCAAGGGCTGTTGATACCGATCTGATATATTTTAAAGATAAATTTATAACTCCAGTTGATAACGCAATTATAACTGGGGTTTATGGTAGTCAAAGAATTTTAAATGGAAAACCAAGGTGGCCACACTACGGTTTAGATTATGCCCAAAAAACTGGAACTCCAATAAAAGCAATGTTAAGTGGAGTAGTTACACTTGCTGAAAAAGATCTTTACTATACTGGAGCGACATTAATTTTTGATCATGGCCATGGAATTTCAACTTTATATATGCATATGAATGAAATTTTTGTTGAAATAGGGCAAGAGGTCAGAAAAGGAGATATTATTGGCACTGTTGGGAAATCTGGTCGCGCTACAGGACCTCATTTAGATGTTAGATTAAACTGGTTTGATGTTAAACTAGATCCTGGAAGTGTATTGAATTAATGAAAAAAGAAATTGAAAAAATTGCAGATAAGCTAGTTTACGCGTACAAAAAAAACAAACTTATAAATTCAATACCAATTAAGTTTACAAAAAATATTGAAAACGCCACAAAACTTAGAAAACTATGTGAGTCTAAAATAAATACAAAGGTGGTGGGTTTTAAAGCTGGTGGCACTGCCTTACCAGTATTAAAAAAATTAAAAGAAAAAGAACCTTTCTATTCTGCAATATTTAAAAATAATGTTCTAAAAAGTGGTAAAAGTGTAAAAATTAATCGTTCGACTTTAGGAATAGAAGTTGAGGTTGGATATTTAATTAGTAAAAAATTTTTTGATAATAAACAAATAATTACAATGAAAAATGTGAGTAAATTCATTACTCATATGATGCCTTGTATCGAAATTGTTGGATACAGACAAAAAAAACAAGGAATAAAATTTTTAGGTGATTTAGCAAGTGATTTCGGTGCCAACATAAAGTTCTTAATTGGTGCAAAAAAAAAGTTTAAAAAGGTTAATATAGGAAATCTAAAATGTAATATAAAAAATGTTAAAACTGGTGATGTAGTAAACGGAAATACTAATTCTGTTTATATAAACCCACTTAACTCCCTTCGATTTGTTCTTAATAAAATGAGAAAAGATAGAGTTAAATTAGATACTAATTTTTTTGTATTTACAGGATCAACAGTAGGTGTTGTTCCTCTAAAAAATAGAGGCAGTTACATAGCAAATATTGAAAAAATAGGAACTGTAAAATCTGCAATTCGTTAATTAGCGGTGATCAAAAAAGTTTTAAAGAACAGTAAGATTGGAAAATATTTAATCGCAGGAAGTTTTTTTTTCTTTTTAATAAAAGGAGTAATTTGGTTAATAATTATTGTTCTAGCTTGGTTGGGTGTTGGAAAACTTTAAAATCTAAAGAACTACTTCAAAACCCTCAAAATTTGGGTGGCCTAAGTACAATCCTTTATGTTGACCAGAATTTTTATGTGCTAGTCTAAACTCTTCAGATTTAGTCCAGTTAATAAAGTCATTTTTTGAGTTCCAAATACTATGTGAAGCATATAAAGTGTGCTCATTATTCGTTTCACCTTTAACTAAATGAAATTCTTTAAACCCTGGAACATCTTTCAAGTGAGTGTCTCTTTTTTTCCAAACATCCTCAAATTCTTTTTCTTTACCAAGAACAATTTTAAAACGATTCATTGCTATAAACATATTTCAATATATTAATTCTATCTAAAGTTTAAAAGTTAAAAGAGTGTGACACTCTGATGCTTAAATTTGATAACTAAATACATATATATATTTAATCTAATGAAAGGAAAATTATGAAAAATTTAATTTTAACACTATTTATTTTGCTATTTGCAAGTTCTGCATTTGCAGGTTCTTGTCCGATGATGGCAAAAAGTGTTGATGCGAAAATTGCTGAAGTGCAAAAACTCAAAGATGCTGGTATGAAAGCTCATAACAGTGGTGATCATGCTAAGTCAGAGGAATTACTTAGTAAAGCATTAGAAATGTTCAAAGGATAAACATTTAGAGGTTTTGGGGCACCTGGCAACAGAACGCCCCATCCTTTTTCTTTGATATAAATATAAATCTGTTTTCTCTCTTATTTTTAATATATTAATCTTTTGAATGAAGAAAAAATTATTAATTTTAATCGTGGTATATAACCATGAAAAATTCATTGAAAAAGTACTCAACAGAATAGACGAAAAATTAATAAATAAATTTGATGTTGAGGTGCTAATTAATGACGACTCCTCAACAGACAATACTTTTGAGATCATAAAATCATATATTGACAACAACAATAAACCCTTCAAATATACGATTCTATCAAACCCTGTAAATCAAGGTTATGGTGGAAACCAAAAAATTGGTTTTCAATACGCGATCAAAAATAATTTTGATTACGTTGCTTTAGTCCATGGCGACGGACAGTATGCTCCAGAATATTTAGAAAAACTTGTTGAGCCGCTAGTCTCTGAAAATGCCGATTATGTATGGGGATCAAGAATGATTAACAAAAATGGTGCATTAAAAGGAGGAATGCCTTTATACAAATTTATTGGAAACAAGATACTAACTTTCTATCAAAATTTCTTATTTAGCACTAATTTTTCTGAATTTCACTCTGGTTACAGAGTTTATAGCGTAAACGCTCTTAAAAAGATTCCTTTTAACCTAAACGCAAATGACCATTCTTTTGATAATGAAATAATTGCTCAATTTTTAATAGCAAAAAAAAAAATAAAAGAAATAGCTATACCAACTTATTACGGAGATGAGATATCTTATGTGAATGGTTTAAAATATGCATATCAAGTTTTTCTAATTAATTTAAAAGCAAAATTACAACAACTGGGTATTTTTTATGATCGTAAATTTGATTGTTATGAAAAAAAATTAGGGAATTATATCTTAAAAGATAAATTTGAAAGTACTCATAAAAAAGCGCTTAACATTGTAAAGAATAATTCAAAAGTCTTAGATATTGGATGTAATACTGGAGAATTAGGAACACTTTTAATAGAAAAAGAATGTGAAGTAACTGGAATAGACTATAATGTTAGACAAAACCAAAAATTAAAAGATTATGTTGAACATAATCTAGATAATGGGCTTCCAGAAATGAATTATGACAAATTTGATTATATATTAATTTTGGATGTAATTGAACATTTAAAAGATCCAGAGAATTTTTTTATAGAATTAAAAAAAAAATTAAACAATAATTCAAAAGTAGAGATTCTTATTTCCACACCTAACATAGCATTTTTTATAATGAGATTAATGCTTTTATTTGGGAAGTTTAACTATGGCTCAAGAGGAATACTGGATAAAACTCATACACGTTTATTTACATTCTCTAGTTTCTCAAATTTGGTTAAGCAAAGCGATTTTAGTATATTAAGAACCTCTGGAATTTCAGCACCATACCAACTCGCTATTGGAAAAAATTTTTTAAGTAAATTTTTTGAAACAATAAATCTTTTATTAATAAAAATATCTAAAAGATTGTTCTCATTTCAAATTTTTTTAGTCATAAAACCTAATATTTCATTAGACAAACTTCTTGAACAAGCAGAAACAAATGCAAAAGATAAAATTTAACCATATTAATGTAAAAATAATTATTCTTTTTTTTTTATTTTATATAACAGTTTTGTTTGGTTTTTACTTGAATGAAGATACATTAGGTGGTGCAAAAGACGATTTTAATTATCACTACAAAATATCTTTAGGATTTACAGAAAATTTCATTTCTACATTTAACAACTTCGGCATGAAAGAGGCGAGTATGGACTCTAGAAATTCACCTGCGTTTTGGATTCTAATATCTTATATTGATAAATTTTTTTCTTATGATGTTTTAAGATTAATTAATTCATTTGTATCATTAATGATTTGTTTTGTCTTTTTTCAGTGTTTAAAAATAAAATACAAAAAAATTAACAGTTTAGTTTTAACACTTGTTGCATGTTATATTTTTTTATCCCCAACAATTAGATCACTTTCTATTTGGCCCTATCCATTAATTTGGGGATTATTATTTTTTACAGTATCAATTTTTTATTTTTTAAAATTTATGGAGGAAAAACGAGAAATTTTTAAGTTTAAACAAAGCTTATTAACAATTTTTTTTCTAGTAATTGGTGCATATATTTATCCAGCATTTGGTATTTTTTTTTTGTTTTACATTTTTAATTTCTTTTTAATGTATAATTTAAAACAAAAATTTTTTTTACTGCTAGTATTTTCCTTGTTTCTAGCAATTCCATTTTTGTATTATATCTTTTCAAAAGATGTATTTGCAGCTTTTAGTGCTGCGCAAGGTATGGTTATGAATAATTTTAATACCTTTAATATTTCAAATAAAATACTTGTGATTTCAACTATGATATTATTTTTTGTTATGCCAATATTAAATTTTAAATTAATAAAGAACGAAATATCTAATTTAAAATCTACCGAAGTATTAACGCTAATTATTTTCTCTTTAGTTAATATATATTTTTTTGATTATCCTGAGTATAATAGTGGCTTTGGTGGAGGTTTTTTTTATAAACTTTCAAATATTTTATTTCAAAATAACTACCTGTTTTTTATATTTTCAACTTTTTCAATAATATATATTTATACAATTTTAAAAAAAAGTTTAAATAATTCTTTGATCTTTTTAATCCACAATTAACAATTTATAACAAATACTATGATCCACTTATCTTTATAATTTTTATGATTTTAATGAATTTTGATATAAAAAAACATTATTTTGAAAAAAAATATAAAACGCTCCAACTTTATTTTTTTGGTATAAGCTACTTGACGATTGGACTCTTTAAAAACCAAGTATATTAACGATTTCTTTTCTTATCTCTTTTAATTTTTCTCTTTTCTTTAAGAGATAACTTAGGTTTTTTCATTACGCTTGAATCTTTAAATGATTTCCCACTGTATCTTTTAGACATATATATTTTATTTTTTTAATTCTAATTTGACAACCATACTGTTTCATAAGGCTGAAGCTCAAATTTACGATTTATCTTTAATTTGCCCAATAAGTTTTTATATTTTATAAATTTATTATCCAAATTTAATTTGTGATATTTTGATGATAAATTGGTTATATTGTATATAACCTGTTTTTTGTCCAAACTTGTCCTTTTAAAACAAAATATTTTTTTTCCCATATTTAAATTTTCTCTTTTGGCATTAGGATGAAAAGCTTTATTTTGTTTTTTGATTAAAATTAAATTTGTAATTTTTTGGTAAAATATGCTTTGTTTAGAATTTTTATCTTTAAGTAAGCTTTCCAGTCTTTTTTTATTCCATTTATATCTATTTAAATCTCTTTTATTATTAGAAATAATATACTTGTATTCATCATTTGAAGTTCCAAATATAGAATTAAAGTAAATTGCTGGTATTCCTTCAAAAGCAATCATAATAGCATGTGCGGATATATATCTCTCTAAGAAATATTTTCCCTTTTTATCATAATCAGTTTTTTGAAAAGCATTAAAGATTGTAATATTTGCCTCGTATACCTTTTTGGATGAATTTTGAACTTTCCTGTATGACAATTGTCCACCATTTTTTTTTAGACGTATAAAAAATTTTGATAAATTTTTTCTGTTTAAATATCCTTCAACTGGTCTCATGCCTATTCCATCATGTGAGGCAATAAAATTTAAATAATTATTACCAATATTTGTTTGTGGAAGATTTTTGCACCATTTATTTAAATGTGTACTATCTTCAAAAAGAAAAGAATGAACTAATAATGGTGGTAAAGAAAAATTATAGATCCAATGAGACTCATTATTTCTTGTTCCAAAATAACTTAAATTTTCATTTTCTGGTAAATTAGTTTCTGTAATGATTATTGGTTTTGATTTAAGAGAATTACAAACTATCCTCAACAATTTTATAATTTCATGAGTTTCTTTTAGATTAACACATTTTGATCCACTTTTTTTCCACAAATAAGCTATTGCGTCCAATCTAAAAATAGTAACTCCATGATTTACTAAATTAATCATTATCTTTATGAATCTTAGTAGTACTTTTGGGTTTCTAAAATTGAGATCAATTTGATCGTCACTAAACGTTCTCCATATAAGATTATCTTTTTTAAAAATACTTATTTTTTTTAGCAATCTATTTTCCCGTGGCCTTATAACTTTCGAAATATCAAATTTTTTATTTACTGTTAAAAAATATTCTTTACCTGGTGATTTATCAGTCAAAAAATTTTTAAACCACAAACCTTTTGAAGAGGCATGATTTATTACAACATCCGCCATAATATTAGTATTTTTTGATAGTCTAGAAATATCTGACCAATCTCCCAATTTTTTGTCTACTTGATAATGATCTTTCACTGCAAATCCACTATCACTACTTGATGGATAGAAAGGAAGAAAATGAATTACTTCAAAAAATTGATCTAATTTTTTTTTATAAAATTTTCTAAAAATCTTTATTGTTTTTTCCTTATTACCATTGAACAAGCTGTCCCCATAACAAATTAAAACTGAGGTTTTTTCTGATACTTTTATTTTTTTCCCCTTTTTTCCAAATTTATTATATTCGTTAATAACCCTATAAATTTCGTCGGCATAAATATTTAAATTTTTTTTTGAATTATCAAAACTATAAATTTCTCTTAGTTTTTTTTTAATATTTTTTTTACTTAGCTGGGATAACATTAAGAGTTGTCTTTATTATCTTCACTAACTGCTTCTTTTAATTTGGTAAGGAAATCTGGTATAGCACTTTTAACTCTGCTCCATGTAGGTATAAATGGTGTATCCATAGGATTTACATAAAAATCATCTCCAGCTTTCATTATATTTATTGCAAATAATTCCACAGCTTTTTCCTCATTATGAGAGTCAAATTTTAAACCATTCATTGTTGCATCACTTCTATAAATATCTATCATATCTAAAGCGCATCTATAATAAGTAGCTTTCAAAGATCTAAATGTTTCTCTACTAAATGAATTTCCTTGTGTTGCTAATTTCTTAATAAATGTTTTAATAATATCTATAGACATTTTAGATAGGCCTTTAGTTTCATCATCTAACGAAAGATCTTGATGTTTGTGATCATAAGTATCTGCTAAATCAACTTGGCAAATGTTATTAGGTGAAAAATTTCTTTGCATTTCAGAAAGAACACCAACTTCTATACCCCAATCTGATGAAATTCTTAATTCTGATAAAACATTTCTTCTAAATGAAAATTCACCAGATAAAGGATACTTAAATGATTTCATGAATTGTAAATACTCACTGCTGCCAATTGTTTTTTCCAAAGCAATCAACAATGGCGCAACAAGTAGTCTCGCAACTCTTCCATTCATTTTTTCATTAGCAATTCTAGGGTAAAATCCTTTACAAAATTCAAAATTAAACACTGGATTAACAACTGGATAAAAGAGTTTAGCAAGCATCCTTCTATCGTAAGTTTTTATATCACAATCATGAAGAGCAACAGATCTAGCGGTGTCTCTTGCAATTGACATACCTAAACAGTACCAAACATTTCTACCTTTACCCGGTTGATTTGGTGCTAAACTTTTTTCTTTTAGCTCTTTATCTAATTTTTGAAGTCTTGGTCCATCATTCCACAAAATAGTAAAATCAGTATTAAGTTTTTTAAAAAATTTCCATGCATCTTTTGCCTGACTTTTGTTTGCTTTGTCTAAACCGATAATAATATGATTTAAATATTTTGTTTTACTTATTTCGCTTACAATTTTTGGTAGGGCTTCTCCTTCTAATTCTGAGTAAAGACATGGTAATATCAATTCCATTTTTCTTTCTTTCGAAAATTCTAATAATTCTTTTTCAATTTCATCAGTAGATTTAGTCTTAAAATCATGAAGAGTAGAAACTATACCGTTTTGAGAAAAATCACCCATATCTTAGTTTAATAACATTATTGAATTTTTTCCAGCGCCATTTTGACAACTTCTTCCCACCCCTCTGGAGCAGGCTTTTTAGAAACTAAACAATTTTTTATATTCAATGTATCTAACTTAAACTTTTCGTTAAAAACCAAACATGCTATGTCGCTATTTTTAAGCATATCTAGGTCGTTAAAATTATCTCCTACTCCTATTATTTTTAATTCTTGTTTTTCAGTTTTCTCAAAAATTCTTCTTACTTTTTTCATTGCAAATGCCTTGCTCACATTGTCAGAAAGATTGATAACACGACCACCCTCTTGCATTGTTAAACCCATATCAGAAGCTAATCTAAATAAATTATTTTTTTCTACCTTATTTCCTTTAAATATAAGAGGTACTGAAAATTCTCTGTCAGATGCATAACTTAGCTGTTTCTCAGATAAACCAAAAATTTTAAGCTGTTCATCTTTTTTGAGTTTTAATACAAACTTGCATTTTGAAATAAATTTTTTTGGGATTTTTTTAAAGAAGATATTTAATATTTCATCTTTATCTCTACTAAGTATAATTTTCTCAGGAAAATCTGAATTAATTAAGTTCATCTTGTATATAGCGGCACCATTTTCAGCAATAAAAGGGAGTTCTTCCTTTAGCTCGGTACAAAAATTTAAGATCTCAGCTTTTGTTTTACTTGAGTTAGGTATTATTGATATGTTTTTAGATAGTAAATTTTGAATGTATTGCCTTATATTTTCAAATTTAAATGTTTCATTATGTAATAAAGTTCCGTCTAAATCAGTAAATATAACTATTTTTTCAATCATTTATTGTTTATGTTTAAGAATTTATTTGCTTAAACTTAGATATCAACAATTAAAGTATCTTTTGAACCGCCGCCTTGCGAGCTATTTACGATTGTACTGCCTTTTCTTAATGCAACTCTTGTCAAACCGCCAGTTGTTACATATGTAGATTTTCCACTAAGTACAAATGGTCTTAGGTCAAGATGCCTTGGTTCAATATCATTTTTGGTAATTGTTGGGGCAGTAGATAAAATTTCTAAAGGTTGAGCTATAAATTCTCTTGGATTCTTTTTTATTTTTGCAATTACTTCTTCTCTTTCTTTTTGAGGTGCCTTTGGACCAATCATTATTCCATATCCACCAGATGCATTTGCAGGTTTCACTACTAATTTTGATATGTTATCTATTACATAATCCATTTGGATCTTGTCATGACATAAATAGGTTTCAACTTGATTTAAAATTGGTTGTTCTCCTAAATAATAAACTATCATTTTATTGACGTATGAATAAACAACCTTATCATCTGCAACACCAGTTCCTATGGCATTTAAAATTCCAACGTTTCCTTTTCTCCAGGCTTTGAATAAACCAGGAACACCTATAACTGATCCTTTATAGAATGCTTTTGGATCCAAAAAAGTGTCATCCAAACGTCTATATATACAATCAACTCTTAAAGGACCTTTAACAGTCTTCATGTAAACTATATCATTTTCCACAAAAAGATCTTTTCCTTCTACTAAGGCAATACCCATCTGTTCAGCTAAATATGAATGTTCAAAGTATGCAGAATTATAAATGCCTGGAGTTAAAACAACCATGTGAGGGTCTTTTGTTTTTTTAGGAATACACTCTTTCATACAATTAAATAACTTATTTGTATAAATATTAATGGAAGCAACTTTATATCTTGTAAATAATTCTGGAAAAACATCTCTCATTACCATTCTATTCTCAAGCATATAAGAAACACCTGAGGGAACTCTTAAGTTATCTTCTAGAACTAAATAATCACCAGATTTATTTCTAATTAAATCTACTCCTGAAATATTTGACCATGCTTTATATTTCGGAGAAAAGCCTTCACATTCTTTAACATAATAAGGTGATTTAAAAATTATTTCTTTAGGAATAACATTATCCTTAAATATTTTTTTCTGGTTGTAAACATCATCAATAAATAAATTAAGAGCTTTTACTCTTTGTTTCAATCCTTTAGCAACTTTATTCCATTGAGTTCTTGGAATTATTCTTGGTATAATATCGAGAGGCCATTTTTTTTCTTCAGCTCTATTATTTGCGGCGTACACTCTAAAATTAATTCCTCTTGCACTTATAGTACTTTGGCAATTTTTTTCGATTTCTTGAAGTTTTTCTTTCCCGTATCTTTCTAGAATGTTTGAAATTATTGTTGCATGTTTACGAAGCTTATTATCCTCTGTAAAATATCCATCGTAAGCATATTTAGCATTATAATTTTTCCACAATTTATTGACCATTTTAATAGCTTTTAATAGTTAAACATATTATGCAAATGCATTTTAGATATATCAGATATGATATAAATCGATTATAAATACATCGTTTAATTAAATAATACATATAAATATATGACTTATTGCATAGGGATTAAAACAAAAGAAGGCATAATAGTAGCATCAGATAGTCGAACCAATGCTGGTTTTGATAATGTAAATATTTACTCAAAAATGTTTACATATGATGTTGGTGATAGAACTATATTAATAGTAACTTCAGGAAACCTTGGAACGTCACAAGCAGTTTATAAATCTATAGAAAAAGATCTTAAAGATAATTCTGGTAAGAAAAATCTTTCTTCATGTGAGGATTTTGATCAAATTGCAAAATATGTGGGGTCTTTAAACCTTAAACATTCCTCTCCAAAGGGAATGAATACAGATACAGTATTGCTGGGTTCAACTTTTATTGTTGGAGGTCAAATCAAAGGTCAACCTATGGAGTTATTTTTGGTATACCCACAAGGAAATTATATAAAGCCAGCAGACAGTAAACCTTACTTAGTAATTGGAGAAGTTAAATACGGAAAACCAATATTAGACAGAGTAATAACTCCAGATGTAAAATTAGGTGATGCCTCTAGATGTGCACTTATTTCTATGGACTCAACTTTAAAAAGTGATTTGACTGTTGGTCCACCAATTGATTTTGTGGTGTATAAAAAAGACCAATTTAAAATTGCCTCTCAAAAATGTTTAAATTTAAATGATGAAGAATTTTTAAAAATGACAAATGAATGGTCTGAAGGAATTTTAAAAGTTTTTAAATCATTCCCAAGATTTGATTGGGAATAATTGTTTGTTTGTGCCAAAAAAACTATCAATCTTTGGATATTTAATTTACTCAATTTTACTATAAAGGTCTTTTGCGCTCAACCACCCATTTTCAAGCCTAGGACCACCAAACCAGTCACCGCAAATTCCAAGACCAATTTTTTTGTCCCAATAACTTTGTACATTTAAAGGTTTTGAATTAGAGGAATATTTCCACCCGTGTATATGGGTAAAGTATGTTTTTCTGATTTTAATTTTTGTAAGTTTTTTGAACTTATTAATCAAAACATTTGTGTAAAATTTTTTTTTATTTCTGTAGTTATCGGTATGTTTTTTTCCATACTCAAAGGTACTTTGAAGCACCCATAAGTCTTTATTATATTTAAATCTTTTTTTTGAATTTTCTTTAGAAACCCAACCTAAAACTTTGTCATTGGTAAAAAAACTGCTGGCTTTAATTGCCGTTTTATTGGTCATTAATAAAACTGTGAGACTTGAATTCATTATAACATTATTTTTAAAAAGTTTTGTTTTAACAAACTTAGATGAGAGTTTTTTTGCTTGTGGGAAAGGAATTGATAAGATTAAATTTTTTGAATATATATACTTATTGTCTTTAAATCTTAGATACCAACAATCTTTTTGTCTTTTTACCTGAGATAGCTCTGATTGAAAATTACAATTAATATTTTTAAGTAAAAATTTACTTATATCGTTATTTCCTTTAACACCAATTAATTTAGTGTGTTTTTTGTCTCTTTTGACCTTCTGATTTAAAAATTGATGATTACCCCTCCAATGTTTGAGAACCTTTTTTTTAATAAGTTTATTGGTAAAAGATTTAAATTCCTTTGATCTTGGAGATAAATATTGAAGACCATGGTCAAAGCCTATTTTACCTTTATATCGCTTAAAAGAACTTCTGCCACCCACTCCCCTTGCTTTATCGTGAACATTAATTGAATATTTTTTTTTTAGATAGTGAGCAATTGTTGATCCAGAGATACCAGATCCTATTATACAAAAATCTAACATTATTGAGATGGTTTAAAGATTAAGCAAAGCCCATTATTGCAAAACCGTTTACCAGTTTTTCCGGGGCCATCAGCAAATACATGTCCATGGTGTGCTCCACAATTTGCGCAATGATATTCTATTCTTTTCATTCCAAATGAATAATCTACTTTTGTATTAAAAGCACCTGGAACTGCTTCTGTAAAAGATGGCCAACCGGTTCCGCTATCATATTTTGCAGTTGAGTCAAAAAGTAAGGCTCCACAATTAGCACAATGGTAAGTACCTTTTCTTTTTTCGTTTAGCAAAGAACTGGTAAATGCTCTTTCAGTTCCTTGATTAAACATTATATCTTTTTGTTGGCTAGTAAGATTTTGATTTATAATTTTTTTTGTAGCAGCGTAGATTGTTTTTATTGGTAGATAAAAAAACAAGAGAGAATAACTCAAAATTTTGAGAATTTTTCTTCTTTTAAAAATCATTAAATTATATTAAAGACTTTTGAGGCTTCATATCATTCTTCTTAATTCCAGCAACCTCAACTGGTTTTTTCATTGCATCTCTTCTAAATGGCTCACCTAATTCTTGATTTAGAATAATTTCTATGAAAGTTGTAATACCTTTTTTTTGGTCTTCACAAGATTGTTTGATCGCTTTTGTTGTTTCTTCCATTGTTTTGCAACTAACTCCTTTTAGGCCACATGCATTCGCAACTTTTGCATAACTTAATTCTGGATCTAGCTCGGTACCAACAAAGTTATCATCAAACCACAAAATAGAATTTCTTTTTTCTGCTCCCCATTGATAATTTCTAAATATAACCATGGTAATAGCTGGCCACTCTTCTCTAGCGCATGAGCTCATTTCATTCATACTTATTCCAAATGCACCATCACCAGCAAAACCAACTACAGGTGTGTCTGGACATCCAATTTTTGCACCTAAGATTGCTGGAAATCCGTAACCACACGGTCCAAATAAACCTGGTGCTAAATATTTTCGCCCCTTTTCAAAAGTTGGATAAGCGTTTCCTATTGCACAATTGTTTCCAATGTCACTCGAAATTATTACGTCTTTTGGTAGAGCATCTTGAATTGCTCTCCACGCTTGTCTAGGAGACATTCTATCTTTATCTCTTTCTCTTGCCTCTTTATTCCAAACTGTTCCTGGATCATCTTCTTCGTGATCTAGCCCAGCTAAAGTTTGTAGCCAAGCGGATTTAGTTTTGTGAATTAAATTTTTTCTCTCATCTCGACCTGAATTACCAGCGTCAGATGAAAGTTTATCTAAAATTTGTTGTGCAACTTGTTTTGCATCACCGCATATTCCCACAGTGACTTTTTTTGTTAGACCTATTCTATCTGGGTTCATATCTACTTGAATTATTGTTGCATTTTTAGGCCAATAGTCGATTCCATAACCTGGTAAAGTTGAAAAAGGATTTAATCTTGTTCCTAATGCTAAAACAACATCTGCTTTTGAAATAAGTTCCATAGCTGCTTTTGAACCGTTGTAACCTAAAGGTCCAACAGCCAGTGGATGACTACCAGGAAAACTGTCATTGTGTTGGTAACCATTACAGACTGGTGCGTCTAATTTTTCAGCTAATTTTTTACATTCTTCTATTGCTCCACCAATAACAACTCCTGCTCCTGACAAAATTACAGGAAATTTTGCTTTTGATAGTAAATTAGAAGCTCTTTCAATTGCATCTTTTCCGCCACCTTGTCTTTCAAATCTTACAATAGGAGGAAGTTCGATGTCTATAACTTGCGTCCAATAATCTCTTGGTACATTGATTTGTGCTGGTGCCGATCCTCTAAAAGCTTTTTCAATAACTCTATTTAGTACTTCTGCCATTCTTGATGGGTCTCTAACTTCTTCTTGGTAACAAACCATGTCTTTAAATAAATTCATTTGTTCTACTTCTTGAAAACCACCTTGACCCATTGTTTTGTTTGCAGCTTGAGGAGTTACAACTAATAAAGGTGTATGGTTCCAATAAGCTGTTTTAATAGGTGTTACTAAACCTGTGATGCCTGGACCATTTTGAGCAATTACCATTGACATTTTTCCAGTTGCTCGAGTGTAACCATCTGCAATTAAACCTCCGTTAGTTTCGTGGGCTACATCCCAGAAAGTTATCCCAGCTTTTGGAAATAAATCTGAAATTGGCATAAAGGCAGAACCAATGATTCCAAATGCGTGCTCAACTCCGTGCATTTGAAGAACTTTGATAAAAGCTTCTTCTGTGGTCATTTTGGTCATAAAAAAATCTCTACAATTTTGTTTGCAATCGCATGATTAATATATAAATTCTTAGCAAGTTTCTACTAAGAAATCGTCACAATGGCAAAAACAGATATAATTATACACGATAAAAAAGATAATGTTGGCGTAATTGTCATCGAAAAAGTCACCAAAGGACAAGATTGTGGTTGCTGGATAATGGAAGACGACTCATCATCTAAAGTAAAATCTGAGGCAGAAATACCGTTGGGCCATAAAATAGCATTACAGGATCTTAATGAAGGCGATACTATAATTAAATATGGACACGATATAGGAAAGGTTGTCAAATCAATTAAAAAAGGCGATCATGTTCACGTCCATAACGTAAAAACAAAGAAGTGGTAAAATGCAAATTCCAAAAAGTTTTTTAGGTTTTAAAAGAGAAAATGGAAGAGCGGGAACAAGAAATCATGTAATTATTCTTCCAGTAGATGACATTTCAAATGCATGTGCTGAAGCAGTTGCTAATAATATTAAAGGCACGATTGCCCTTCCACATTCATATGGCAGATTACAATTTGGAGCAGACTTAGAGCTTCACTTTAGAACAATGATCGGAACAGGAAGAAATCCAAATGTAGCTGCAGTAATCGTAATTGGTATTGAGCCTAAATGGACAAAAAGAATTGTTGATGCGATTGCTAAAACTGGAAAGCCGGTTGAAGGTTTTAGTATAGAAGGTGTTGGAGATATAGACACAATTGCAAAAGTTTCAAAAAAAGCTCAAGAATTTTCAATGTGGGCATCTGAAAAACAAAGAGAGGAATGTCCTATAAGTGATTTATGGATATCGGTAAAATGTGGAGAGTCTGATACAACATCAGGTCTTGCATCTAATCCTACTGTTGGAAACTTAATGGATAAACTCGAGCCACTTGGAGTACACTTATGTTTTGGTGAAACTTCAGAATTAACTGGAGCCGAAACTGTATGTGCAAAAAGAGGTAAAACAAAAGAAGCTCAAGATAAATTTATGAAAACTTGGAGTTCATACAATGACTTTATATTAAAGGAAGCAACAAATGATTTGTCGGAAAGTCAACCAACAGCTGGAAATATTGCTGGAGGACTTACAACAATTGAGGAAAAAGCTTTTGGAAATTTTCAAAAAATAGGTTCAAGAAAATTTATAGATGTATTGGAACCAGCTGAGGAACCAACTAAAGGAAAAGGTTTATATTTCATGGACACATCATCAGCGGCTGCTGAGTGTGTCACTCTTCAAGCTGCTGGGGGTTTTAACATTCATTTATTTCCGACTGGTCAAGGAAATATAATTGGCAATCCCATTGAGCCTGTGATTAAGCTTACAGCTAATCCATTAACAGCGAAAACTATGAGTGAACATATTGATGTCGATGTTTCAAAAATATTATCAAGAGAAATGAATCTTGATCAGGCAGGTGATGAATTGATTAAATCTACTATTAAAGTTGCAAATGGGAGACTAACTTGTGCTGAAGCACTAGGCCATAAAGAATTTGTGATGACTAAGTTGTACAGAAGTGCCTAATTAAATTACAGAATTTATAGCTTTATAAATTTTATCTTTAGTTAACTCGCCCAAACTTCGATAGACTTCTTTATTGTTTTTATAAATTACAAGCGTAGTTTGGAATTGAATGTTCAGTTGTTTGGCAATTTCCCTATTTGTAACATCAAATGTAAGATAAATTAAATTATCAAAATCTTTTTCAACATCTTTTAATGCCTTCATTTGACTAGCACATGATGTGCAATATTTAATCCATGAACTTACAATTACAGTCTTTCCGTCTGACTGAGCTTTATTAAAAATATCATTATCAAATGTTGTTTGTTTATCAGCTACAGCTAAATTGAAAGGTAATATGATTAATAATAAGACAAATATTTTTTTCATTTTGAATACATTATAATCAATTTTATAAAATTAAACTACTTTTGTGAAGCAGGTGGAGCTGTGTATACAAACTTCTTTTTAAGATTTGATAAAAACCTTCTCAAAATTGCCGCACCAACACCCAACACAAGGGCTAAAACAATTGAGAACAATCCATAAAGAACTGGAACATTTTTAGATAAGTCTCTTACAAATTGGGAGATTGGTCCTAATGTTTTAGATCCGTTATTTGATGTCTGTTTAATTACCTCTTCTACAAAGAAAGTATCATATGCTATCGCTATCCCAACTAATAACAAAAGCATTGCTAAAATAGTTTTAAACTGAGAGCTATCAACTTTTTCACCAATCTTCTGACCTATTTGAACCCCAAGTATAGAACCTAAAATTAAAACTGTTACTAATATTAAGTCAATCGTACCGTAATTAAACGCATGCAGGATAGTAACTATTGCACTTATAAATATTGTTACAAATAAAGAAGTTCCAGGAATTAATTTAGTGGGCATTCCTATAATATAAATCATCGCAGGAACAAGTATAAAAGCTCCACCAACACCAAGTATAGCTGCTATGTAACCCACAATAAATCCCATGATAATTGGAGTAAAAGCACTTTCATAAAGTTTAGATTTTTTAAACCTCATTCTAAAAGGCAAACCTTGTAACCAATTATGATCGTGTAATTTTTTTTTAACAATAATTTTTTTTCGGGCTCTGTCTATTTCGGTAACACCTTGAACTAACATCATTGTTCCAATGATTGCTAAGATGTACATGTATGCTAATGAAATTACGATATTTATTTTTCCAATGTCTTGAAAATAGGTAAAAGTTAAAATACCTAGGATAGTTCCCATAGCGCCACCAACTACAATCATTAAACCCATTTTATAATCAAGAGTACCTTTCAAATAATGCGTTGTAGATCCTGATATAGATGTACCTAAAATATTATTAGCCTCGTTTGGCACTGCATAAGCTGGTGGAATTCCTAAAAAAATTAAGAAAGGGGTCATTAAAAAACCACCACCAACACCAAATAAACCTGATAAAATTCCAACAACTAAACTTAAAAAAAAGATAAAAGGTAAGCTTACATTTACTTCTGCAATAGGAAGAAAGAATTCCATTAGGATTGATTATTCCTCAAAACTATTAAAGTCAACTGTTTGATATTTAGAATCCGAAAAAAGTACTAGATAACATTACTACCCAGTATGCTGCTAAACCTATATAAAGAGCAATTTTAGTATTTAAATTTGATATAATTTTTAAGTTAAATATGTGCTTGAAAGAGTTTGTGTGTTTTTGGAAATATTCAAGCATACTCACCAAGTACACCTTTATAAGGATCTTTGCAAGAATTTTTTAAAAAATAGTTGCTCCAAATACCTTCACAGCACCGCCCTCTTCTCCAAGAACAAGTCTTCCTAAGAACTCACCCTCTTCTGTAGTACTTGTCTGTTTAAACAATACCGTTACGTGCATCCCTCGTCTTAAACAACCAAAAGCCTGGAAATTATCGGTCAAACTTGAGATCAATTTATTGCTAGCCCATTGCTTACCTAGCTCAACCTCATTTGCTCCATAGAGCATTTGTGAAGAAAAATCCCTGGTAAAACCTCCATAATCTTTCATATTTGAGGACTTAATAAGATTTAACCATATTGGATTAGCCAATTTTATAATTTCATCATCAGTCTTTGATGTGAAGCTCATATTTTTGAAGTCCTTTTAAGATGCCTTTTTTTTCTCTTTATCGTCTACTATGTGATAAACAGGTTTTTTTTCCATTGTGAACTTACCTGTTTCAGGATCTCTTCTTGATACTGTCAAACAATGCCAATTTTCATCATCTAATTTCATATGATCGCCTCTATAATAGTATCCTGGCCAACGAGTTTCTTCTCTAAATAAAGTATGTTCAGTAACACATTGAGATGTTAAAGCTCTATGTTTCAGCTCCCAAGCTCGCATTAACTGGTGATAGTCCTCAGCTCCTACATTTTCTAAGTCTTCTTGAAGCCAATCTAATAATTCTAAACCTTTTTTAAGAAGATTATCATTTGTCATATAATTGTTAGTGATACCACCACAATATTCATCCATAATTTTTTGAAGTCTTTGTAGGCCTTGTATAGGTGAAATATAACTTGGTGAAACAGTTCCTCCAGTTATTTCATTTCTTCCAACTGTATAATTTTCTAAAGGTTTGTAAATTACTTCTTTTAAATCGTTGTATTGTTTCTCACTCAACTTAATGTTGTTTGCTTTTTTATCTTCAATATATTTCACAGCGGCTTTTGCAGCTAGTCTTCCTTCTGTAAAAGAACCTGATGAAAATTTGTGAGCACTCCCACCTACTGTATCTCCTGCTCCAAATAAACCTTCTACAGACATCATTCTGTTATATCCCCAAAAATAATCATCCGGTGCGATGTCCTCTGGACCACTTACCCATGCTCCTGAACATGTTGCGTGTGAACCCATTACATAAGGCTCTGAAGTTGTTAATTCTGGATTAGTATACTTTGGATCTATGTTTTGTGATGCCCAAACTACAGCTTGACCCACTGTCATACCCAAAAAGTTTTCCCATCCAACAGTTTCTAAATGAGGATCTTGAAACGCTTCTTTAGTTACCATGTGGATTGGTCCACCACCTGCTGCTACTTCTTGGATGAATGCATGATTTCTTAAACAAGTTGGAGTTGGATGATGGTCTATATATTCACCAACAAGTTTTTTTGTGGCATCGTACCATTTTTTTTCATAATTTTCGCCGTTAGCATTCTGCGTATATGTTTTTAAATGTAAAAAATAAGCACCAACCGGGCCATAACCATCTTTAAATCTGCAAAGCACAATTCTATTTTCCATTTGTGTCATCTTAGCACCAGCTGCTATTGGTAATGCGTAAGCAGAGCCGTTACTCCATGGTGCATACCAAGTTCTTCCCATACCTTCACCAACTGCTCTGGGTTTAAATATATGTGATGCACCTCCTGCAGCTATAATTACTGCTTTAGCTTTGAATACATGATAATCACCAGTTCTCATATTAAAACCAACCGCTCCAGCAACTCTATTTTCATTTTCTTCATCTTTAAGAAGATGAGTTATCATTATTCTATTGTAAATTTTATCAGCTGACTTTTTTGCAGCTTCAGCAACGATCGGTTTATAACTTTCACCGTGAATCATTATTTGCCACTTACCTTCTCTTTGGTATCTGCCTGTCTCTTTATTCTTCATCATAGGCAATCCCCATTCATCAAACATATGAACAGTTGAGTCAACGTGTCTTGCCATGTCATAACCTAAGTCTTCTCTAACTAATCCCATCAAATCATTTCTGGCGTATCTCACGTGATCTTCGGGCTGGTTTTCTCCCCACTGCATTCCCATGTAACAGTTAATTGCATAAAGCCCTTGAGCTACTGCACCACTTCTATCAATGTTTGCTTTTTCAACACAAATGATTTTTAAATTTCTTCCCCAATGTCTAGCTTCAAAAGTAGCACCAGTACCGGCCATACCACCGCCAACAACTAGTACATCACAATCTTCAAAGACAGTTTTATTTTTAGGCATTAATAATAAACTCCTTTTTTAAAGGAGTTCTTATCTAAAGTTGGAAGATCTTTATCAGTATTTAAACCGTGAGGTTCGTTATAAAGTATTTGAGAATTAATTTCTCCTTGATTAGGTTTATCACCATCAGCAAGTTTTGGGATGAATTTTCCCCAAGGCTTTGTTGTTATCGGAGATACAAAATCTTTTTCTGTTCCATTTCTGAATTTTATTTTCCAAGAAATCGTTCCTTTTTCTTCTTCTCTTCTTACTCTTACACTATGACCCATCGGGGCAAAGTCTGCATAGCCTCTCACATCTATTGCATGATTAGGACAGGCTTTGACGCAAGAGTAACATTCCCAACAAAAATTTGGCTCAATGTTTTTTGCTCTTCTAATATTTTTATCTATATGCATGATATCTGAAGGACAGATATCTACACAGTGGCCACAACCATCGCACCTAGTCATGTATACAAATGTTGACATTTATTTTATCTCCTTTTTTAATTCTAACATATTAATAGTGTTTTGGCTCTTCTCTTTTTATACCAAGTCCAAATTGTTCTGGCGCATCTGCTGGTGGGGGAAGATTATCTCTTGAACCATCAGCTTCAGCTAAATTTTTTTGTATTGCTGCTCCAGGTTTGTAGAACATGTGAGCGAACTTAGACCAGTAAACGCCACCAAATAAAACTATATTTGAAACCCCAAAAAGGACTAGAAATAAAGTGTCCCATCCGACCATTTGATTAAACTGTAAGTAAGACCAGATTAAACCAAAAGTAGCAGACGCTAGGAGTGCTAACACAAATAAATCTGCAGTAATTATTCTAAATACCGAATTTGCTTCAGCTGCAACATCTACTCTTAAAAAAAGCCAAAACCAATATCCACCCAAACAAGTCATTATTGCTCCTACATGCCAAAGAATTGGCCAAACGTTTGGAGTTTGAGAATCGGTATAAAAAAATATCATTGCAGCAGAACCAATCCAAAAAAGGATTGTTCCATACATTCCTAAGACATGAGCAATTCTTCTTTTACCCCAGCCGAGTTCAGCTGTTGTTCCAATATCATGAATTATTGTCTTGCCGATAACGGCTAACCTTTCGCCAGTCCCCAATTCCTTCTTAGCTGATTTTTTTGCTTTTTTGGCATTATTGAAAAAATATTTAACATTTTTTTTATGTATCATATCCAATACCGTCCCTAAAATAACTAGCCCAACCATAACAATTACAAAAGATTGAATTGCCATCATTGGAATTGTTTCAGCTAAAATTGCAAATGGATTGGTTGTAAACATATTTTTATAAAAATTTTATTATTACTAGTATACTTAAAAAAATAGTTCAACAGTGATTAAAGCGCACTATTTGCCCAATAAGAACATTATTTTTTAATTTTTCGAGTATAATGTTGTTTTGAAGGTATAACGCTTCTTACACCACCTTGTGGATTGTCCACATCCCCTTTTCTTCTCGGAATCACATGTATATGGCAATGAAATATAGATTGTCCTGCAACCTTTCCAGCATTTGTTCCTATATTAAAACCCTCTACTGATTTATCTTTTTTCATTATTTCTTTTTTTAATTTTTTTATAAGATTATTGCAGGCTAAGATTTCTTTTTCATCTAATTCAAAATAATTTTCTACACATCTTTTTGGAACAACTAATGAGTGTAACTTTGAAACGGGATAACTGTCGGAAGAAGCATATGCGTAATCATTTTCAAATATTAATTCTTTCTGATTAATTTTACAGAATATACAAGGATTGTTTGGGTCATTCATAATGATTAAAAATTTAAGTAT